>DAOUHX010000096.1:0-23244 GCA_034428395.1 Caldilineaceae bacterium
TAGAGCGAGGTGAGCGCGGGCCGGTCAAGGTCCTGCAGGGCCTGGTGCCTGAAACTGCGCAGGGCAACCTGGTACAGGGCGAACAGCAGATCGCCGCTCAAGCCAAATGCCGGCTGCTCGGCCGGCTCCTGAGTCGCCGGCGAAGCGCAGAAGGGAAGACTCTCCCCGTCGCTGTCGACCGATGCGGCGCTGCGCCAGCTCGTCGGAATGCAGCCCGTGAGTTGATTGCCCCCTATCTGCCACTCCCGTAGCTGCGTGATGTTGCCGAGTTCGGATGGAATCTCCCCGCTCAATTCGTTACCCGCCAAATGCAGATTCTGCAACTGAGCAAGATTTCCCAGCGCCGCGGGGATCTCCCCGCTCAGGTTGTTATTGCTCAGCAACAGCGAGCGCAACTGTGTGATGTTTCCTAATGCCGGCGGGATTGGCCCGCTCAGGTCGCTTTCGTCCAGATAGAGCCAGCGCAACTCTGTAAGGTTGCCCAACGCCGCCGGGATCTCTCCGCTTAAACCGCTCTCAGACAGATTGAGCGAGCGCAATTGCGTAAGGTCGCCGATCTCCGGCGGGATCGGCCCGCTCAAGTCGTTCTCCTCAAGAGACAGCGCCCGCAGCTGCGTGAGATTGCCCAGTTCGGGCGGGACCGGCCCGCTCAACTGGTTCTCTTCCATGAACATCGTCCGCAATTGGACCAGGTTGCCCAGTTCGGGCGGAATTGGCCCGCCCAACTGGTTCTCATCGAAGTAGAGCGTACGCAGTTTTGTAAGCCCCCCGATTTCAGCTGGAATTGGCCCGCTCAACTGGTTGCCCGAGAGGTCCAGCCGTTCCAGAACAGCAAGGCCGCCCAACGTCGAAGGGATCGGCCCGCTCAAGAGGTTCCTGTCGAGGTCAAGCCACTGTAAATTGCTGAGATTGCCCAGCTCCACCGGAATTTCACCGCTCAACTGGTTGTCGTCGATCACCAGCCGTTCCAACTTGGAGAGCGCGCCCAGTTGCGCCGGAATCTCGCCGTTCAGCTGGTTTCCCCGCAGGCTCAGCCGCGTTACCCGCCCGCTCTCGTCGGTGGTGACACCGTACCATGCACTGAGTTGCTTGTCGCTCAGCCAATTGTGATTGTTGACCCAGTCCTGGCCGCCGGTCGCCTCGAACAACGCGATCAGCGCGTCCCGGTCCCCGTTCCCGCCGGCTTCGTCGCTTTCCTGCGCGGTTATCGCCGTCCCAGCAGCCATCTGGGCAAAGGCGACCGCGAAGGCAATGGCGAACAGTGCGCCTCGGTAGCAAAACCAGGCGATGGAGCGTCTCCGTCTCATGCTAGGGTCTCCTCTGCACAAAGTGAACGGCTTTTTTCCGCGTAAGTTCACCGAATTCTCAATGGAACTATGATGGGCTTTCGTCCGTCCAATTCTCATTCTTACTCAGTTCTGAATGAGTCGGCGATCTGTTCGGTCAGTAGATATTTGGCCCTGACGGCACTCGGCCGCGTCGCAATCGTCAGCGTGTAAACCTTCCCAGCGGCGCGTACAATCGTCAGGTCAAGATGAGCGGTCAGTCCGTTTACCGGCCCGCCAAGCGCGACCCTGGCCGTTGCTCTGACGACCGGCAGTCCGTTGCGCGTGCCAGGCGCAATGCTTTCGATCTGCGCCTGGCCCAGGGCCGCGATCGACTCCTCAACGAGCGCCACCCACTCCTCGTCGTCCACCGCTTCCGCCAAAGACGTCACCGACACGTTCAGAAACATCGGGAAGGGCGGCTGCTCGTATAACGCCTCCGGATCCTGTTCGACCGCCAGCAGACCAAGACTTTCGCCCGCCGGCGCGGCCAGGTAGTCACGCAGCTGCTGTATCGCTTCTTCGCCGCCCAACAAACCCGTCAGGCGCTCCAGGTCACCGGACCGCAGGTCGAAGGCCAGCCAGTTGAACGGTACCTCCAGCGAGTAGCCCAGCCGCCGGTCTACAAGCGGCTTCCAGAACCGCGGGATGGCTGAGAGCGCTGACTGCGTCGGCGCCGCGGCCCCGTCGCCGGCCGGCTCTTGCGCCTGGGAACGGTCGCCCGCTTGCGCGGGCAATGAGGGCTGGAATGTGCCCACGATCTGGTCTATCATTTTCTGTTTGGCAATGACGTTGCTGAGCCGGGTCGCAATCGTCAGCGTATACGCCGTTCCGTTGGCGCGTACAACTGTCAGGTCAAGATGCGCGTTCAGTACATGGAGCTGGCTGCTCATTTCATAGACCGCAGTCGCCCTGACCGCCGACAGGTCGTTGAGAGTTCCAAGTTCGATACTGTTCAGCCGGACCTTCCCCAACGCTGAAATCGATCTCTCCACAAGCGCAACCCATTCCTCATCGCTGACATCGTCCGCCAAAGGGGCCACCGATACATTCAGAAAGGTTGGGAACGGCGGGCGCGCGTAGAGTTCACGTGCGTCCGGTTCGATCGCGAAAAGGCCGAGATTTTCTCCTGCCGGCGTAGCCAGGTAGCGCCGCAACGGCCGTGTAGCGACTTCACCCCCCAAAACGCCCGCCATCCGCTCCAGGTCCGCCCCGTGCAGGTCGAGTGTCTGCCAATCGGCGGGGACCGCCAGCGAATACCCCAGCGATCGGTCCACCAGAGTTTTCCAGCCCGGCGGGGCCGTCGCGGGAAGCGCCGCGGCAGGCAAGGACCTGGCGTGTCGCGCCGGCGAAAGCGTCGCGCCTTCCCCAAGCCAAATCCCGTCGGCGCGTGAGTCGAATGCCGGCTCGGAGATGACCGTCGGCGCCTGGGCCAACGCAATCCCGGGCGCCGTGAACAGCAAGATGATCGCCGCGACCGTTATGGTCCATAGCGGTATACGTTGCATGTCGTCGGCTCCTCAACCCCTGCACGAGCGTGCTCTCACGCCTTTGTCGGTGGATGGCAAGTTGTATGGCAGCCAGCACGATTTATGTCGCGGCTGGCGTGTGAATCGATCCGGTTTTTCAACTTGTATGGAACGGGACGATCGAAGCTCGCAGCAAAGTCAGGTGGGGGTACGCGGGGATCACAGAGCTTCCCGGTCGTACCGGTTGCGGCGGCTATCCGGTCCTCTTGCAAGACTGCTCAATCGGCTACAAATATAGAGTACATCACAGCTGATTTTCCTGTCAAAACGGCCCAAAGAACAGGAAATGGGCCTGTACCGGAGTTCGGGGGAACCGGGTCCCAACGGGGCTATTGGGGGGCAAACGATAGCTATGGTATTCTGTCATCATAACAGATGGCATGAACTCTAACGCGTCAGCGGCGCGAGGCGCGACGTAAGCGCCTCTTCAATCCCCCGAGCAACCGCACCATGGACTCCATCGAGAGCCGAACTGTTCCAGCCTCGCAAGGGCGCACGCCTTCGCGCTCCGTCTGCGCGTGCGCGTTTTGAACGCTGTCCAACCGATAGAACACCTGTCCCCCATGTCGTTCCAGACGTGTATCCGTTTGGGATTTCCCGTCAAGGTGCTCGGCGCGGCCGGCCTGCGCTCGCACGACAGCCGTCGCTGGCAGAACGCGCCCCATTTGAGCGTCAGCCTCTCCTACCTGCGCGATATCTTTCTCTATCTGGAAAGCAGGCAGATCCGTTTCTATCGCATGGCCGGACAGTTAGCCCCCTATCTGACGCACCCCGACCTGCCGGCCTTCCACGCGCAACTCGACGAATGTTCGACCGAGCTGGCCGCCATCGGCGACATGGCCAGAGAACAGCGCATCCGCCTGACCCTGCATCCCGGTTTCTTCGTCCAGCTGAGCTACCCGGACCCTGTCATCGTCGAACGCTCCAGCCGCGAACTGGCGGCGGCGGCCGCGTTACTCGACGGAATGGGGCTGGACGACTCCAGCGTTGTTGTCATCCACGTGGGCGGCGGACACGTCGACGTGCCCGCCGCGCTCGATTGCTTTACGCGCGCCGCCAATCTGCTGCCCGATTCGGTGCGGCGCCGGCTCGTCCTCGAAAACGGCGACCGCCGGTTCAGCCTGCGCGACGTGATCTGGGCGCATCGCCGCACCGGCATCCCCGTCGTTCTCGATACGCTCCACCACCGTTGCCACAATCCTGAGGCGATACCGCTGCTCGACGGCCTCAAAGTCGCCCTCGCGACCTGGCCGGCGCACGTGCGCCCGAAAATCCATTTCAGCAGCCCGCGCACAGCGGTCCGCACGCTCTATCGCAACGGGGAGGCCCGCATGCAGATGCCCCTGCCGAACCAGCACAGCGACTTCCTGCATCCTTTCGAGTTCATAGACTTGCTGCAAAAGGCCGTTGCCGCGCGCCTCCGTCCCTTTGATGTCATGCTCGAAGCCAAGGCCAAGGATGTCGCTCTCCTACGGCTGCGCGAGCAGATCCGCAACTACGCACCCGACCTCGCTCGCCACCTACACTGAAGTGCATCTGTCAGAAATGTCCCGTGACTATTCAGACCCCTACAAACTGCGGCGGACCGTTCTCGTCGCCGTCGTCAACAATGAGGCCGACCTGCGCCGTGCGGCATCGGAAGGCTGGTATCGTATCCCCCAGCGCCGGGCCCCGCGCCGCATCGGCGCCGACTATCTCGCCTTCTACCAGACCGGCGCCTTCAAGGACGATTCGGAGGCCCGCACAGTCACCTACTACGCGGCCATCCGCCGCTATCAGCTCCTCGCCCGCGCCGACCTTCTCCCGGACGAGGCCGATCATGCCCGCGCCGAGGAGTCCTATTTCCGCATAGAAATAGGTCCTCTCCTGCGATTGGCCCAGCCAATACCGGCCAAAACTTTCCGGCGGCTGACCTTCATCCACACATCGCTCGAGCGTCTCCTCAGCGCCGGGGATGTGACCGAACTCAAACTAGATGACGAGCCCTTTCAGACGTTGTGGAGCGCGCTGCGGGCCAACCGGCTCAGGCCCCTCCCCAACCGCCTGGCCGGCAACTGGCCCGTTGACATTGCCCTGCGCGTCCGCAACGGTTATTTCGGCATCCGCCTCGATGAACCCGCCGATCTGCGCGAGACAACGCCGCCCGAAGGCTGGACGGTCCTCCGCATACCTGACAGCCGGATCGCGGCCGACCTGCCGGGCTGTCTGCGGACAATCGCCGCCGCGCTCGTTGATTTGGGCGGTGCGCTTGACTCCAAGCCCGGGCGTGAGTGGAGGCCGTAGCCCCGGTCCCACAAGGCCGCCTGACACCTTTCCGGTCGGGACAAGCCGGTCAACGGAGCGCGCGCCGCTATCGAGAGTGACCTTACATTCCAGGGCCCCATTTCAGGCTATGATTGGCGCAGATCGGCGCGCCCCTCTGCTCTCACGCTCACAGTTGGCGACAAGGAAACATTCGCATGGAACTGAGGATCAACGGAACCACCTATACCCTGGACGCGGCCGCGGACGAACGGCTGCTTTGGGTGCTGCGCGACACACTGGGCCTGATCGGCACCAAGTTCGGCTGCGGCATCGGCATCTGCGGCGCCTGCACCGTTCACGTCAACGGCGCCGCAGTCCGCTCCTGCGTCATGCCCGTGGCCGCGGTTGCGGAGGCTGATATTCGCACGATCGAGGGCATGGCCGAGACAGATGGCGACGATATTATTGCGCTGCATCCCGTCCAGCAGGCGTTCATCGACTATCAGGTCCCCCAATGCGGCTGGTGCATGAGCGGACAGATCATGCAGGCTGCAGCCTTTCTGGCGCAGAACGCCCAGCCCACCGCCGAAGAGACCGCTCGCGCCATGAGCGGCAACTACTGCCGCTGCGGCTGCTATGTGCGAATCAGGCAGGCTGTTGCGCAGGCTGCAGCTGTGATGGCGAGCGGCGAGGAGGTCGGGGCATGACACAGGAACGAGAACAGAAGAAGCTGAACGCGGACCAACCGGATCGAGCCATCGATACCCCCTCCTCCAGGCGCCGCTGGCGCCTCTCGCGCCGCGGCTTCCTCATCGGCATCGGGGCGGCGGGGGCCGGTCTCGCCGTGGGCGCCTATATCGGCAAACCGGCCCTCAACCTGTCTATGGCTGAGAGCCTTGCCAACAGTGAACCGGCCGACAACAGTTTCATGACGCTGCCCGACGACCCGCCTCTATGGCTGGAGGTCCTGCCGGACAGCCGTTTCAAACTGTCGCTGGTAAAGGTCGAGATGGGGCAGGGCGTCCACACCTCGATCGCGCAGATCGCGGTCGAAGAGCTGGGAATCGCCTGGGATGATCTGGTCGTGCAGCAGGCCGATACCACCTCCGAACTGGTCGACACCTTCGGCACCGGCGGCAGTTTTTCGGTCGCAGCCAGCTACGATGCTCTGCGCCGGGCCGCCGCAGGCATGCGCGCTCTGCTGCAGCGCGAAGCGGCCGAGGCCCTGTCGCAGCCGCACAGTACACTGCGTGTTGTTGGGCGCGGCTTTGCCGCCGCCGATGATCCGGAGCGGCGCGTCGACTTCCACGCCCTGGCCGCCGCGATCACCGACTGGGAGCTGCCGGCCGATGACGAACTCCTTCTCAAGCCGGTTGACGAGTTCACCGTCATCGGTCAGTCGATTCCCCGTATCGACATTCCCGACAAGGTGACCGGTCGCGCCCTCTACGGCTACGATATGCGCCTTCCCGACATGCTTTACGGCGCGGTCGCGCGCCCGCCTACGCTGGAAGCCAAGCTGGTCAGCGCCGCACCGGGCGCGGCTGAACAGATTGAGGGCGTCGAGAGGTTTGTGATCGACCTGGAGAACGGCTTCGCCGGCGTGGTCGCGAGAACGCGCAGCGCAGCCTGGTCCGCCGCGAGGGCGATGCAGACCGAGTGGGATGAAGGCCATCTGTGGCAGCAGGAGGAGATTGACGCGTTGATCGAGCCGGAAGGAAGCGGCGGCATCACGGTCCAGCGCGAGGGCAACGCCGGCCGCGTCTTTGCTCAGGGGCAGACCATCACGGCCGCGTACTATTCGCCTTTTGCCGTCCAGGCGCCCCTCGAGGCGCCCGCCGCACTCGCCGATGTGCAGGGTGACCAGGTGCGCGTCTGGGTATCGACCCAGTTTCAGGAGCGCGCCCGCGGGCAGATCGCCGACGCGCTCGAAGTCGATGCCTCCACTGTACGCGTCGTCCCCACATATCTCGGCGGCGGATTCGGCAGCAAGCTCGATTCGCGCGTCGCCATCGAAGCCGCGCGTCTCTCCAGGGCAGCCGGTGCGCCCGTCCATGTCGGCTGGGACCGCGCCGAAGCCATGCGGCATGGCTACCTGCGCCCGCCGACAAAGAATGTCCTCACCGGCGCGCTCGACGCTAAGGGGCGGATCGCCGCCATCGAACACCGGCAGGGCAGCGGCGACGTTGCCTTCAGTTTCATGCCTGCCTTCATGGCATATCTCATGGGCGCCGACTTCGGCGCAACCATCGGCGCCCGCGTCGAATACGACGTGCCTCACCGCACCGTGACCGCGTGGCGGCAGACCCTGCCCGTGTGGACCGGTTGGTGGCGCGGCCTCGGTCTTTTCCCCAACACATTCGCCCTCGAAAGTTTCATCGATGAACTGGCCGCAGCAGCCGGCGCGGACCCGCTGCGGTTTCGCCTTGATCATCTGCCCGACAGCAACCGGGGAAGTCGGATGCGCGCGGTCCTGGAGGCGGTCGCAGAGTTGAGCGGCTGGAGCACGCCGCCGCCTGCGGGCCGCGCCCGCGGCATCGCCTGCCACATTTCGAACACGATGGTCGCCGAGGTCGCAGAGATCTCGGTCGACGAGTCGTCGGGCCAGGTCACCGTCCACGACGTGGCCTGCGCGGTCGACTGTGGACTGGTTGTCAATGGTGATGGCGCTAAAGCGCAGATCGAGGGCAACGTCATGTGGGGCGTGGGGTCGACGTTGATCGAGCAGGCCTATGTGGAGGATGGCCGGCTGAATCTCAACAACTTCGAAAGCTACCCGCTGCTGACGATGCGTGACGCGCCCCACGTCCGCTCCGTCCTCGTCGACAACGGCGGCGAGACTCCCTACGGCATGGGCGAGCCGCCGATCGCGCCGGTCGGCGCGGCAATTGCCAACGCCTTTGCCGCCGCCACAGGCAAACGCATCCGCACGCTGCCGATGACGCCGGCGCGCGTTCTTGAGGCGCTGGCCGCGCGCGCGTCCGCCTGACGACAACGGGGCAACAATGTTCTGCCGCCGGCACGCCCTCTAGGCCTGCTCGCCTGCCAGTTCCAGGTCTGCCGCAATCTCTTTCATCGCGTCCAATACGCGCTGTACGTGCTCGTCGAACGGTTCGCCCAGCTCCTCGATGAAACGCAGATTTTCGGCCCGGTCGATCGCGGCGGTGAAGCGCTTGTCCTTCCACTTCTTCTTTACCGACTTGAGCCGGACGCCGCGCAGGTCCCGGTCCGGCCGCACGTAGGCGCACGCCAGGATCAGCCCGGTCAGCTCGTCGCAGGCCAGAAGCGCCTTGTCCAGCCTCGAGGCACGCGGCACGCCCAGGAAAGTAGCGTGCGCTTCGATCGCTTGGATGAACTCCGGCGGGTACTCCTGCTCGCGGAAGAGCCGCAGGGCCGAACGGGGATGTCCGTTCTCCTCATCTTCCATATCGGGAAAACGGTCGTAGTCCAGGTCGTGCAGCAGCCCCGTCAGCCCCCAAAGTTCTTCGTCCTCGCCGTAGTGGCGTGCATAGACGCGCATCGCCGCCTCGACGGCCAGCATATGCCGGCGCAGTCCATCCGCATCCACCCATTCGTGCATCAGTTCCAGCGCTTCGCTTCGGTTGGGAAGGGGCATCTTAATCTCTTTCTCCTCTGCGCGCGCAGCTTGCCCAGCCGCGCTTTCGATGGTTCAGTTTCTCTCCGTCGCCGACCCGATCGTCACATCCCGTAGACCGTAGACAATCTGCCGGCTGCCCGCGATATGTGGATGTTCGCCGCCGTCGGCCTTGTCCCGCCAAACGCATCTCCCCAGCGCCCGCGCCCGTCCGGCGCTGAAGACGACCGCTTCGCTGAAGCGCGCGCCGTTCAGCCATCTATGCAGAAAGAGGCTGAGGCTCGGCTCCGGCAGCCAGTTGACCGCGTGCGCGCCGTTGACCGCGTGCGCGCCCAGTCCCAGCCATGTCGATGCGAGGGTGGCGCCAAAACAGTTGACCCCGTATACCACGCGCAGATCGAGCAGCGACCTGTCCTTATCGTAACGCGCGGCCAGCCTGTCAAACGCCGCGCCATCCACCAGCTCGCGTCCGCGGTAGCCGACCAGACAGCGCTCCTGTCCATGCACCAGCAGCAGCTGGTCTACCGTATACGCGGCGCTCAAATCGACCAGGGCGTCCGTCAACTCCTGTGCCGTGGCCCTATCGTCTTCGAGGATGACGACGCGATCGTAACGCCGGTGCGCGCCCAGCAGGCGCAGCAGCAACTTTGCGTACTCCTCCGTCGTCCAGTCGATCACCGCCGTCACCCAGCGCGGCAGGTTAATCCCGTGGACATGACCCACGTTTTCGAGAAAGACGACCAGCGCCAATGGACGGCGGCCTGTTCCCGCTGAAGCCGTATGACGATTTTGTGTGGATGCCATGCGCGAGCGGGCCATGGGGCGGGAATCGGGCGCGCTCAGAACTGCAGACGGCCGTTGGAGTCAACGACCCGCACCTTGAAGTTTTCAACAAAGGGTTCCAGACCGGCGATCAGTTCCTTCCATTCCGGAGAACGCAGTATGCGCGCGGCGTCCTCCTTGTCGTCGAGCAGCCCGCCGCCGAGAATCTGCGGCGCTTCCCCCCACAACGTATACCAGGCGTCGGTGATGCGCAGGCCCATCTGCGCCAGCCCCGGAGCCAGCGTCTGAACCACATAGCGCTGGCAGTCCTCTTCATGTCCTTCCCGCATATCGTAACTCAGCAGTACTTTGACCATGCTACCGTCCTCAGGGCGGGGAGAATCTCCGCGACGACCGGCCCGTCTATCCGACTCCACATTCCAGTATAGCATAGACGAACGGCACCGCGCACAGCCGCAGCAGTAGCCGTAGCGGAATACTGCTTGTCCGTTCGCGGCGGGAAGCCAAAATGGACGTCAATCGGTGGCGAGGGAGAGAACGGTATGGAGCCGGACTTCGGCCTGGCGCCGGAACGACCCGACAGAGATCGATCGGAAAAGCCACACCGCCAGCAGCAGTCCCATGATTTCCAGCGAAAAGACGGCGGCGTAGCCGGCCAGAGGATTGCCCGTCAGCCCGGAGAAGATGTCCGAGAGCATACCGCTGATGACATTCCCGACGGCCTGGCCTGCAAAATTGGCCACGCTCCACGCGCCGATGTAGAGCCCGGCGGCCTGGGGAACGGTCATGTCCAGCATGAAGCTCAGATTACTCACCGTCATCAGCCCGCCGCCCAGCCCGAGCAGGAACACAGCCCCTATGAAGAGGCCCGACTGCCCCAGCAGTCCGGTGGCGATGATGAGAGCAAAGGCCACAGCCGTCACAAATGCACCCAGATTGGCGCCCGTTCTCTTGCCCCAGCGTTTGATCAGCAGCAGCCCCCCCAGGAGCGTTATGAACAGGCCCGCGCCCCAGATTGAGGTCAATCGCGACGTGGCTGCAACCGGCATGCCGAGTGCCTCGGCGCCGAAGGGCTCGAGCAACACGTCCTGCGCGTGAATGCTTATCAGCACAATCATCAGATAGATGAAAAAACGCCGTGCCTGCGAGTTGAGCGCCAGCAGCCTCAGCACTTGCACTGGATCATCGGCGCGATCTGCCGGCTGGACCGTACGCGCCGACGCCCGCGGTTCGATGCGGTAGCTGCCAACCAGCACAAGCAGGACCGAAACAAGCGAGATCGCCCCGAACGCCGTGTAGAGGGCCTCCCTGGAAAACTCGGTCAACATGCGCGAGAGCCCCAGGCTCGTTACGATCGTCGCCGCAATCATCGCCGTCCACATGACACTGACCGTCCGACTGCGACCTTCCTCGTCGGCCAGGTCGGTGACCAATGATAGGTAGCTGACCGATGCGGCGTTGATTCCGATGCCCCACAAACTGAAAACGATGACCGCAACCCCCAGACCGAGCGCGAAATCGTTGTTCAGGACGTAGGCCGCGTGGACGGTGAAGTAACTTCCCGTCGCTGCCAGCAGCCCTCCGAAGAGAATCCACGGCGTGCGGTGATAGTCGGCCGCAGGATTCCGGTCCGACCAGTTGCCAAACAGGATCTGCAGCGGCGAAAGTAGATAGGGCAGCGCAATCAGGACCCCCACCAGCGTTCGCGGCATATTCATTTCCGCAATCATCACACGGTTGAGTGTGCTTGTGACCGGGACAACCGTGATCGACACCGCCACGTGGACGAGGGC
Source organism: Caldilineaceae bacterium (assembly GCA_034428395.1). GTDB lineage: Bacteria > Chloroflexota > Anaerolineae > Caldilineales > Caldilineaceae > Bin5. Next base: position 11,270 of record DAOUHX010000096.1, read on the forward strand.
AAGCTGCGCGATGACTCTGGCATTCATAGGCAGAGCGTACCATACAATTCTTGCGTCTTCCAACAGATTGGCGCTCTGTTTTGCACTGTTATGCCTGCCGGCAAGGCACCGTCGGAAGCAGACGTTCGGTTGACGCATAAGGCGCGCGGGTGTTAGACTCTTGCCCGTGGCAACGGCCTGCGGCGCGCCCGCGATTGTCCCGGTTTAGAAGGAGGAGTTGTGTCCGCCGTCAACGGTATCGGTAACAGCGAACTCATGAAAAAGCGGCCCAATGCGGGCCCTCGCTCCGTTCCCGGCGTTGATCTCGCGGGCAGCGTTCCTGTATTCGGCAGCCGGCCCGGCAGCCGTCTGACTGACGGTGTATCCTTCGCCGATTTCAGCCGCAAACGCCTCATCTTCGGTGCGTTCGCCCGGCGCGGCGAGACCCACGTCTACCGCGTCGACTGCAAGGCCGGCGACCGTCTGCGCGCCCAGCTCTTCGTTCCGGTCCTCCCGCGCGGCGGCGCTGTGCTGCCCACGTTCGCTATCGTCGCCCGCAGCCTGCCCTACAGTTCCGACGCACAAAAGGTGCCCCTGGAGCTGCCCCACGGCTACCGCTCGATCGTTGCGCCGCCGCCGACGGAGCTTCTACAGCCTGTAAAAGATCTCCTCACGCATGTCCACTACTACCCCGGCCCGCTGATCGACACGCGTACTCTTGTCGGCGGCCGCTGCTACCTGGTCGTCTGGATCCCACACAACCAGATCGGCAAATATGTGATTTCGATTGGCCATCGCTGGCATCTGCGCTGGAGCTATTGGGCACAGCTGCCGGTCTACTGGTGGCGCATTCGCAGCTGGTTCGGGCTCAGTCGGGCCGCGGCCTACTATCTGCTGGCCGGGGGACTGGTGACTCTGCTGGCCGGCGCGGTCATTTTGCGCCGTCTGCGCCGCCGCGCGCGACCGGCGCCTCTGTAGCCGGCCTCTTCAGGCCATTTCGAGGTGAACTTCGTGCGTATTCTTCTATACTTGGGCAAAGGAGGCGTCGGCAAAACGACAGTAGCGGCTGCCACCGCCCTGCGCTGCGCCCAGATGGGCCACCGTACGCTTGTCGTCAGCACCGACATCGCCCACAGCCTGGCCGACAGCCTCGATACGCCGCTGCAGAGCGAACCGACCGAGGTCACCGCCAACCTCTTTGCCCAGGAGATCAACGTCCTTGACGAGCTTCGCAGAAACTGGGGCAAGTTGCAGGGTTACATGGGCAGGATGCTGCGCAAGCAGGGCATGAGCAGTACCGTTGCTGAAGAGATGGCGATCATCCCCGGTATGGAGGAGATCTTCAGCCTTCTGCACATCTACCGCAATGCGGCCGCGCGCGATTTCGACCGTATCGTCGTCGACGCCGCTCCCACCGGAGAATCGATGCGTCTCCTCGCCATGCCCGAGAGCTTCCAATGGTATGTCGACCGCTTCTTCGGCTGGGGCGACACGGCCATGCGCCTCACCGGCGGGCTGCTGCGGCGTCTCATGCCCGAGCAGGACGCGCTCGCGGGCCTGCCCAAGCTGGTCGACGACGTGAAGGAGCTGCAACGCGTTCTCAGCGATCCGCACGTCACCAGCTATCGCGTCGTGGTCAACCCGGAGAAGATGGTTATCAAGGAGGGCGCACGCGCCGTAACCTATCTTTCGCTTTTCGATTGCGCTGTCGATGGCGTCGTAGTCAACCGCATCTTGCCCGGCATTCGCACGGAGGCGGCTGATGCGGCCGAGGATGGTGAACGCGCAGCGGCAACCGTCTACGCACCAAGCAGCGATCCCTATTTGCGCCGGCTGCAGGAGACGCAGGCCCGGTATCTGGCCGAGATCGAGCGCGATTTCTACCCCCTGCCGATTCTCTACAGCGGCTGGCGCAGCGAAGAGGTGGTCGGCCTGACGCCGCTGCGCGCCCTGGCCGACGAGATTTACGCGCAACGCGATCCCGGCGACGTCATGTTTGTCGGCCAGGCGCAGGAGATCGAGGAGCAAGGCGACGATTTCGTCCTCAAGCTGCCGCTGCCCCACATCGAGCTGGACAAGATCCGACTCAAGAAGCGGGGCGATGAACTCTTCATTACTATCGGCAATTTCAAGCGTGAATTCCTGCTCCCCGCCGTGCTGGCGCAGCGCGACGCCAGCGGCGCAGTCTTCGCCGGCGGCGTCCTCAGCATCCGGTTCCCTTGCAGCAGCCAGTGAATGATGAACGCCGTTCAGTTGCCGCCGCGAGCCTGTCAGGATTCGACCGATGGGATTGGGTAATCTTCTGGCTCGGGGCCTGGGCATTGTGATTGGAGCGCAGGTCGGCGCGCGCGTCGCCCACCGCATCCGGCCGCGCCCCTATCCCGCGCCCCTGCGCGATCTCCTCGATCACCCGGCGCGCATGCAGTACCGCGATCCTGTCGCCACCTTGGGCCCCTTCGGCCTGGGTCCCGGCCAAACTGTGCTGGATGTCGGCTGCGGCGCAGGCACCTTTACCGTCGAGATGGCGCGCCAGGTCGGCGCGGAGGGCCGCGTACACGCTGTCGACATCCAGGCATCGATGATCGAGGCAGCCCGTGCCCGCGTCGCGGCGGCGGGCTTTTCCGAGCGCGTTCAGTTTCACCACTGCGGCGCCTACCGTATGCCCCTCGAAAGCGACAGCGTCGACCTTGCCGTCCTCATCGCCGCGCTCTCCGAAATGCCCCAGCCCCTTTTCGCTCTTGAAGAGTTGCGCCGCATCCTCAAAGTGGGCGGTCGTATCGCTGTCAGCGAAGAGATGCCTCACAGCGGCTATGTGCTGCAGAGGACCGTTCGCAACTGGTTGCGCGAGGCAGGCTTCCGCTACGGCGGACTTCGCGGCACCCCCTTCTGCTACAGCCTGCTCTATTTCAACGACGGCTAGCCGCAACACCCCAGTTTGGAACATTTCTTCCAACATGGGTTGTGTCGATCTGTTATAATTCAGCGCAATGCCGGTGTTCGTTCGTCACAGCGGCCTTCGTCAACAGGCCACCGGGGTTTTCGTGGAACTCGATCTGACATTGCCGTACGCTACGCAGGAGCTGCCGGGCATCGGCGGGCATCTGCGGGCCGCGCCGGACTCCTTCATCGTCGAAGAGATCCCGCTCTACCAGCCGAGCGGCGCCGGCCAGCATCTTTATGTCAACATTACCAAGGAGACGTTGACCACCCGCGAGGTGCAGCGGGCGCTCGCCGAAGCCTTCGACCTGCCCTACAATGCCGTCGGTTTTGCCGGCATGAAGGACAAGCTCGCGCGCGCAACGCAGACCTTCAGCCTGCTCGTCGGCCACGTAGATGATGCTTTTCTGGGCGCGGCGCCGGCGCGCATCGTCGCGAAGGCGCCGGTGGAGGTCAACTGGGTGAGGCTACACCGCAACAAGCTCAAGAAGGGTCATCTGCTGGGCAACCGTTTCACGATTACCGTAGGCCAGCCGGACGTCAACGGCGAAGAGGCGCTGGCCAGGGCGCAGGCGGTGGCCGCGCAGCTGCGGCGGGACGGCCTGCCCAACTACTATGGCCCGCAGCGTCTGGGGCGGAACGGGGCCAACGTGCGTCGCGGATGGGAGCTGCTCCGCGGTGAGAAGAGAATGGCCAACCGCTGGCTGCGGAGCCTCTTGCTCGCCAGCGTGCAGAGCCACCTCTGCAACCGCTACCTGGCCCTGCGCCAGCAACGCGGCCGCTTCTCTACCCTGTTGACCGGCGACATCGCCAAGAAGCACGACACCGGGGGCCTCTTCGTCGTCGCCGATCAGCCCAGGGAGCAGGGCCGTTTTGAACGCAAAGAGATCAGTTTTACCGCGCCCATTTATGGGCCGAAGATGTGGGATGCCGAGGCCGAATCCGGCCGGCTGGAGCAGGAGGTCCTGGCCATGAGCGGGCTCGAAATCGACTCGCTGGCAAAGGCCAAGATGATGGGTACCCGGCGGCTGGGGCGAATACTGCCCGACGATCTGACCGTCGCCCGGCACGGGGCCGGCATCGTCGTCCAGTTTTCGCTGCCAAAAGGGGCCTTCGCCACCACCGTTCTGCGCGAGTTCATGAAAGTGCCGGACGATCTGCTGGCCCAGTCAGCCGACGATTCCGCCGACCTTGCCTGACCTGCGCAGGCCCGCGCTGCCGATGAGGATGACGGGGAGTGAACCATGATCGACGAAACGCCTGAAAACGACGACGAACTCTCCCATGAGCGCAGTTCCGCTATGGAGATGCCGCTCTTCCCGCTGAACGTGGTGCTGTTTCCGGGCATGGCGCTGCCGCTTCACATCTTCGAGCCTCGCTACCGGGAGATGATCAACCGCTGTCTCGATGAGAATCTCGCATTCGGCGTTGTGCTCATCAAGGAAGGCCCCGAAGTCGGCGGCGATGCCGAGCCGCGACGCGTGGGGACTGCTGCACGTATCGTCAAAGTCGACCGCCAGCCTGACGGCAGGATGAATATCCAGGTTGTCGGCACGCGCCGTTTCCGCATCGAAGCGCTGAACCACGACCGCGCCTATCTCACCGGTCGGGTGCGTCATTTTCCGGTTACCGACGGCGATACCAAGCTGGCGACCGAGCGCGCCCATCAGGTCCGCCCTAAGATCATGCGTTACGTCGAGCTGTTGACCAAGGCCACGGGCGTGCAGCTGAAGCTGGACCGTTTGCCCGAGGACGCCACCAGCCTGGCCTTTCTCACCGCCATCACCTTGCAGGTGCGCCCCGAGGACAAGCAGCGCCTTCTCGCCCTGCCCGGCGTGCCGCAACTCCTGGAGTTGGGCAACTTCTACCTGGGCCGGGAACTCCAGTTGCTTGAGCACATGATCCAAAGCCAGGAGGCGTTGCCGTCGATGACGATCGGCCCTACCGGGCAACTTTTCTCCAACTGAGACCGGGCGCGGCTTTCCGAAAACATGACGGCAGTCAAACGCTGCGCCGCGTAGAGCGGTTCTCACAATGATCATCACAACGCCCCGCACTGCAACTCTCTTGGCAGAAAGCCGCGAAAGGAATGCTGTATGGCAACCCACCAGTTCCAGCCGGACCATTACCACGTTACGATCGGTTCCCACGCGCCCGTGTTGCGCGTCCAGCCCGGCGACACCGTCGTGACCACGACCGTCGATGCCAGGGGACAGGGCAGCGGAGGCGAGCCCATTACGCCAGCGGGCAATCCGATGACCGGCCCCTTCTATGTCGAGGGAGCCGAGCCGGGCGACACGCTCGTCGTGCATCTGGAGACGCTGCGTCCCAATCGACCCTATGGCTGGACCCGCACCATGGTCGCCCCCAACGTCGTTGACCCCGAACAGGTGCCAAGTATGCCCTGGCCCGCGGCCGGGCAGGAACTGGCAAACTGGCGCGTCGACAACGAGGCCGGCACCGCCACACTGGTCGAACCGCAGACCAGCCTCGGCGCGTTGACGCTGCCGCTGGCGCCGATGACCGGCTGCTTCGGCGTCGCGCCGGACCGCGGCGAAGCGATCTCCACCGCCACCTCCGGCCCCCACGGCGGCAACATGGACTATCGCGGCTTTGTTGAGGGTGTGACGGCCTACTTTCCCGTCTTTGTGCCCGGCGCGCTCTTCCACATCGGCGACGGCCACGCGGTGCAGGGCGACGGCGAGATCGTCGGCACCGGCATCGAGATCTCCTTCGACACGGCCTTCACCCTGGAGGTGCAGAAAGGCCGGCGTATCTATTGGCCCAGAGGGGAAAACGAAGCGTATATCTTTACGGCAGGCAACGCCCGTCCACTGGACCAGGCCACGCAACACGCCACCACCGAAATGATCCGCTGGCTCGAAGATGATCTGGGGATTGATCCGGTCGGCGCCCACATTCTGATGGGGCAGACAGTGGAGTACGATCTTGGCAATATCTTCGATCCCGCCTACACGATGATCTGCAAGATGCCGAAGGCCGTCTTGCCATAGCCGAACCGCGCGACAGCGGCTGGAGAGAAGCGCGATTCTCAATCTCGCGACTTCTCTCACCCTCTGTCGCTGCTATCCTTGCGGTCGCGTCGCTGGAGTACGCCGTAAACCTGCCACAGGCACAGACCGGCGAACAGCAGGATACCCATCGCAAACAGCGTCAGTCCCCAACGCCAGCTCTCCGGCGCGTACCACATCCGTATCTCCAGCTCCCCAGCAGGGACCGGCAGCGCCCGCAGCGTGTAGTTGGCTCGCAGGATGGGTGCATCCTCGCCGTTGATCGTCGCCCGCCAGCCCGGGTACCAGACTTCGCTCAGAACCAGATAACCCGTCTTCTCTGCGTTCGCCGCAAGCACGATTTCGTTCTCGTTGTATGCGTCGACCGAGACAGGCGCGTCCATCCCCTGCGCAGCTGACACTTCTACCGGCGAGCGGCCGTTTTCGCCTAACAGTACCACCGTCTCGGACGGCTCGAAGCTCCTTTCCAGCAGCGCGGCCAGCGCCGACTCTTCGTCAGGGACGATCTGCGCGCCGCCAACGAGCCAGGCGCGCGCAAGCGGGTCGGGGTTTTCGTAGACCGCGAGCGGGCCGGGCGCGTCATAGGCCAGCGTATACTGCTCCGGCAGGGGCGTGCCGTCGCGCACCAGCACAAAGCGCACGTTGAGAAGATCATAGATGCGTGTGCCGCGCCCGCCGTTGTTCTCCCATAGCTCCTCCCAATGGGTCAACGTCAGCGGATTGTGAATGCCCCATACGTCCTGCAATCCGGCCAGCGCGGCCCTGTCGGGCTGCCAGAGGTCGTAGATGCCGGTACGGGCGTCAATACGGAACGGCTGGCCTTTGTCCGCGCCCGCCCGCTCACGCAGAAACGTGTCGATCTCCGGATGCACAAAACCGCGTGTCGGATCTTTCCTGCCGACGTCGATGTTCGCGCCGGCCGCGGTCAACTCCACCAGCAGCAGGACGGGCACCAGGGCGGACAGAGTTCTGCCCGTGAGTCGCTTGCGCCGGTAGAGCCCCACCAGCAGCCACACGGCCAGCCACGTCGCAAGCGCCAGCAGTCCAGCCTGACCCGCCATGACCGCGCGCTGCAAGGCGACGTCTCCTCCCTGCAGCACGCGCGTCGCGACCAGTGTCAATGGGACCAGGAGAAGGAGAAGAACCGGGCCGCCGACCTGTATGACGGAGTAAAAGCGCACCGAATGCGGGGAATCGAGGGATTCCTGTTCTTTCCGTCCCCTTCCCAACAGCGCGTCCAGCCCCATCGCCGCCAGCACGGCCAGCGCCAGCGCCCACAACACGATCGTTCTGGCCGGCGCGCGGAAACTGCCGTACTCGGGCAGAACGGCCGTCAGCCAGCCATGGACCGGCGTGTAACCGCCCAGCGCAGCCACGAATCCGAACAGGGCCAGCGCCAGCCAGGGGACCACGTGCCGCCGCTTTTCCGCCACGGGCAACAGGAGTGCGCCGGCCGCGAGCAGCAGCGTCACCAGCCCGGCGTAGGGTAGTTCAACCCGGTCCCACGGGCCCCAGTAGTTCTGGGGACCCCTCCCGAAAAAGCCCGGCGTGAACAGTCCAACCAATGCCGGGCCGGGCGGGAGCGAATAGGACGCGCTGTTCTGCGCGTCGAGCGCAGCCCTTTGCGTATAGGGCAGCATCTCGATTGAAGGGAGAAGGATGGGCGCGGAGAGAAGCGCGGTCAGCACCAGGACGGCCAGCGGATACCGTAGAGCGGCGAGGAATCCCCGCAGCGGCGGCCTACCTGTTTCGGAGGACGGGCCCCAATGTCGAGTTCCCAGCAATGCGAGTGTATAGAGGCCCACGGCCATGCCGAGGTAGTAGCTGCTCTGCGCGTGGCCGGCGTAATTGGCTGTCGCAAACAGCGCCGCGGCGGCGCCCGCCCAAAGGAGGCTGCCCTGCGTCAGCATTCGGTGGCAGGCTGCCAGAATCCAGCCGCTCCACGCGAGGACGGCGATCAGATTGAGGTTGCCCAGGTGAATGAACAGGACGTCGCAGAGACCAAACGCGACTGCAGCCAGCAGCGCGGCGGGCCGGCTCTGTCCGAATGTGCGCACCAGAACGTAGACGCCCAGCCCGGCCCACCAGAGATGGCCGACGGAGAGCCATTGCATCCAGCGGTAGTCGAAGGTGGGATTGAGGAGAAAGAGAAGCAGGTTGGGCGGATAGAGAAAGCCGGCCTGGATGTCGCCGATGAAGGGCGCCCCGCCATAGAGATGCGGATTCCAGAGCGGCAGCTTGCCCTGGCTCAAGGTTTGCGCGGCGAAACGGTACGTAGGGTAGAGGAAACTGACCAGATCGCCGCCGTCGGCCGGCCGGTAGGCCGCACCGCTGACGGTACGCCAGAAGAAGGCCAGAAATATCGCCGCCAGCAACGCCGCGTTCAGCAGGTCCCAGCGCCGCCCGTCGCGCCGAACTGTCAGCCAGGCGGCCGTCCCCCCCCACAGCAGGATGAGAAGGATGCCGATGCCGAAGGGGAGAAGGTCTGTGCCTGCGCTCATATACTATCTCGGGACCGCGTGTTTCCGGCGGAGCGGTCCACTGAAAGGATTGCTGTTCTTGTCGCAGCGGTTCAAGGCCGCGCCAGCCACGTTTCGGTTGCGACTGCCGGAGTGGCGTTGCGGCGGCTGTATGGTATAACAGAAAAAGAGGGAACGAAAGGCGCCAGCCGGTCGATAGCGGTCTGAGGAGCGGGCGCGCCATGCAGAAGTTTCCTGACCGGGAGCATTCCGTGCAAGCCGACCTCGTGCTGTACAACGGCAATATTCATACGATGGACCGGCAATGCCCGCGGGCTTCGGCGGTCGCGATCGCGGGCGAGCGCTTCCTGGCCGCAGGCAGCGACGCGCAGATGCGGGCACTGCTGGCCCGCGGCGGCAGAGAGGTGGATCTGCGCGGTGCGACGGTGGTGCCCGGCTTCATTGACGCCCATATCCACTTTCTTTCCTACGGGCTGAGCCTGCAGGAGATCGATCTGAGCGGCGTCGCGACCCTGGCGTCCGCGCTGGATCGCGTGCGCCGGCGGGCCGCGGAGACGCCGGCCGGTCAGTGGTTGACCGGCCGCGGCTGGGACCAGTCGGTCTGGGAGGGAGGCGCCTTTCCTACCGCAGCGCAGCTGGACGCGGTCGCGCCGCAGCACCCCGTATTCCTGGCGCGCAAGTGCGGTCACGCGGCTTGGGTGAACAGCCGGGCCCTGGCGTTGATGGATGTCTCGACCAATACCGCGGACCCGGACGGCGGCGAGATCGTGCGCGACGGAGGAGGAAGGCCGAACGGAATCCTGCTGGAAAGGGCGATGGGGCCGGCATACTGTCTGCTGACAGAGCCGTCGCCGCAAGCGGCGGTTGACGCGGTTCGAGAGGCGCAGAAGGTTGTCAACCGTATGGGAATCGTCGGCGTCCACACCAAGGAGGCTGCCGCCTCGCTGCGCGCCTTTCAGCAGCTGCGTGCCGAGGGGGAACTCACCTTGCGCGCGGTCGCCCAGATCCCGGTCGACGAACTGGACAGCGCCATCCGCCTGGGGCTGCGTACAGGGCTCGGCGACAGTTTTCTGCGCATCGGCGGCGTGAAAGTCTTCAGCGACGGCGCTCTCGGTCCCCGCACCGCCTGGATGCTGGCCCCCTACGAGGGTGAGCCAAACAATCTCGGCATCGCCGTCACAGGGGCCGAGGAGATGGCGGATATCGTTGCCCGGGCTACGCAGGCAGGGCTGGCGGTTGTGACGCACGCGATCGGCGACCGGGCCAACCGCATGGTACTGGATGCGCTGGAGGAAAGCCGACGGGCGGGGCAGGGGCTGCATCTGCGCCATCGCATCGAGCACGCGCAGCTCCTGCACCCGGACGATATCGACCGCTTCGCGCAACTGGACGTCATCGCGTCGGTGCAGCCGATTCACGCCACACAGGATATGCGTATCGCCGACAGGTACTGGGGCGCGCGCAGCCGCTACGCGTACGCTTTCCGCAGCCTCTGGGACAGCGGCGCCAAGCTGGCGTTCGGCTCCGACGCACCGGTCGAGACGCCGGACGTCATCCAGGGGATCCACGCGGCGGTGACGCGTATGCGGGCCGACGGCAGCCCCGGCGGCGGCGGCTGGTACCCGGCGGAGCGCCTGACCGTGCCCGAGGCGGTCTGGGCCTATACCATGGGCGCGGCCTACGCCGGCGGCAGCGAAGAGAGCCAGGGCAGCATCACGCCGGGCAAGCTGGCCGACCTGGTTGTGCTCTCGCAGGATATCTTCACGGTCCATCCGATGGCGATCCTGGAGACCGATATCGAGGCGACGCTATTCGGCGGTTCGTTCGTGTGGGGGGAGTACGACGGGTGAGAAGCTGCCGGCATCTTTCCTCTTCGCGCATTGGCAATGCGTTGGACAGCACTCCATTCGATCTGGCGATTTAGGGCATGAGATTCATCCCCGGGCTGGAGCTGAGCAGACGCTTCTATTGGGAGGCGGTGCGGCCTGTGTTGGACCGGTCGTTTCCCCGCCTGGCGCACACCGCGGCCCTGATCGGACCCGGCTCGGAGACCCTTGGCTTCGACGACGAGATGTCCATGGACCACAGCTGGGGGCCGCGCCTGCAGCTCTTCCTGCGCCCGCAAGACTGTGCAGCCCTCGGCGCCGGAATCGATGAAGCGCTGCGCCTGGAGCTGCCCCATCGCTTTCTGGGCTACCCGACCAACTTCACCGACCCGGACCCAACCGACAGCGGCACCCGGCTCATGCATGCGACGGAGCGCGGGCCGGTCAATCACCTGGTCGAGACGCTGACCGCCGGCGCGTTTTTCCGCAGTTACCTGAATTTTGACGTGGAAAGGACCATCGGAGCGGCCGACTGGCTGACCTTTCCGCAGCAGAAGCTGCGCACGATCGTCGCCGGGAAAATCTTCCACGACGGTATCGACCTCGCCGCGCTGCAGGCGCGTTTTGCCTGGTATCCGCCCGATCTGTGGCGCTACCTGCTGGCCGCGGGCTGGGCCCGCATCGGGCAGGAGGAGCACCTGATGGGGCGGGCCGGGCTGGTGGGCGATGAGCTCGGCTCCACACTGATCGCGTCACGGCTGGTGCGCGATCTGATGCGGCTCTGCTTCCTGATGGAACGGCAGTATGCGCCCTACGCCAAGTGGCTGGGCACGGCCTTTGCCCGGCTGGCGTGCGCGGAGCAGCTGGCTGACACTCTGCTTGCCGTGCAGAAGGCAGACACCTGGCAGGGGCGCGACCGGCGGCTGAGCGAGGCCTACCAGGTCGTTGCCGCGCATCACAACCGGTTGGCGCTTACCGAGCCGATGCCGGAGAATACGAAGTGCTTCTTCGGGCGGCCCTTCCGCGTCATCGCGCTGCACGGCTTTGCCGACGCGCTTCTGCGCACGATCCGCGACCCTGAAGTGGCGCGGCTCGCCCAAAGGCGGCCGATCGGCAACATCGACCAGTTCAGTGATAGCACGGACCTGCTGGAGGCGTCGGAGTTGAGACCGGCGCTGCGTACACTTTACAGGGCCGCGCCTGCATAACACATCAGACCCATTTCAGGAGACCTTTCGATGTCAACTACACTCACCAGCGAGCGGCTGATTCTGCGGCCCGTTGAACTCGCGGACGTGGACGACCTTTACGACTTCTACCGCCGTCCCGACGCAATGCGCTTCATGGATACGCCGCCCCACACTTCGCCGGAGCAGACGCGCAAGCGGGTCGATGCCATGTGCAACGGGCCCGGCACGACCTGGACCGTGCGCACCGATGCGGACGGCCCCGCCCTGGGATTCGTTGACTACGTTGGCAACTCCGGCGTGCCGGGCATGGGATACATGCTCCACCCGGACCACTGGGGAAACGGTTACATGAGCGAGGCCGTGCGCACTGCGCTCGACTACGGCTTCGACGAGATGGGGCTGGACCGGGTGGAGTTGTGGATCCAGGAAGAGAACAGCGCGTCCTTGCGCCTCGCCGAACGGGTCGGCTTCAGGCGCAGGGGGCGTCTGCGCCAAAAGTATGGCAAGGACGCGACCGGCCATGAAAAAATC
>DAOUHX010000097.1:0-8752 GCA_034428395.1 Caldilineaceae bacterium
GGAAAAGTCCTCCTTGCGCGCGACCTACGACATCGGTATCATATAGCGGCGTCTGAATCAACTGCCCAGCCAATCAAGGAGGTGTAGATTCGAGTAGGATTCCCCAGGCACACGACCGATTGCTCCAACCAAAACCTACAGTAGGAGGTAAAGCATGAATCGGAATCGGAAAGCGCTGCTCATTGTGGCATTGATAGCAGCTCTCGCTGTTATGATCGCAGCCTGTGAAGCTCCGCAAGTGGTCGAGGTCGTCGTTACGGCCACGCCGGAAGCGCAGGAAGCGGACGGCGGCCCGCTGCGCATCTACTGCCAGGTCAAGGATGCTTCGGCCGTCTTCTGGCAGGGAGCGATTCTGGGTTGCCAGCAGGCCGCCGAGGAACTGGGTCCCGATAAAGTTGAACTTATCTATACAACCGGGACCAGCGACATGGGTGTCGAAGACAGCATTAAAGCCTTCGAGGATGCCCTCGCCGCCGGCGCCGACGGCATCGTTCTTGCACCGGCCGACTCCGCTGCACTTGTCCCCGCCGTGCAGGAGGCCAACGAGTTGGGCATTCCGGTCGTCGCCATGGACACCAGGGTTGACGCCCCCGCCAAACTCCTCACCACCATCGCCACCGACAACTTCAACGGCGTCATGAACGCCGTCGTCCGCCTGATCGAAGATGCAGGCGGCGGGGGCAAGTTCGCCCTGACTACCTGCCCATCGACGATCAGCGCTTGCCGCGAAATCACCTCCGGTTTCGTCGCCGCCGTCGAGCAGTTCCCTGACGCCGAAATCGTCGCCATGCCGCTCGCCTGCCCCAGCCGCGAAAAAGGCTACAACGCGCTCCAGGATATCTTGGTTGCCCATCCTGACCTGGCCGGTGTCTTCGGCTGCAGCGGACAGGACGGGCTCGGCGCGGCCGAGGCCATCCGCGACGCCGGCTCAGACGCACTCGTCGTCACCCGCAACTGCTCGATGGAGGAGCTGGAATCTGTCCGCGACGGCCTGCTCCACGCCTGCTTCGCACAGTTCCCGCGCCTGATGGGCTACAAGAGTGTCCATGCCATCTACGACCACTATCAGGGCATGGAGATCGAGACTTACACCGACTCCGGCTCGGACTACGTGGCGCAGGACAGGGTTCAGTCCTACATCGACCTGGGCGAGTGGATGGGGCCGCCCACCGAATAGTGGCATCGCCTTTCGGTGCCTGCGAACAACGAATGAAGACGGCTGATATGGGCCGGCAGCGGCCCGCAGATGCCGGGCGGGAAAGGAAATCCAGGCCGAACACAGCGTGAGATATCCATGACTGACAACAATGGGAAGGCCGAATTCCCGTGTCTTGAGGTACAGGGTATCTCGAAGCGGTTCGGCGGGATCCAAGCGCTCGACGACGCATCACTGACCGTCTTCCCGCGTGAAATCGTCGGGCTTGTCGGCGCCAACGGCGCCGGCAAGTCCACCTTGGTCAACATCCTCGCCGGCGTAACCCGCGCCGACGAAGGCCGGGTCCTCGTCGACAATGCCCCCGTCGAAATCAACGACCCGATCGACGCCCGCCGTCTCGGCATCGAAATCGTCTACCAGAACCTTGCCCTCATCGAGACGCTCGACATCTCCAGCAACATCCATCTCGGACGCGAGCTTGTCCAGCGCCCCAGGCTCTTCCAATGGCTGAATGAGAGCAACATGCAGGCGCAGGCAAGGGAGTTGCTGTCGGGCATCGGCCTCGACCTGAATCCCAAGCTGCGCGTACGCAATCTGTCCGGCGGCCAGCGCCAGGCCGTCGCCCTGGCAAGAGCGATCTTCTTCCAGGCGAAGATCGTCCTCCTCGATGAGCCGACCGCCGCCCTGGGCATCGCCGAAACGCAGGCTACCCTCGAAATCATCGAGCAATTCCGCGACCACGGCCTCGGCGTCATGGTGGTCAGCCACAATCTGGAGGACATCTTCCGCATCACCGACCGCATCGTCGTGATGCGGGCCGGCCGTGTCGTCGGCGTCCGCACGACCGCCGAGACGACATCGGCCGAAATCGTAAACCTGATCACGATGGGCGCCGCGGAGGAGACAATTTGACACGTCAAGGCCTGCTCGTCGGCGCCCTCGCCCTGCTCTGTATCCTGATCACGATCGGCCAGCCGCGCTTCCTCACCCTCTACAACTGGCTGAATATCTTCCAGCAGGCCGCGGCCATCGGGCTCGTCTCATCCGGCGTCGCCCTGCTGATGATCGGCGGCGGCTTCGACCTGTCCGTCGGCTCCGTCGTCGCCCTGGGCGGCTATCTTGTCGCCGTCGGCTTTGGCGCCGGGCTGCCGATCCCCCTCGTCATCCTGCTCGCCGTTCTGGCCGGGGCTGCCGTCGGCGCCGTCAACGGCTTCGGCGTCGCCTACCTGCGGATTCCGGCGTTGATCATGACGCTCGGAACGCTCTACGTCGTGCGCGGCGGCGTCCTCTTCCTCTCCGGCGGCGAAACCGCCGGTCGCGGCTACCCGGAGGCCTTCACCTTTCTCGGCAAAGGTGACCTTGTCGGGCTGCCCGTGCCCGCCATTATCATGGGCGTGGCCTACGTCGCCCTATACCTTGTTCACAAGAAGACCCGCTTCGGCCGCTACACCATCGCCGTCGGCACCGACGCCGAAATCGCCCGCCGCGCCGGCATCAACGCACGCTTTCACATCGCCAAACTCTACATTCTCAGCGGCGCGCTGGCCGCTGCCGCCGGTGTGATGCTGGCTGCCAGGCTCAACGCCTCGACCACCAACGCCGGCCTCGGCTACGAGCTCGAAGTGATCGCCTCCGTCGTCATCGGCGGCACCAGCCTGTTCGGCGGCGAGGGCACCATCGCCGGCACGCTCCTCGGCGTCATCTTTCTCGCCGTCGTCCACAATGCCCTCAACCTGCTCGGCGTTTCACCCTTTTTGCAACAGTTCGCTATCGGCTCACTGCTCCTCTTCAGCGCCGCAGCCGATATAATCGCGCCCCTGGTGGCGCAGCGGCGCTTTAGCCTGGCGGCAATCGGGCAGCTGCGCCGATCGCAGAGCGGTTGAGCCGCGCACAAGGCAGAGCGAACCGAAATAAAGCGTTCTGCGTCAATTGACTTAGGCGCATTTGCGCGATGAAATAGTCAATAATTTATTTTCGCGGTCGTACGCCACCCGAGGTTGTATGCCATGCGGACGGAAAACCGCCGCAGCGAGGAGGTCCATAGTGACGATTACCCAAGATGCACTCGAGACAGTCAAGCTCTCCGAAGACGACATCCGCTTCTGGGAAGAGAACGGCTACTTCATCGTCGGCCCGATCTTCGCTGAGGCCGACCTGGCCGATGCCAAGGAGCACATGGCCCGCGTTTTCGCCCAGGAATACGAGACCAACGTGCCGCCCAACAAGCTCGACTGGTGGCCGGGCGATCCCGTATCCAACATGAAAAACATCGACAACGGCTGGTGGGCCGACAATGTCATCAAGCGCCTCGTGCTGGAACCGAAGATCGGCGCCATCGCCGCCCAGCTCGGAAGGACGGACAGCATCCGCCTCTTCCAGGACCAGCTCCTCCACAAGCCCGGCATCGGCCCCGACCGGCCCCGGTCCGCCACAGTCGGCTGGCACCAGGACTGGGCCTACTGGCAATGCACTACGCCCGGCCACGCCCTCACCGCCCGCATTTCGCTCGACGGCGAGACCGAGCAGAACGGCTGCATGCAGGTCATTCGCGGCAGCCATCGCTGGCCCCTGCAGTCCGACCGCAACTTCTTCCAGCAGGACGCCGACGTCATGGACCTGCCCGACTTCACCGTGCCCGAGGGCGAATCGGTCGAGATGGCGCCCCTCATCCTCGAACCCGGCGGCGTCTCCTTCCATCACTCCAGGACGCTGCACGCCAGCACCGAGAACCGCACCAATGACCCGCGCCGCACCATCGTCGTCCACATGCTGCCGGGCTATACCCGCTACAAGGAAGGCACCGGCGACCATCCCTGGAACGTCGCCGTCCTGGCCGACCAGAAAGACGGCGAGCTCCGGGAGGGCGACCTGTGGGAAGGCGACCGCTTCCCGCTTCTCTACCCGTCCGCAGGCGCCGGCGGCAGTTAGCGCACATCATTATCAAACTGCAGGAGAGCAATAATGGCCTTTGAACTACCCTCGCTGCCCTATGCATTCGACGCGCTCGAACCCTGGATCGACGAGCAGACGATGCGCACCCATCACGGCAAGCACCACGCCACCTACGTCGATAACCTGACCAACGCCGTCGCCGGCACCGAATTTGAAGATATGGAAGTGACCGCGATTCTGAATAAGCTCTACACCGTCCCGGACGAGATCCGCGCCGCCGTCCGCAACAACGGCGGCGGCCACGCCAACCACACCCTCTTCTGGGAGACGATGGGTCCCAACGGCGGCGCGCCCTCGGGGCCGCTGGCCGACGCCATCGCCGGCGCCTTCGGCAGTCTGGACGATTGCAAGAGCAGCTTCAACGCCGCCGCTATGGCCCGCTTCGGCAGCGGCTGGGCCTGGCTCGTCGCCAGGCTTGACGGCAGCCTGCTAATCTACAGCACGCCCAACCAGGACGGCCCGTACACCCAGACCGGCGACACACCGCTCCTGGGCCTCGACGTCTGGGAGCACGCCTACTACCTCAAATACCAGAACCGCCGCGCCGAATACGTCGAAAATTGGTGGAACGTCGTTAACTGGGATGTCGTGGCCGCACGCTACGCGTCCGCAGTCGGCTAGTTTTGCCTGAAGCAAGAATGTCGGACCTGCAACGATCTGGGTCCTCTTCCAACTGCTTCAATCGTCGATTGACTTACGTCGCAATCCCGTTCAACCCAGTTGGCATGGGCACGGCCGCCATGCCGCCTATCCACACAGGAGGAAGAAGATGAAGTCACGATTGACCCGCCGGCAGTTCATGCAGCTCTCGGGTATGGCCGGCGTCGGGGTGGCACTCGCCGCCTGCGTCCCGGCTGCCGCGCCCGCGCAGGACGCCGAGCCGATGGCGATGGCGAAAGAGTACGTCATCAAGCACCCCATCATCCAGGACCCGCAGGGCGTCGATCCCAACAACCCGCTCACGCCCCCCAACAAGACTTTCGGTACCATGTACCACGACGGCCTCTACCGGCTCACCCGCGCGGGAATCGAGCCCAATCTGGCCACCGCCCTGCCCGCGGTCGACAACGATGGCCGCCGTTGGACCATCCCGCTGCGCGAGGGCGTGAAGTTCCACAACGGCGCCGCCTTTACGGCCGCCGACGTCAAGTACTCCCTCGATTTTATCAAGGAAAACTCGCTCTCCACGTCGAGCCTGCTCGTAAACATCGAGGAAGTCTCTGTGCAGGATGACCACACCCTCGTGATCGACCTGGCCGCGCCCGACTCCTTCCTGCTTTCGGCCATGTCGGTGACCGACGGCCCGCGCATCGTCGCCGAAGGCGCCTACGACGGCGCGCCCGTCGAAAAGGAGGGCCTGCAGACCGCGCTCACCAGCTCCGTCGACGGCACGACCACCGGTCCATATGAGCTGATCGAATACAGCGTGGAAGAACGCGTCGTCCTCAAGCGCTTCGACGACTACTGGGGCTGGGACCTCTTCTGGGGCGGCTTTTCAGAAGACATCCCGCACTATCTCGTCTTCGAAGTCGTGAACGACCCGACCGTGCGCGTCTCCCAGCTGCTGGCGCAGGCGCAGGACTGGCACTACAACGTCTCGCCCACGCTCCAGGCGCGCATCGAAGAGACGCCGGGCCTGAACTCGATCCCGGTCGCCGACCCGTTCATCAACTACCTGGCCTTTGTCGGCGAAGGCGTGCTTGGCTTCACCGAGCAGGGCATCCACAACCGCAAGGCCATCAGCGCCGCCATGGACCGCGTCGACATCAACAACGTCGTCAATGCCGGCCTCGGCAGCCCCGCCTTCAGTTTCTGGTATGCCGACGACCCGCTCGTCAACGAAGAGGTCGAGAAGATCCACTCGCTGCGCTCCGACTTCGACGCCGCACGCGAACACCTTAAGATGGCCGGCAACCCCGACGGCTTCAGCGCTCACATCGTTCTGGCCGAGGGCCGCGGCTACGAGAAGCCGGCCAGCATCATCCAGGAGCAGGTCGCCCAGGTCGGTATCGAGCTCACCGTTGAGGCCAACGTCTCCTCCGCCAACTGGCCGCGCGTGATCGAGAACGAAGTCGACGGCGTCTACCACGACGCCGGTGACTCCGGCATCTGGGTCGTCGAGTACGGCCGCTACTACCCCCCGCCGTACGGCATCACACCCTGGCACATGGACGACATGCCCGAAGAGTGGCTCGCCCGCTTCATGGGCGCGATGCAGCGCATGCGCGAGGCCCCTCCCGGCTCCGAAGAGTACGCCGACGCCGTCCGCAACGTGCAGATGGTCAACGCCGACCTCGCCCTCCACGTGCCCGTCGTGCACGGCGCCCGCCTCGAAGCCTACTGGGACTACCTGCAGGGCGTCGAGGCCAGCCCGACTATCACGCCCATCATCCACGGCGTCACCGTCGCCGAGACCGAGAACGGCCCGCCCGAACGAGACGCGCCGATGTAAGACAAGTGCCGAACGGAGCATCGATATAACATATTACGTACAACGTGACGGTCGGCTCATGCAATATGAACGAGCGCCACGTTGTGCGTTTTGTGCGCACAACCCATCGGATTGCATGTGAACAGGGACCAACTCCGGCGAGAAGCACCGTGGCCGCGCTGATCGAAGCCGAAAGCGTCAAACGCTACTACTCGAATTCGACCTGGCTGCAGCGGCTCCTGCTCCTGCGCGGGAACGACATCCAGGCCGTTGACGGCGTGACGCTGCATATCGACGCCGGTGAGATCGTCGGCCTCGTCGGCGAAAGCGGCTGCGGCAAGACGACGCTCGGCTGGCTGTTGGCCGGCCTCGTTCAGCCCACTGAAGGCAGCGTCAGCTTCCGCGGCCGCTCCCTGGCCTCGATCGACGCGGAAACGCGCAAGAAGGTCCAGCTCCTGTTCCAGTACCCGCGGGAGTCGCTTAACCCGCGCCACAGCGTGGGCACGATCCTGGGCTACCCCGTGCGCAAAATGGGCTACACCGGCGAAACCGAGATTACCGCCCGCGTTCACAACCTGCTCGACGTGGTCGGCCTGCCACGGCGCTACATTGACCGCTACAGCTTTCAGCTTTCCGGCGGTGAATTGCAGCGCGTCGCGCTGGCCAGAACGCTGGCCCTGGAACCGGAGTTCATCGTCTGCGACGAGCCGACCTCGGCCGTGGACATGAACGTCAAGGTGCAGATACTGAAGCTGCTGGCCGACATCAGCCGCGAGAAGGGGATTTCTCTCCTCTTTATCTCGCACGATCTCAGCGCGGTCCGCTTCATCGCCGACCGCATCTGCGTAATGTATCTGGGCAAGGTGGTGGAGCAGGCGCCGGCGGGGCAGCTCTTCGAGCGCCCGCATCACCCGTATACCAAGGCGCTCCTGGACGCAATCGCTGACATCGACCCGCAGGCAACGCGTAGAGCGACGCTGGAGGGGCAGCCCCCGTCCCCCGTCGCGCCTCCGGCAGGCTGTAGATTCCATCCCCGCTGCGCCTATCAGGAACAGGTCGGTACGCTCTGCATGGAGCGCGGACCGGAACTCCAGCCGCTATCCGCCGATCATCACGTCCGCTGCTTTCTCTACCCTGAGAACGGCCAGAAGGTCGAGTTTGACGAATAGGCGCGCGGCCGTCCAGTGCTGCCGCCGCACGCGAGGAGCGGTGCCATGCCGTCCTCTTTCAGGGAGTTTCAGTTCGCACAGTGTCATTGCTCAAGTACATCGGGCGGAGATTCGTCTCCGCCATACCGACACTGATTCTGATCACCTTTCTCGCATTCGGCCTGCTCTTTGTCACGCCGGGCGGGCCGGTCGAAGCCTTGGCCGGCATCTTCGGCACGACGGAGCAGAAGGAGCGCATCCGCGAAGAGCTGGGGCTGAACGACCCCATACACACCCAGTACTTGCGCTGGATCAGCGGCGTTTTCTCCGGCGACTTCGGCGAAATGATCGTGATGGCGCCCGGGACGCCGATCGCCGAAATGCTGCGAAAGCCGCTGCTCGTCACTTTCTGGCTGACATTGGGCGGCGCCCTGGTTGCGCTTGTCGTCGGGCTCGGCATCGGCGCGCTTTCCGCGGTCAGGCCGAACTCCTGGCTTGACGGGCTTTCGCGGCTCGTCAGCATCGGCACCTACTCGATCCCCGACTTCTGGCTGGCGATCATTCTTCTCTTCGTCTTCGGCGTCATATTTCGCTATCGCTGGGCCATCAGCGGCCAGATCGACTTTTCGCGCAACGTCCTCTTTTCGCTGCAGAGCATCGTTCTGCCGGCCATCGCCCTTGGCCTGGCCAAAGCAGGCATGGTCGCCCGCATCACCCGCGGCGAACTCTTCGATGTGCAGAACAAACCATTCATCCAGTTCGAGCGCATCATGGGCCTACCCAACCGGGTCGTGATCAAGGACATGCTGCACAACGGCATCCTGCCGATCGTCACAGTGCTCGGTTACACCATCGGCCTGATCTTTCGCGGTACCTTCCTGGTTGAGGTCGTCTTCGGCGCACCCGGCATCGGCCTCTTCCTGGTGCGGGCGGCAAAGACGCAGGAGTACGCGCTGCTGCAGACGCTCGTGCTTATCATCGGTACCGTCTTCATTCTGATGAATCTGCTGACCGACATCCTGTATGGTGTCCTCGACCCGCGTGTGCGCACCTGACCCTGGAGGA
>DAOUHX010000098.1:0-1636 GCA_034428395.1 Caldilineaceae bacterium
ACGAAGATGTATATCTACCGCAAGGACTTCTTCGACGCAGCCGGCCTCGACGCCGACACCTTCCCCGACAACTGGGACGACCTCGTCGATGCCATGGTCAAGCTGACCGAGCGCGACGGCGACGGCAACATCACGCGCGCCGGCATGAGGATGGGCAAGACCTGGGACTGGGAGCAGATTACGGTCAACGCCTACCAGAACGGCGGCGGCGAGTTCGACCAGAGCGATCCGCTGACCGGTGCATGCACGGTCAACGCGCCGGAGTTTGCCGAAGCCTTCTCCTGGAACCTTGATCTCAAGCGCGTTCACGAAGTCAACCCGCTCGAGGGGCTGACGCTGCCTCCGGGCACGTGGCCAACCGTGGAAGGCTTCACCGCGATGGAGATTCAGGGGCCCTGGTGGGTGCCGAACATGCGCTTGCGCAAGCCCGAGAATGCCGATCTCATGGGGGTTGGCGCACCGATCGCCCGCAATGCAGGAGGAGAGCGCGTTGGTCTGGCCAATGCCAATCACGTTATCAGTGTTTACTCCGAGAGCGAGGCGCAGGAGGCGGCGCTGGCACTGCTCGAGGTCTACTCCCGCGCCGAGAGCCAGGAAGCCCTGCACAACGCCATCGACGCCGAAGGCAAGTTCCCGCAGTTCTTCCTGACCGCGATCAACTCCTTCAACGAGAACCTGGCATGGTTGCAGGACGAGCCGCTGGTACGAGACACGGCCTACCTCGCTGAGGCCGGTTCCGGGCGGGATGTGGGCTACGACCACGTCGGCTATCGCGAGATGGCGATCAACATCTGGAGCCCGTTCAAGGAGATGGCGCTCTTCGGTCTGCGTACCGACCAGGACGCGCTCGACAACATGGCGAGCAAGGCGGATGGGATCACCAATCGCATTCTCAGCACCGGCGCCTAGTATTCCTATAACCTGAAGCGTGAGGGGGGAATGTGGGGGGCTGCTCCCTCCCTTCCCTCCTCACTCGTTTACTCTTTTGTGGCTGGACGCTCGCGAACAGGAGGAGGTGGCCTGTGACTGTTGGCACGGCAAGCCGATTTCAGGTGTTTCGCGCCGAGTTGCGCCGCGCCGAAGTGAGGTGGGCCTATATTCTGATTCTGCCGGCCGTCATTCCGCTTCTGATCTTTACCGTCCTGCCGGTGCTGGGCGCGATCGGCCTTAGTTTCACCCGCTTCGACGCCTTCTACGCCACCATGGACTGGAACGGCGTCAAAAACTACGCCGATGCGTTCGGCAACGATCTTTTCCACACAACCATCAGGAATACGCTGCAGTTTACCGTCGGTTTCGTCCCGCTCTCAATGGCGTTCGGCTTTGCCGCGGCGATACTGCTCAATCGCAGAATTCGCGGCATCTCCTTCCTGCGCGGCGCCTATTACTTGCCGGTCCTGACCTCGACGATTGCCATGGGCATCGCCTGGATGTGGCTCTTCCAGCCGCAGGTGGGCCTGGTCAGCCTGCTGCTGAAACTGGTCGGTATCACCCCCAAGGACTGGCTCAACAGTCCGTTTACGGCGATGCCAGCGGTGATCGGTGTCGCTGTGTGGAAGGCGTTCGGCGGCACGATGCTCATCTATCTGGCAGGCCTCCAGGGTATCCCCGAGACCTTCTACGATGCGGCCAAGGT
>DAOUHX010000099.1:0-4229 GCA_034428395.1 Caldilineaceae bacterium
TTGGTGACATCGTAGAACCAATGCCGGCAGAATGGTTCGACACGCCGGGGGACACTGAAGAGGATCTGTATTGATACTCCTCGATACACACGTCCTGATATGGCAAGAGCAAGGTGATCTTCGTTTCCACTCAACGCAGCGACATCATCACCGCCGACAACATCCGCGGCGCGCCCGACCTGGTTGTTTAAGTCCTCTCACCAGCCACCGCCGAGCGCGACAGGACGATCAAGCTCGATCTCTGTGCGCAATACGGCGTCCAGGAGTACTGGATCGTAGACCCCGACACAAAGTCGATCACCGTGCTTGTGCGCGGCGAGAACGGTTTTGACGTCGCCGGCATCTACGCAGAGGACCATACGCTGCGCTCGCCTACGCTGGTAGGCTTCGACATCGCGCTGCATGAGCTGTTTTGAACTGCAGAGTCAGAAAAACTTTTATGCCGTGCGCTCCCCGCCTGCGGCCCTCCACTAACCGTCGCGCAGACCCAACCCCTTCCAATAGCAAGAGCCCCCGCCGCCATGACGACAACGAAGGCTCTCTTTTACGGCGCCCGCCCGATTAAAGTAAGAGGCGGGACGCCGGCTCGAAGGCTACTCTGCGCCAACGCAACAGCGCCCGAACATGTCTGCTGCCGGGAAGTCAGCGCCGGCGCTGTTGACGGACCTCCCAAGTTTTTCCGCGCTATCCCGGTCAGCGAGCCGAGACGGTCTTGACCAGATTGCGCGCCACCCAGACCGGCCTGTCCATCCCGACGACCTCGATTTCGACCCAGGCCCCCGACGGGTCGACGCCGGTGATCTTGGCCCAAGTCCCCTTGGGCAGAATCGTGACCGCGTCATACTCCATGCCCGGCCCGGCCTGGGCGAAGACCGCGCGCGGCTGGATCAGCACCGCGGGCTGCGCGCCGACCTCCTGCCCGGTTACACGTCTGATGCCCACCGGCGAGTCGCTGACCTGCACCATGTAGCGGTAAAGCCAGTAGAGCGAGGAATAGCCCTCCATCTCCACCAGGAACCAGTTCTCGCCCGGACCGGTGCGCACGTTCATGGTGATGGGCAGCGAACCGTCCACCCAGGTCATCTGCCGCGGCGCCCAGACGAGAGCGTCCAACCCGGGCAGCTCGATGTCAGAAAGGGGCTATCGCCAGATTGGGGCCAATCAGTCTCAGGCCCTCGCCCACAATTCGACGGAAAACCCGGACCCTCGCCGCTTACCGCAACCACTGCACATTTCTACCTTTGTGCTGCGTTGGCGTAGCCCTGTCTCAGCTCCGCGTCGCCGTATGAGCCGGCGACTCTGCGCGTACGCTATCTGCACCGTCATGTCTTTCGCGCCGTTGCGAAAATTCAAGAAGGTTGACCTGTCCCCGACATGGCAAATGTCGTAAACCTCCACAAAACAATGTAGTCCTCGTGAACAACAAGTGTCTTGCCGAAATGTCCCAATTTCGGAAGATCATAATATCAATTTTGGGAGATTGTTCACTTTATGTCGGGATACAGGATGATAAAATTTTATATGCGGAGGGATGCCAGTGTCTGCACCTCAGACTTGGCCATAGAGAACGGAGGAAGTAGTGGATCGCAAGATGTTCGGTAGAGTCGTGGCCGCGTTGCGCAGAGAGCAGATTGACTTTGCCAGCGGCGGCAGTTGGAGCCAGAGAAAACTGGCTGATGAAACCGGGTTGACCACAAGAATCGTGGGAAAAATCGAGCGAGGCACCCAGATGCGGCTGGACAGAGGGACGTTAAGAGAACTGGCGCGGGCCTTCAAACTTACGTCATTGGAACGTCGCGAGTTTTTCGCCATGGCCAGTGAGATCGCCGACGAAGAGATCGTACGCGAGGACCTCGATCACCACGATGTATTTGCCAAAGTATGGACGTTGCTGAGCACGCTCTGTACACCTGCCTTCCTTATGGACCCTTACGGCGACCTGGTCGGCGTCAACCGCGCTGTCCTCGCCTTTCATGACTTCAACTGGGCCCAGTGCAACGCCGCCAGGAGAACTGCCGGCGGCGCCAACGTGTTGACGCTGCTGCTTGCGCCGGATGCGCCGCTGCGAAGAGTGCTGGGGCACGGATGGTACTCTATCGCTCTGGCCAACATGCGGCAGTGGCGGGTTACGACGCTGCGTTACCGCCATACGGCCCGCTTTCGCAGACTTTTCGGCGTCCTGTCGGGCTTCCCTGACTTTCAAACCCTGTGGGCGGCCAGCCGTGGACGCGCCGAAGACGAATACAGCCGCTTGCGCAGCCACTACTACACGCACAGTGTGCACGGGCCGGTGGCGTACGCGGTCTTCACAAACATCAGCCTGAGCGCCTACGGCGACCTATATCTTTCTACCCTTGTTCCCCAGGACCGGGGCACGGTGGCGCTGTTTCAGAGACTGTCGGACAAGAGCAACCGCGCCCTGGCCGTCATGCCCTGGCCCGATCCCACCATGCAGGCGGGCGCGCAGGAGAGTCGTTCAAACTGATCTTGTTGGCGTATCGGGACGTAGCCGACCCTGTTCGCCTGAAGCTGCCTGAAGAGCAAAAGAAGAGGCCCCCGCTGTCGCCGTTGACAACGAGGGCCTCCCGATATGCGCTCGCACGAATGCAATAGAAGATTGTCGATTGCTGGGTAAAGGTGTCGCGCCCTCAGCGCGTGCCGTTTTCCGTGCGCGGCGCCGACGCCAGACCACCGCCCGGCCGCGGCCGCGAACTGTACGTACCCGCCACCCCCGGGTCAATCTCCACTTCCGCCACCTCGCGCCCGCCAGCGCTCGTCCCGCACCACGCCGATATCAAGCTGCTCCCCGTCTTCGTGCTGAAACTCAGGCTCTTCGCGTTCTCTGTCGATGATACCGTTGCCGTCTCCAGCGATACGTAGGTGTCGCTCTCTGTGTCGGTGCGGTGATAGATCGTGTATAGCTGGCCGCAGACGCTCGCATCGACCCAGCTCACATCAAATTCGACGCCGCCCGCCTCCTGCAGCGACAGCTCCACCGTGATCCAGCTCAGCAGCCCCGACGACGGTCCCTCTCCCAACGCGATCCGGACCAGGTTCGACGGCGAGCCGCCAGCCACCCTGATGTAGTCCCGCGACAGCCACGCCGGCTGGTCCAGGTTTGGCAGATTCACACGGAACCATTCACCCTGCGTGTCGATGCCCGTGATCTGCACCCACGTCCCCTGCGGCACCGTCGTCAAAATCTCGTACTGTGTCCCTGGACCGGCGCGTGCGCTCGCGGACCGGCGCGCCGGTCCAGGGCCCAATACCGTCGATCTGCAGTGTAGAGAGCTGGGAGAAACGTCAGAAAAGCGTTGCCATCCGGCATCCGGACCGGCGGGTGAACGTAGACGTAGAAAAGGCGTCCGTCTTGGACGGAGGGCCGGCCATTTGCTGAATCAGGAAAGCGGGAACGCGCGACCGGCGGCACAACGGTTGCCGCCTGCGGGCGTGAAGGGACGTTAAAGAGGGGTGATATTGAACGGTGCAGCGAAATCGTTTATGATCCTTGCCGCCACGTCCAGCCGCCAGGCACCGGTTGATAACGGTGTCGAAGCGGCGAGGTGACAAGGGTCGCAAAAGGCAAGTCCAGGCGAAGGAATGGGCGGCGCGATAGCGTGAGGGGGGTTGAGCAGATGGGTGATTGCAAATACTGCGGGAAGTCGGCCGGCTTCTTACGCAAAGAACATAAAGAGTGCGAAACGGCGTATGAACGGGGACTGGAGATGATCAGGGAGAGTTGCCTGGAGGCGGCGCTGTACGGCATTGGCGTCGAACAGCTTCCCGACCGGGTCCGAGCGATCGCGGCGTCCGCTTACATCGACAGTTCGGCGTCGTCGGTGGCCCAAAGCTTGGCCGCAGGCTGGGGGCAGGCGGTCGAGGCGGCGATGGAGGACCACTTTCTGTCAAACGACGAGAAACGGGCGCTCAACAGTTACCGCGCCCAGCACAATCTCGGCGCGGGGCAGCTCAACCGGGGCGGCCACTTCTCGCTGTTCAGGATGATGTCGCTGCTGAACGCGCTCAGCGAACAGGGCCTGGTGCCCCGTTTCGAGCGTCGTGGGCTGCGGCTGCCGTTCAACCTGATGAAGAGCGAGGAAATGCTTTGGCTCTTCGACGGCGTGGACTACCTGGAAGAGGTGACGCAGCGCGAGTTCCGCGGTGGCTCGCTGGGCGTCAGTTTCCGCGTCGCCAAGGGTGTCTATCTGCGGCCCAGCGCGTTTCGGGGC
>DAOUHX010000100.1:0-14760 GCA_034428395.1 Caldilineaceae bacterium
CGGGTCCTCGGCCTGACCACGGAGACCGACGCCATCGCCTATCCCTTCGCGCTGCTGGAGGAGGCCGGCGTTGTCCACGATACGTTCGGCGGTTCAGATCTGGCGATTTTCCACAAGCCCGGGTTGGCAAGCGCGCTGGATAGCTCGCTCATCAGCAAGGGCAGAGACATCGGGGCAGTGGCCGTTTACGACCGCCAGCTTGGGGACCAGCGCCTGACCTTTTCGGCCAACGAGAACGGCACGTTCAGCGATGAAGAAACGGGCAGCACCTGGGACATTCTGGGTATGGCCGTTGACGGCCCTCTGGCCGGTGAGCAGCTGACCGCGGTGCTCCATTTCGATCACTTCTGGTTTGCCTGGGCGGCCTTTTTCCCGGCAACAGAGCTTTACGGCGAGGGGTAGGAAGCGAATCGTGAGGAGGGCGAGGCGCTTCGACCTCTCTCTCCTCACCTTTCACGACTGCCAGCAGCTACCGGTCAGGGGCAGCTCTTGGAAGTTCAGGGGCGTTACGCCCGTCTGATCGAGTTTTATCCGGTAGCGCCGCCAAGGCAGATAGAAGTAGGTATAGCCCCGCAGGCAGACCTGCGCCTGCGGTTTGTCGATGCCGCCGAGGACATCGGGGACCTCCAGGGGAATGTAGCGGATGTCCTCCAGCGCCAGGCGGTGAACCCACAGGCCGGTTACGCTGTAGGTGGTTTCGGCGGCGCGGCGTGCATTGACCGCAAGCCGCAGCTCATCACCGCTTACATTGGCTGAGGGTGGACCGAAGTAACGCGGAATCAGACCCCAAGGCACGAGGATAAGAACGACGACAAAAAGCAGCCGGAAGCGCAGACCCCTTTCCTGCAGTTCGACCGCCTCGCTCAGAAGACGCCACACGATCGCGCCGCCGAGCCACATCAGCCACAACAGTAACAGGTTGAGGACAAAGTCGATGATGTATATCTGTACCGCGCCGCTGGGAGAGAGCGTAGCGAAAGGATGGGGATAGCCGAGCCGTCCGGGGCAGAGATCGACACATCCTGCGCTATGGGGAGGAACGACGAACAGGTAGAGCGCCGCCACGTTCAACAGCATACTGACCAACAGCGTGCCGGCGAAAACCGCGTACCACCGACCTGTCCTCTGGACCCACCAAATCAGCAGAAACGCGGCCACAACAAGGCCGATACATCCCAGGATCAGTTGGGTGGTGTTGGCGAAGTGGATCCAGTCATCCGGCCACCTGGCAAAGCCTCCCTGAACGGGAGCAGCTGTCAACAGCGCGCCCAAAAAGCCGAAAGGCAGCGCACTGAACACAATCACCTGCGAATCCGAGCCGGGCCGGAATATGGCTGCCAGCAGAGGAAGATGCGGTCGAAAGACCCTGGCAGTTGACCTCGCAACTGGGGCTGCCCCTCTCCGTTCCACTCTTCCAACCGCGGGACTCCGTTGCCCGACCTCACACTGATTAACACGGTGCCGTCTGCGCAGGCGGCAAAGTCCCCAACCACATCTCCCACCGGATAGCGAAATGAAGTGTAGGCCGCGGTGCCTGTCTCCGCCAGTTCCACTTGGGTGATGCCGAAGATTTCGATCGAGAAAACACCCTGGGACGAGAAACGGCTGCGGCCCAGCAGGAGTCGATCATCGTCGCGCCAGACGACGCGTGGGGCGAAGAATTCGAAGCGGGTTTGGGTCTGCGCGCTCAACCGACCGCGGACACCGGCTCCGTTGGCAGCCATTTCCCGCACCCACAGTTGATTGGCCGGACGCACGAAACCGACCGTCAGGCTCGGGTGTTGCGGATCGTAGGCCAGATGAGCCAGACGGCTGCTGTCTGAACTGAGCGCAAACGGACCGCGATAGATGCCCTCCGGCACTAGCTGCCTGATATCGATCTCGCCGTCGGCTTCGAGATCGACCCGGAACAGGCCGGTGAACTGCCGCCCTGCGTCGAGGTCGGCGGTATCTATCAAAAAGGAACGGCTGTCTCCCGCGGTCGCCAGGGCAGCGATCAGCGTTGGCTCGATTGTGCGGTCCGTTCTCGCGCCCAACAGAGTGGTGGATTCCTGCACGCGCAGGACGATCTGCCCGGCCTCGGTGTCGTAGTGCCACAGACGCCATTGGGCCAGCCCAACCTGCGGCCTCTCGATCCACCAGAGGTCCCCGCGGTCATCGGCAGCGATGCCACCCACACTCTGGAAGGGATATGTCTGCACGGCCAGCCCGGTCCCGTCTCCCCGCACGTAGAGGAAGCCGTTCCGGTCCGCCGGCGCGTTGGCATCGGGAATGACGAAGCCTTGCGCGCCGCTGTGGACAGGCACCACGCTCTGACCTGTCTCGCGGATTACGGTCACGGCGCCGTCCTGTTGCAGGAGGAAGACGCCGGGCCCGCCCCGTCTCCCCAGCAGCGCCGCGGCTTTGCCGTCCTGCCACGCGGCGCCGAAGGTCGGTACATCCATGCGCCTGACCCGCTCGAACGCGGGCAGGGAGACAACCCGCACACTTGAGACAATGACTCGACCTTTATCATCCTGACGGCCGGCGACATAGACGCGCGTGCCCGGCCAGAGGAATTCGGCGCCGGCGGCGAGCCATTCACCTTGCGATGCGCCAAGAATTCCACTCCACATCTCTACCTGCTCCTCAACCGGGTCGATCTGCAGCAGGAGGTCGTCACCGCTGTCGGTGCGGACCGAAATCGGCTGTGAGAGATCGACCGGCCCACTCTCACCGAGAACTGTCGCTGCAAATTCATCCGCCGCGGGCGGGTTGACAGGCGCGGGCTGCAGCGTCACGACATACGCTTCCGTCGGCGGTTCGTCCGCAGTTTGCGCGGCCTGTTGGGCAGTTGGCGTACTCGTTGGCGTGGATGTGGCCGTGGGTGTGGGTGTGGGTGTCGACGTGGCCGTGCGTGTTGGGGTGGGCGTTGTCGTTGGCGACGGTGTGGCGGTCGCGGTTGGTGTCGGCGTAGATGTCGGCGTAGATGTCGGCGTAGATGTGGGCGTCGGCGTGGCAGTTGGTGTCGCAGGGGCGATCGGTTCGCCGCCGCCTGACGGTCCGGGTGTTCCACCTACGGTTGGCGTCATCCTGATGCCGATGCCGGGCGGGCGCGAGCCGAACGGGCGAACGCGAATGCCCTCATCCGTGTAGCGATGAAGCGTGGCCAGATCACCTTCAATTTCGATCAGCTCGACGGCCATCCAGCCTTCTTCACCGTCCAACTCCGTTCTCGCATCGGTTACCTTCAAGAGCACCCACTCTTGATTGGCTGTAATGCCGCCCAGAGTGACCTGGATATCCTGGCCCAAACGTTCCAGGACATCATCCTCTGTCGACGGGCCGGCGCGCAGGCGGGCGGGAAAGAGGACGATGCGTGCAGTCACGTTGTCCGCCGCGCCGATCTCGATATCGGTGGGAAAGACGCTGATCGGTACATATAATTCGGTAGCGGTTGGTGTCGGTGTCGCGCTGGCCGTCGGTGTCGCAGTGGCCGTTGGGGTCGGGGATGGTGTGGCCGTCGCGGTGGGCGTGTCGGTGGGCGTGGCTGTCGGCGTTTCGGTGGCTGTCGGTGTCAGAGTTGGCGATGGCGTGTCGGTCGCGGTGGCAGTGGGCGTATCGGTCGCAGTTGGTGTCGGCTCCACCTGCAGCGCGGCAGCTTCGGTGGGCGTATTGACTGTTGCCGGCAGGGCGGCCCAATTGCCGTCGCGCATGAAAGTCGACGCCACCGCGAGCAGGGCCAGCGCGGCGACCAAAGCAACGCCGGCCGCCATCGGTCTCCCACCGGCCAGACTGCGGAAAGCGATCAGAGATTTCTGCAGGTCCGGGAATACATTGTTCATCATCCGCGTCCAAACGGACGAAGGGGAAAGGCCCTTCACTGCATGCTCCCGTATCAGTTCTGAACGACTACTGTCACGCGACAAGGTGACGGGTAGTTGCCGGTTCTATCCACGACCACGAGTTGGACCGTATAGGTGCCTGCGGCAAGATTGCTGCTGTCCAGATTGCCAAGCAGACCGCCGACCACGGGGCTTTCGGCGCCGGCGAGGTAACTGAAACTCTGGTTCGCTCCACTGGGCGCAATCTCCAGCTTGTAGTAGCTGAACTGGTCGTGCTGGGCGGTGCCGACGATTGGCACAACAGCGTTCACGACCGCACCGTTTCCCGGCGAAAGAATGACCGCGCGCGCGTCCGGACAAAGGGCCGGGGAGACGGCTGGAGGCTGGGACGCGGGCGCTGTGGGTTCTGGCGGCGCGTTCTCTTCCGGGTCATCGGGCACAGGCGTGGAGATGACGATACGGGTCGGTTTCGGGGTGGGCGTTGGCGCCTCGGGTGTAAACGTCGGCGTCGGGAACAGCCCCGAGGGGGAACCATTGGGAGATGCCGAGGTGTCGCCCGGAGGGGCAAGACCTGTGGACGAATCGACCGCAAGCATTGCCGCGCGCAAGGTTGTGCTGGCAAAATAGGTAAAGCCCATCACCGCAAGCATCAACAAAGCCGATAGAAAGATGCGATACAGATCGTCGAGCGCCTTGTCCCGTTCCAGTGAAAAGACTGCTTGGCGGCGTTCCGAGCGCACCTGCCAAGTACGGTAAAGCTGGAACAGGGCCAGTGCACCGCACACAGCGTAGATATAGGGCGCAATATTGGCAACGGCCTCAACCAGAAAACCCATTGGCGGATATAGAAATCAGGAAGCCGGGTCGCGAATCAGGTCGCCGCAGGGTCCAGGTTCAGAGCATTGGCGGCAACCGGTCAGGGATGGAAAATGCCTCTCGTATAGTCTATCGTAGCCCCATTGTACCGCCAAAAAAGGCTGAAATCCCCAGGGGTCCCGATGCCTGTTTCGCACGCATCGTCTACATAGCGGATACAATCCGCGAACGCTTTGCCGATTCCCTGTCAATCGACTAATATGAAGAGTCTAATCCGATTGGATAAACTGAATTTTGGCCCTTTCGAGGCCCCGTCAAACAGGGGAATCAGCACCCAGCAAGGGGTCGGAAAGACCGGTAAGTGCAACCAATGAACTATGATTTCGTCTTTCGCTCCCGCCGCAGCAATGTCATGTCGCGCAACGGGCTGGTCGCCACGAGTCAGCCCCTGGCCGCCCAGGCGGGACTTTCGATTCTGCAGGCGGGGGGCAACGCAGCCGATGCGGCCATCGCCACCGCCGCGGCATTGAACGTAGTCGAGCCCATTTCGACCGGCATCGGCGGCGACTGTTTCGCGCTCTACTGGGACGCCAAAGCAGAACGCGTGACCGCGCTTAACGGTTCCGGGCGCGCGGCGGCCGCCGCGTCGATTGACGAACTGCGCGGCCTCGGGTATACGCGCATGCCCCAATTCACCGGGCACAGCGTCAGCATTCCCGGCACCGTGGCTGGGTGGAGCGATCTGCTGGAAAGACACGGTGAGATGACACTGGCCGACGTGTTGAAACCGGCCATTCGCCTTGCCGAAGAGGGATATCCCGTCACGGAGTGGATCGGCCAAGGCTGGGCTGGTCAGACAGCCAAACTGCTGCGGTCGCCGCGCTGGATCAGCAGCGACTTGGACAACGGACCGGTGCAGCCCAGCGGCCACGAACTTCTCATTGACGGCCGCGCCCCGCAGGCGGGTCAGGTGATGCGGATTCCCACGCTGGGCGGGACGTTGCGCGCCATCGCAGCCGACGGCAAGGAGGCGATCTACAGCAGCGAATTCGCGCGCACGCTGAGCGAGCATGTGCAGCGCTACGGCGGCTGGATCACGCCGGAAGACATGGCCGCCCACACCAGCACCTGGCACGAGCCGGTCTGCGCCGATTTTGGCGACGTGCGCCTATACGAGTGTCCGCCCAACGGCCAGGGGCTGGCTGCCGTCATCGCGGCCAATCTGGCGGACGGCTTTGATCTTGCCGGCATGTCCACTGTTGATCGCCTCCACACGCTGGTAGAGTGTATGCGTATCGGTTACGCCGAGGCCCGCCAGTGGGTCTGCGACATTGACGTTGTACAGATTCCACTGGACGCGCTCGCCAGCCGGGCCTACGCCGAACAGCGGCGCAA
This sequence comes from Caldilineaceae bacterium, assembly GCA_034428395.1. Taxonomy (GTDB): domain Bacteria; phylum Chloroflexota; class Anaerolineae; order Caldilineales; family Caldilineaceae; genus Bin5. Next base: position 6,036 of record DAOUHX010000100.1, read on the forward strand.
GGAGATTCACCCGCAGCGCGCGGCTGCGACCGTCTCTCATGGGTATCCTATTGCCGGTTCGGATACGGTCTATCTGACCACAGCCGACGGCCAGGGGAACGCGTGCAGTTTCATCAACAGCCTCTACCAGGGCACCGGCAGCGGTCTGGTCGTGCCGGGCAGCGGCGTCAGCCTGCAGAACCGCGCCGCGCTCTTCGTGCTTGACCCCGACCATCCCAACTGCCTCGCACCCAACAAACGCCCCTATCACACGATCATACCGGCAATGACGACGCGCGCGGGCGCGCTGCACGCCAGCTTCGGCGTGATGGGCGGCTATATGCAGCCGCAAGGGCACCTGCAGATGCTGGTCAATATGGCCGCCTTGGGCATGAGCCCGCAGCAGGCGCTGGACATGCCCCGCTGGTCGTTGAGCGGCCCGCACGCGGGCATGGGCGCGGACGAAGCCGGCGGCCTGCTGATGATCGAAGAGGGCTGGGAATACGAGACGCTGACGGAGATGGCACGCCGCGGGCATCAGTTGGTGCCGGTCAACGGGGCGGGGCGGAGTGGATTTGGCGGAGGCCAGATCATTGTGCGCGATCCGGAGAGCGGCGTCCTGATCGGCGGCAGCGACCCGCGTAAGGACGGTTGCGCGGTCGGCTGGTGAAGTGCCGGCTGTCAGTTCCCGGCGGTCTATTCTCACTGGTTCGCAATCAGGAACGCCGTAGTGCGAAAGCAGCATGGCCGGATTCGTTGCGGGCAGCCAAAAGGATAGATAATGAAATTACAACTGTTTCGGCTATGCATACGCAGAACGGCAGAGGGCTTGTTCACCGTCTGAACGCACTCAGGTCATAACACTCAACGTCGAGGTCATTGAATGGGTCGAAATCGTGCGGTGTCATTCGCACCGGTTCGTGAGAAGATGCAGCGCGCGGGTCTGGACGACCTGCTGATTCGTAGCTTTGAACACTACTACGCCCAACTCGTCGCCGGCGCCACCGGCTACATCCCCGGCACAGACGCCCGCCAGCCAACAGATATCGCCGACAAATCGGTCGCGGTCGGCCACCATGCGGCTGGCGTGGACGCGCTCAACCGGCTCGTCGCTATAAAATTAAATGGAGGGCTCGGCGCGACGATGGGGCTGAACGGGCCGAGATCACTCCTGGTGGTGAAAGACGGGTTGCGCTTTTTCGACATAATCGTGCGCCACGTCCTGTATCTGCGCCGGGAGATGAAGGTCCGGCTGCCTCTCATCTTCATGAACAGCTACAGCACGCAAACGGCAACGCAGGAGGCGCTGGAGGCCTATCCGCAGCTTGAACTGGGCGTTTCCGGCAAACTGCCCGCCACCTTCCTGCAGAACAAGGTGCCTAAGATCTGGCAGGAGACGCTGGCGCCGGTGGAATGGCAGGAAGACCCGTCAAAGGCGTGGTGCCCGCCGGGCCACGGCGACATATACCTCGCCCTGCACACCAGCAGTCTGCTCAGGCAGATGCTCGACCAGGGCTACGAGTATATGTTCGTCAGCAACGCGGACAACTTGGGCGCAACCGTGGACGTCGACATTCTCGGGTTTTTCGCGTCGCGCAAGCTACCCTTTCTGATGGAGGTGACGGCCCGCACCGCGGCCGACCGCAAAGGGGGACACCTGGCGCAAAGTCACGATGGGAGGCTCCTGCTGCGCGAGATCGCGCAGTGCCCACCCGAGGAGATCGCGCAGTTTCAGGACATAGACCGCTACCGACTCTTCAACACGAACAATCTGTGGATTCACCTGCCATCTCTGCAAAAGCTGCTGGCCGAACGGGACGGTTTTCTGGACCTGCCGATGATCGTCAACAAGAAACCGGTGGACCCGGCGCGTCCCGACTCCCCACCGGTCTTCCAGCTGGAAACCGCGGTCGGGCTGGCGCTCTCCGCGTTCGCCGGCGCGCAGGCGATCCAGGTGCCGCGCGACCGCTTTCTGCCAGTCAAACGCTGCAACGACCTCCTGGCCCTGCGCTCGGATGCCTACCGCCTCAACCATCGGCAGCGCGTTGAGCTGGATCCCCGCCGCGGCACGCCTCCCTACCCGCCCGGCCCGCCCCACGTCGAGCTGGATGACCGCTTCTACCAGTTCATCTACCAGATTGAAGCGCGTTTCCCCCAGGGCCCGCCTTCACTGATCGGCTGCCGCAGCCTGACCGTCAATGGGCCGTACACTTTCGGCGCAGCTGTCTCGGTTGAAGGCGACGTGACCCTGACCAATGACTCGGATACGCCAATCGCCGTTCCCGATGGACGCGCAATGAAGGGTAGTGGGTAGTGGATTGCGAACAGCGGATGTTGGATACCGGCGGGCGCCGTTTCCGATTGCTACTCACTGTTCGCGGCAGTCAGTAGAGATTTGCCCCAGTGGTAGCCGTGCCACAGGAGCGGGCTGGGCGACCAGTCCCAGGCGCCCGCATGCACGGCAAGACGGGCGGCGAAGCCCTGCTTGAAACGCCAGACCCCTTGCAGCGGGTCGCCCGGATCGTCCGGGTCCGTCGGCGCACCCCACCAATCATAGACTGTGCAACCTTGCGCCCTGGCCCACTGTAATGCTCGCCACTGCAGCAGATAGTTGGGCATATCGCGGCGGCGGCGCTCACTGCTGGCTCCGTTGAAATAGATGGTCCGGCAGCCATCGCGGAGCAGAAAGAGCCCGGCGACAGGCAGCTCCTCCTGTGGATGCTCCGCCAACAGAAGCGCCCCTCCCGTGCGCGCGCGGCCGTTCTCCTGCGATTCGAGAAAGATACGCCACAAGGCGTCGTAATAGGCGAACGGACGGATCAGGAAATTGTCGCGCGCGCTCGTCTCCCGGTAGAGCCGGTAGAAGTCTTGCAGGTCCGCCGCATTGCCGCTGCGTACCTTCAGACCGCGGCGCTGCGCCAACCGGATGTTGTAGCGCCACTTGCTCTTGAACGAGGCCAGCAGTTGCTCATCGGTCTCGCTGAGGTCGGTAAACCCGGTGTTTTTGAATTGGACCTGCTCCGGGCTGAAACGCCAGCCGCGCCGGGCCAACAGCGGCATCAGCCGCTTCCCTTCGGCGCTCTCTTCGGCAACATCGGGATCAATCTTCACCTGCAAACAGCCGCGCCGCCGGCCCAACTCTTCGATACGCGCCAACACCAGCGCGGCCGCCTCATCGTCCGACCAGTCCAGGAGCGGGCCTTTGGGCACGTAGGCCACACGCAGGGGCAGGGACGCCAACGGTTGCCGCCACAGGAATTGGAAGATGCCCAGGCGGCGCCCGCCCGCCCGCACAGCCCACCGTTCAACCTTCCACCCGCTGCCGGCCTTGACCGCTCCCCACGCCCAACTCTGCAACACGTGGCCGCGATCGGATGGCAGCTGCGCCATCATCTCCCCCCAAGCCGCCTCCTGCGTAACCGGTTCCAACTCCGCCGGGCTGGATCGCGAGAGTCTCGGCTGGGTGCTCCCCCGTTCATCGTTTTGATGTCCGTTGCCGCTACGCTTTTGAACGGTCGCAAGCCGGCCCTTAGCCTGCAGGACGCCTCGATAGAGACCGTAAACGGACCGGTTCAAGGGCAGGTCCCACGCGCCGACGGTGCGTTCAACCGCGCCGCCAAAACCCTGTTTGAAACGGAAAACGCCCCATAGATCGCCTGTCGGGAAGGCGTTCACGTCCACCGGCGTCTGCTCGGCGAGAACCGCCTTGCGCCCCTCGTCCCAGAGACCGGTGGCGACCGCGCCGACCTCGTCAGGAATGCCCCAGAGATCGTAGCGTGTGCAGCCGCGCGCCTTGGCCCAGCGCATCGCCTCCCACTGGAGCGCGTGATTGGGCATCAGGTTGCGGCGGCGGTTGTTGCTGGCGCCCCATAGATACCAGGCGGTCGGACCGACGGCAAAGACCGCGATACTGGCCAACGGCTCACCCTGGTGGGTGGCCAGCAGGAAAACGCCCCAGCGAGACGCCAGCAAATCGTATGCGGCCCGGTAGTAGGCTGCGCTGTGCACGGAAAAGCCGTCGCGCGTCCCCGTTTCACCAATCAGCTGCTGGAAAAGGGGCAGCTCCTGCGCCCCGAGCTCCCGCACGGTTACGTCCTTGCGCGCGGCCAGCCGAATGTTGTAACGCCATTTGCTTTTCATGCGCGCCAGGATCGCATCGTCGTCCGGTTGTAGGTCTACGACAACGGTGCTGCGGGGCTGGATCGTCTGAGGGCTCGGATGGAAGCCGGCCGCCGCCAGCCGGCGCCGGTTTTGGGCCGTGTCGAGCAGACTTGGCTCGATCTTGAGCGCAAACGCGCCCTCCTGCCGGGCCGCAGCGCACATGCGCGCAACCGTGGCATTCGTCAACGCCGCGTCGGACCAGTCCACCAGCGGGCCCCTGGGAACGTACGCCAGGACCTGTCCCATACTCTTGCGAAAGAGGACCAGCGCGCCGGCCCGCGCCGCGCCGCCGTCCGAATTCGGCAGGAGAATGCGCCTGGCCCACCAGCCGAAGCGGCATTTCAACTCCGCCCATTCGTCGGTCTGCAGTAGATGCGCGTGCGCGTGGCCGCTGACAAAATCGTTCCAGTGCCCTGCCTGTTCTGTCACCGCTGCTCCTGTCATACGTGTTGCTGCTGCAGCCTTGTTCCTCTGTCGCGTCGCCGCTCGCGTCCATCGATCATACCATATCGCCCTGAACAGGATGGAACGGCGACTGTCCGCACGGGAGTACGGCGCGGCATCCCTGAGAACAGGCTGGATTTGAAGCGGCTACGGAGACGGTGCTATCATCAAATCGGTGTTTTACTGAATCTGCGTTCGGTCTGTGCGTTTGACGGCGGCCGCTCGCGGGCGGATTTCGGCGGCAGGAGACGGGTTCGGTTCATTCGCCCGCCGTACCACGGTTCAACGGGGAGCGAAACAGGTCTTGCAGGCTGAATCACGGCCGCAGCGTTGGGCATTTTGGCGTGCCTGTATCCTCGGCGCAGCGGCTCTTCTAGCGGGCGTCTGGCTGCCCGGCGGCTGCCGCGGACGAGCTGTTGATGCGGCGGCATCATCCGGAACGGACGCAGTCACGGTTTTTGCGGCCGCGTCGCTGACCGATGTTTTCCAACAGGCGGCGCGGTCGTTTGGCCAAAGCGGCTATAGCGGTAACGTTGTCTTCAACTTTGCCGGTTCCCAGCATCTCGCGGGGCAGTTGCGCGAGGGGGCGCGTGCCGACATTTTCGCCTCGGCCGATGAGGCGCAGATGCAGGCGGCGATTGCTGCCGGACGGGTTGAGCGCAGGGACGTGAAGACTTTGGCGTGTAACCGGCTGGAGATCGGCTACGGGCATTCTGCTCCGTTTTCCGACGACGCGGATGGGCCGTCGTCCATCGAACTGCTGCGGAAGCTGGCGCAGCCCGGCCTGAAAATCGTGGTCGGCGCGGAGGCCGTACCCGTTGGGCGATACACGCGTCAATTCCTGGCCAATGCAGCAGAAGATAAGCTCCTGGGCGCCGGTTTTCGGGATGGCTTCGAGGCCAATATCGTATCGGAGGAGCAGAACGTGCGCGGCGTTCTCAGCAAACTGCAGTTGGGCGAGGCCGATGCCGGTGTCGTCTACGCCAGCGATCTCATCGGCATCACGGGCCTGCAGCGCATCGAGATCCCGGCCCATCTCAACATCAGTGCCACCTACCCGATTGCGCTGGTCCAGGGCGTGGAGCAGCCCGACCAGGCCGCGGCCTTCATCGAGTGGCTCTTCTCCGAGGAAGGCGCGGCTGTATTGGAGAGGCACGGCTTCTCTACGCAATGCCGGGCTGACGACGCGAGGCTTACGCCCGCGCAGGCATCCGACCATGCGAACGAGTGAAGCGGCGGAATCCATGCCTATTCCCGTTGGCCGGGCGCGCGGCGGCCTGGACGCCGCTTCCTCCCGCCCGCGCGCGGGCATGACGCTGTTCTGGTCGGCCGTGCCGATGATTCTCTTCCTGGTTCTGCCGTTGCTGGCGCTCATCTGGCGCACGGAGCTGGCCGACATCGGCACGCATCTCACGCAGGAGGTCGCGCGCCGCGCCATCCTCCTCAGCGTATGGACCTCGGCTACGGCAACGCTACTGACCGTCCTACTGGGCACGCCGCTGGCGCTGCTTATTGCACGGCGGCGTTTTCCCGGTCGCCGCGCACTGGACACGGTTATCGACCTCCCGACGGTCCTGCCCCCAGCGGTGGCCGGTTTGGCGCTGCTGATGGCCTTTGGCCGCCGTGGGATGCTCGGCCAGAGCCTGTCGGTGGTCGGGATTGAGATCGCCTTTACATCGCTGGCCGTCATTCTCGCTCAGCTCTTCGTCGCCTCGCCTTACTACATCCGCGCTGCCATTGGCGGTCTCAGCCGCAGCGCCGCCGAACTGGAAGAGGCAGCCGCGCTCGACGGGGCTGACAGCCGGCAGATCTTCCGTTTTGTGACGGTCCCACTGGCTCGCGCTTCGTTGCTCGGCGGGCTGGTTATGACCTGGGCGCGGGCGTTGGGAGATTTCGGCGCGACCATCCTTTTCGCCGGCAACTATCCGGGGCGCACACAGACCATGCCCCTGGCCATCTATATCGGCTTCGAGATGGACCTCGCCGTGGCGCTGGCCCTGTCGCTCGTGCTGATGGTGACCGCCTTTGCCATTCTCTTGCTGGTGAAATGGCTGCTGGGGCGAAGCGGATAGGCGCGGTCCAAACGATGAATGTGAGTCCACTGATCGAGGCGGTCCCCAACTTTTCTGAGGGCCGCCGCGTGCAGGTCATCGACGAACTGGCGGCGGCTGTTCAGACGCACGGGGCACGGTTGCTCCATCGCACCAGCGATCACGACCACAACCGCACGGTCCTGACTGTCGCCGGGCCGCCCGGGCCGGTTCTGCAAGGGCTGTTCGATGCGGTTGAAGTGGCGAGCCGCCGCATCGACCTGCGCCGGCAGCGGGGCGTTCACCCGAGGCTGGGCGCGGCCGATGTGGTCCCGCTTGTGCCGCTGCGTGAAAGCTCGCTTGCAGAGTGCGCGCGCTTCGCGCGTCGGCTGGGTCGCCGGATCGGGGATGAACTGGGGCTGCCCGTCTACCTCTACGCAGCCGCGGCCGCCAGGCCGGAAAGGTGCCACCTTTCCGATATCCGCCGCGGGGAGTACGAGACCCTTGTCCAGCGGATCCGGCGCCCCGAGCATCTGCCCGACTTCGGCCCGGCCCGGGTCGGCCCCGCGGGCGCCGTCATCGTAGGCGCCAGGCCCATACTCATCGCCTTCAATGTCTTCCTCCGCAGCGCCAATGTCGCGGCGGCCAAAGCCATAGCCCGCAGAATTCGGGAGAGCAATGGCGGACTGCCGGCGGTGCGCGCCCTGGGTCTTTGCGTAGACGGACAGGCCCAGGTAAGCATGAATCTTGTCGACTATCGCGCAACCGCGCCGCTCGCCGTCGTCGAGGCGGTCCGCGGGGAGGCAGCGCGCCAATCGGTCTCGTTGGATCGCAGCGAACTGATCGGCCTCATCCCCCTGAACGCCCTGCCGGGTTGTGAAGGGCTCGAATGGAGTTCGCTCTCGCCCCAACAACTTGCGGAGGCAGCCGACGCCCTCCTTCTGCCTGCCCTGCCCGTCGAGCGTATCCTGGAGTTCGCGCTGCGGCGGCCGTAAGTGGTCTTGCGTGCATTTGGTTTTGCGGTTTTTGCGAATTGGAAAGGTTGGCCCAGACTATGATGGCGGTTCGGACAACCGCTTTGTCGAAAGGTTGAGGCCGTGCTAGAATCAATTCAGCATACATGCAGACAGTTCCGACTGCGATTCCTGTCGTTTATTTGATTTGTTTGATTAACTGTCCTGCGCTCCGTAGCTGTTAATCATCCCCGTCGTTCAAGCGCATGAATCACAGTCAATTACCGGTTTTCAGCTCAGACAATGCAGTCTCCTTGCTATATCGCCTGGTCAGAATGGATCGAGACGACCGGTCGGCCGGCGCCGCAGCTTGGGAGCGGCGTCTCGTCCGGGGCTGCTCCGTATGCCGAGGGGCTGGATCTCGCCGTTGTCATCGTAAACTATAACGCCGGCGCGCTCCTTGCCGGCTGCCTGACGTCCGTATTCGCCTCCAACGGCAAATTCACCTACACAGTCTGTGTTGTTGACAACGACAGCCATGACGACAGCGTCGCCTTGGTAAATGACCACTTTCCCCAGATAGGCCTGATCGTAGCCGAGACCAATCTGGGCTTCAGCGCGGCCAACAACCTTGCACTGCGTCAACTGGGCTTCGGTGAAAACCGCGCCTCCGGCAGCGCACCCCTTCCCCGTTTCGTGCTTCTGCTCAATGCCGACACCGTGTTGCCGCCGACTGCCCTGGCCGAGATGATCCGCTTTATGGACGAGCGGCCCGAGGTCGGGGCAGCCGGGCCGCGTTTACGGCGCCCGGACGGAACGCTGGACCTGGCTTGCCGCCGCAGCTTCCCCACACCCTGGGTGAGCTTCTGCCGCATGACCCGGCTAAGCCGGCTCTTCCCGCAAAGCAGGCGATTCAACGCCTATAATTTGGGCTATCTGCCGGAAGAGGCGGTATATCCGGTTGATTCGGTTGTCGGCGCGTATATGCAGGTGCGCGGAGAGGCGGTCCGCCAAGTCGGGCTGTTGGACGAGGCCTATTTCATGTACGGCGAAGACCTGGATTGGGCAAAGCGAATCAAGACCGCCGGCTGGGAAGTCTGGTACAACGGCGAGGTGGAGGTCACCCACGTGAAGGAGGCCTCCAGCCGCAAGAGCCGC
>DAOUHX010000101.1:0-2607 GCA_034428395.1 Caldilineaceae bacterium
GAGAGCCCGGCGCTCGAGCAGGAGCTGGACGATTTTGCCGAAATTCCGAAGTTCCGGGGCGTGCGCATGCGGTTCGAGGGGCATCCCGACCCGCATATCCTGGCCCGCCGCAGCGTGCTCGACGGCATCGGGCAGGTGGCGGAACGGGGGCTCATCCTCGAGTTTCTGGTCGATACCAGCCATCTGAACGACATCCTGGGGGTCTACGAGCAGGTGCCGGAACTCAAGGGGATGATCGAGCACATGGGCAAGCCGGACCTGCGGCGCGGCAGCGACCGCGTAGAGTGGCGTCGACACATGCAGGCGCTTGCAGAAGAGACGAATGTCTTTTGCAAACTCTCGATCGGGCCGCGCGTGGTCGACCTGGAGGAGATCTACGCGCACCAGGGCGAGGGATGGGAGTTGGACTGGATCCAGCCGCCGATCCGGTACCTGGTCGAACAGTTTGGGCCCGAGCGCCTGGCGTGGGGGAGTGACTGGCCGCTCGTTCTGCTGGAAGCCGACTACGCCGGCGGCTTGCAGGCGATGCGGGATGCGCTGGGGCCACTGGACGCAGAGGACGAATTGCGACTTTATCGTACAACTGCCATGCAGTTCTATTCGCTGTAGCGGGCGCTGCGGGCGCTGACAGAGGCTGCAGCCGGCCGGAGGAGAGACCATGTCGATACTTGAGCAAGCCGATTTGGACCGATTCGAGGAGCAGGGCTACGTCGTGGCCGAGGGAGTCTTGGACCCGGCCGAGGACATTCAGCCCATCGTCGCCGAGTACGAGGAGTTGCTGGATTCACTGGCCGAGGAGTGGCACGCCGGGGGCATGCTCTCTTCGCCCTTCCGGGAGCTGCCCTTCGGTGCGCGGTTGACCCGGGTCCTCGCCGAGGGCATGCCGGTTTTTCCCAGTTTTGATATCTCGCTGCCGCCGATTTCCGCGGATGCCGAAGAGGAGACGCCGATGCACCTGGGCGCGGCCGTGTTCAGCCGTCTGCTGCGCAACCCGCGACTGCTGGACGCGGTCGAGTGCTTCATCGGGCCGGAGATCTACTGCAACCCGGTCCAGCACGTGCGTATCAAGCCACCTGAGCGGCTGGTGCCGGAAGCGATGCGCCATTCGTTGGTGGCGTCGGTGGAATGGCACCAGGACGCGGGCGTCGTCGAGGCCGAGGCCGACGAGACCGAGATGCTCTCAGCCTGGGTTGCGATCACCGATGCGACGACGGAGAACAGCTGCATGGTGATGATTCCGGGCAGCCACAGGGCCGACCTTGCGCTGCATTGCATCACCTATGAGAAGCAGGGGTTTGCCGGGACCGCGCAGCTCACGATCCCGCCGGAGTACCGCGGCCCCAGCGAACCGACCCCGGTCCCGATGCGCGCGGGCGACGTGCTCTTCTTCCACCGCATGACGATGCACTCGTCGCTGCCGAATGTCAGCAACGGCATCCGTTGGAGCTTCGATCTGCGCTACAATCCGGTCGGGCAGTACTCGGGGCGGCCCTGGTTTCCGGGCTTTGTGGCGCGCAGCCGCGCCCATCCCGAGACCGAGTTGACCGATCCGGCAGAGTGGGCGCAGCTCTGGCGCGCTGCGCAGGCCGAACTGTCCGCCGACGGGACGCCCGCCTTCGCCCGCTGGAAGGAGGACGATCCGCGCTGCGCCTGAAACTTCAGTTTTTAGTAGCCAGTTTTTGGTTTTTGGAGACGTCAACTTCAGCTGCCGTGTACGTGACGGGTTTTCACTAAGAACCAAAAACGAGAAACCAAAAACCAGCCCTATCAAGTTGACCGGCCCGCTCCATTCAGGAGGATGGCGCGATGGGTGATCAAGGTCCGGAGCTCGACTACAAGCCGCACCTGCCGCCCAAGACCGACTACGGTATCGGCATCGTTGGCTGCGGCGGCATCATCAACGACGCCAGCCTGCCCGCGTACGCGGCGCACAAGCTGAACGTTGCCGGCTGCTACGACCTGGACCAGGGGAAGGCCGAAAGTACCGCCCGCAAATTCAGCATCCCCAAAGTCTACGGTGCCCTGAACGACCTGCTGGCCGACCCGGCCGTGGAGATCGTAGAGATTGCGGTCCATCCCTGGCAGCAGTTTGAAGTCGCGCGCCAGGCGATTGCGGCCGGCAAGCATCTGCTCTGCCAAAAGCCGCTCTCCGACAGCTTCGCGCAGGCGGTCGAGACCGTGCGTCTGGCGCGCGCGGCGGGGGTCAAATTGGCGGTGAACCAGCAGATGCGCTGGGACCCCGCTATCCGCGCCGTAAATGACCTGTTCGACAGGGGCTGGCTCGGCCGACCGACGGAGGCCAGCATCCAGGTCAGCCTCGGCTTCGAGTTGGAAGGTTCGTGGGGGGCGACAAGCCCGCGCTTCGAGGTGATGCTCCACAGCATCCACTATCTGGACAGCTTCCGTTTTCTGTTCGGCGAGCCCGAGTGGGTCACCAGCCGCCATGCGCGCCACCCGCGGCTTGAAAATGTTCGCGGGGAGACCAAAACGATCACCGTGCTGGACTATGCGTCGGGGTTGCAGGCGTTGAGCGCTGTCGACCTGGCCGGCCCTGGTTTCGACCCATTCGTCACCTTTCATTTCAGCGGGACGGAGGGCGTGGCCTAT
>DAOUHX010000102.1:0-8189 GCA_034428395.1 Caldilineaceae bacterium
CGCAGCCCCTCCGCGGCCAGCGACCGCACCAGCGCCTGCCCTCCGTTCATCCTTGTCATTCGCTAGAATTCCTGACTGTTCTCGCCTGGTGGAGCCCGCCGTACACGGGCAAAGAATCGCAAAACAACCGGACGGCCCGCTGCTCCCCCCTCGACCGGGGACCGGGCCGCCCGAAACACTGCCCCACAAGATATCTGTTTTCTGCTCAATCTTCGCCCCGGCCTCAGGGCGCCTGCAATTGAACCCTATGGCAACGCCGGCACCACCTCGTTGGCCAGCGTCTCCATGCAAGCCAGCCACCTCTCCTTGTCGTCCCAGTCGTGCGCGATCATCAGCAGCGTCCCGAAACCGCCCGTTTCCTCGTAGAGCTCTTGCAGCCTCCGAATACACTCGTCCTTGGTTCCGATGATGCACAGTCTGCTGAGGATATACTCCAGCGTGACATCCTCATCGGGCATTTCGGGATCGTGCTTGAAAACATTCATCATATCCGCCGCCGCCACCAGCCTGCGCAGATAGGCGAACGATGCCGCCAGCGCGCCGTTGTAAGCGCGCTCCCAGGCCGCGTCGTTCGACTCGTCAATGTAGATGCTGCGCGATACGCGCCAGATCGACCGGTCCGGTTCCGGACGCCCGGCGTCAGCCGCGCCTGCGCAATAGGAGTCCCAGTGCTCATTCAGCGTGGCCGCGTGCACAATGTTCGTGCTCAGCGGAATGTAGCCGCGCTGCCCCGCCATGAACGCCGCCCGCGAGCGGCCGCGAATGATGCTCATTGCGATCGGCGGGTGCGGCTTCTGGTACGGCTGGACAATCGTACCGATGCCGAATTCGGGGTCGATGTTCTCGAGCTTGATGTGGTGATAGTCCCCTTCAAAGTTGAATGGCGGGTCCGTCTGCCACAGCTTGAGGATCATGTCGATCCCCTCGACCGTCATCAGCCCCTGCGTCTGCGGGTCGGGCAGGTCGAAAAGCTCCCAGTCGGTCGGCACGCCGCCCTGGCCGAAGCCGCAGTTGATGCGCCCGCGCGAGAGATGGTCCAGGTAGGCCAGCCGTACCGCGATGTTGACCGGGTGATGCTGCGGCACGATCGAGACGCCGCTGCCCAGCCGGATGTTCTTCGTGCGCGGCAGCACATTGGCAATAAAGACGTCGTTCGACGGAATCGGCTCCCAGGCCAGGGTATGATGCTGGCCCACCCAGGCCTCGCTGAACCCCAACTCGTCCGCCTTCACAACGAACTCGATATCCTCCTCGAAGCCGAGCGTGCGGTCCTTCTCCGGCGGATGAAGCGGCATCATGAATGTGCCCAGTTTCATTTCTCTCCTCCCGTTTCCCTGGGATCCCAGGTCTTTCGCCTGCTCGGTCGCCAGAGGCTCACGATGCAGGCGCCGTCCTGCCGTACGTCGGCTTCAAGTCGAGCGCCAGTTGCCTGAAGTTCGCGATTCGGTGCAGCGTAACAAGATTGGTGTCGTGCTGATTATACCCCCCCTGCGAGGTGCGGGAAATCACGAGCAGCTCGTCGCCACGGATCAGCTGCGAGGCATAGCTGAAAGCATCGAAAATGCTGCTGCTCATCGCCACGCAGCCGGCCTGGAACCAGTTGAGCGCGTCAAGGCTGTACATCAGCATCAGGATTCGGCGCTCGTTGCCCGGCGGGCTGGCAAAGCCGCGCGCACGCAGCGGCTCCCGCTCCTGCCATGTGTCGGTCGGCAGACAGACCGTTGTCCAGAAAAGATCGCTTTCATCGTCGTGAACAATGTGGAACTTGCACTGCGCGCCCGGCATCGGGTAGAACTGGACAAAACGGTACGCCATCCTCTCGCCGTCGTCCTCCAAACTGCAGACCGAAGCCATCCCACCCGTCGTGTGGCCGTCGATGATCGTCCGCAGCAGTACCCGCAACTCACCGCGCACGTCGATGATATTGCCCTCGATGAAGCAGTCCTCTACCACCTTGTCCGCCGCGCTGGCTTGGTAGCGCCGCTGGCTCAGAACGTCGGGCACGCCGGGAAAACGGACCAGGTTGGACATCCGCCACGCGCTGGGCTCGAGCAGGTCCCGCGTCGTATCGCCGGCGACCACCAGCGACTCCCACTGGCTCCGCCCGACCGCGTCATCGCCTTCAGGACAGGTCTCGAACGCTCGATAGACCCAGCCGCCCTTGAAGAGCACATTCGTCGGCGCGTTGTGATGTCGTCCCGGGAAGAGTTGGGAGGAACTGCTCCAGCTTTCGCCGCCGTCAACCGAACGCGCGATGACGATCTCGCGGCTAAGGCGCCGGTTGCCGATGCAGTAAAGGTCCTCGCCCACGGCAAACAGCGACGGCCAGATGATGTCCAGCACCGCGGTCTTGCGCCACGCGCGGCCACCGTCGTCGCTGACGAGAATCTCAAGCTGGTCGGGGATCTTCTCAACCAGGGGCCGCGAGCGGAACCACTCATAGCTCGCAATCAACCGGCCCGACGGCAGCTGCGCCAGGCAAGGAGAGCCGGTATACACGTTGTCCGGGTCGGGAGACCGCGCCAGGACCTGGTAATCCCCAGCCAGAATCTTTCCCATTTCCTTGCCCTACCAAATGGAACTCTGCCGCCCTTCCGTCCTGCTCTCCCACCGCCGACCGGATCGCCCCTTCGAGCCTCTCGAAGTTACTGAAAACTGAAAACCAAAAACTAGAAACTGCCGTTCACACCGCGTGACACGCCACCCAATGGCCCGATTCAACCTCCCGCCACTCAGGTACGACGTGATCGCACGGCTCGAACGCGAGCGGACAGCGCGGATGGAAACGGCAGCCGCTGGGAGGGTTGATTGCGCTCGGCACGTTGCCGCGGATGACCGAGTGCTCGCGCTGCCGCTCCTGCCGCGGATTGGGCACCGGCACCGCCGCCAGAAGTGCGTGCGTATAGGGATGCAGCGGGTTGCCGAACAGCCGCTCCTTTGGCGCCATCTCCACCACCCGGCCCAAGTACATGACCGCCACACGGTCGCTGATGTGCCTCACGACGGCCAGGTCATGCGCGATGAAGAGATAGGTGAGGTGATACGACTCCTGCAGGTCCTGCAGCAAATTGATGATCTGCGCCTGGATCGACACGTCCAGCGCCGAAATCGGCTCGTCGCAGACGATGAACTCCGGTTCGCAGGCCAGGGCACGCGCGATACAGACCCGCTGGCGCTGGCCGCCGGAAAACTCGTGCGGGTAGCGAAAGGCGAAGGCCGGATTCAAACCCACGTTGTCGAGCAGTTCGGCGATGCGCTCCTGCGTCCCCTGCTCGCTGGCCAGGTTGTGCAGCCACAGCGGTTCACTGATGGCGTTGCCAATCGTCATGCGCGGGCTGAGCGTCGAATAGGGGTCCTGGAATATAATCTGCATCTTCTGACGCAGCGGGCGCATCTCCTTGTCGGCCAGCCCGGTGACCTCGGTGTCCTCAAAAAAGACCTTGCCAGACGTCGGTGTATGCAGCTGGAGCAGCGTCAGACCCGCGGTCGATTTGCCGCAGCCCGACTCGCCCACCAACCCGAGCGTCTCACCCCGCTGCACCGTAAACGAGACGTCGTCGAGCGCATGGACCGTAGCCTTGGTCTCGCCGTACGCGCCAATGCGAACGGAGAAATGTTTCGTCAGGCTCTCTACCCGCACCAGCGGGCGATTGCCAAGCGTGTCAGTCTGGCTCATCCGCGCATACCGTCTGTCACTGCTCCGTGGTTGCAGTCCCGCCGGACTGTTCCGTAACACCGCGAATGTCGACCCAGCAGGCCGCGCGATGGCCCCGGTCGCTGGCGCCCGGGACCGGCTCCAGCATCGGGTTTTCGCTGCGGCAGCGTTCAATCACAAACGGGCATCGTGTGTGAAATGGACAAAATGTTGGAAGCTCGGCCAGGTCCGGCGGCGCACCGCCAATCGTCGTCAGCCGCGTGCTCGATTCGCCGCCCAGGCTCGGCAGCGCCCCCAGGAGCCCGACTGTATACGGATGGCGCGGGTCCTCGAACAGCGCGTCAACCGGCGCCTCTTCCACAATGTAGCCGGCGTACATCACGATGACACGGTCGGCGATCCCGGCCACCACGCTCAAATCGTGCGTGATCCAGATCACGGCCACGCCCGACCGGTCCCGCAGCTCCTTGACCAGCTCCACGATCTGCGCCTGGATCGTCACGTCAAGCGCGGTCGTCGGCTCGTCCGCAATCAGCACCGAAGGCTCGCACGACATCGCCATCGCGATCATGACCCGCTGCCGCATGCCACCCGAAAACTGGTGCGGGTACTCGCGCAGCCGTGCCTCGCCGTCGGGAATCCCGACCATCTCAAGCAGCTCCGCGCTGCGAGCAAGCGCATCCTTCTTGCTCATGCCGCGATGGTAGAGCAGCGGCTCGGCCATCTGCGTGCCGATGTTGATGAACGGGTTGAGCGAGGTCATCGGGTCCTGAAAGATCATGCCGACCTGGCCCCCGCGTACGTCCCGCAGCTGCCGCTGGTCAAGCTCTAGCAGATCGTCGCCGCGCAGCAGCACCTGCCCGCTCTCGATACGGCCCGCCGGCGGCAGCAACCGCACCAGGCTCAGCATCGTCACGCTCTTGCCGCAGCCGCTCTCCCCGACCACCGCCAGTGTCTCCCCCTCCTCCAGCCGGAAGGAGACCCCGTTCACCGCGTACACAAATCCCTTGCGCACCTTGAACCGCGTCTGCAAATCTTGGACATCCAAAAGCTCTGACATAACGCCTTCAACCGCAGCACTTACGGCACTCTTTCAACCGGCCCTCGATCCCACTATCCACTACCCACTATCCACTATCCACTATCCACTGCCGTTACTCTTTCCACTGACGCGGATTCAACGCGTCATTCAGACCGTCGCCCAGCCAGGCAAAGGATACTGTGATAATGGCCATCATCACCGCCGGACCCAACAGCAAGTAAGAATGGGTCTGCCAAAGCCGCAATCCGTCGCTGATCATCTTCCCCCAGCTCGGGATCGGCAGCTGCACGCCGACACCCAAAAAACTGAACGCCGACTCCAGCACCATCGCGCCGCCCAACCCGGCGCTGACCGCCACAATCAGCGGCCCCATCGCATTGGGAATGACATAGCGCGTCAGGATGCGGTTCGTCGGCATGCCAAGCGCGCGCGCGGCAAGCACGTAGTTGCGGCTGCGAATCGAAAGGATCTGGCCCCGGATCAGTCGGGCGTATCCCGGCCACTGGATCAGCGCCAGCGCGCCGAACACAAGCACCAGGTCCACCCACATCGTCTGCCGGAAGAATGTGTTCTTCGTCTGCAGATACATCTGCTCCAGCCAGGCTTCCAGCGGCACCTTTAGGGTCAGGTTGATCACAATTGCAAGCAGCAGCGCCGGCATCGAGCGCGTAACGTCCGTTAGCCAGACCACCAGCATGTCGACCCGCCCGCCCAGATAGCCCGCCAGCGAACCCATGATGATGCCCACCACGAGGCTGATAACCGTCGAAATCACACCTACGGAGACCGCCGTGCGCGCGCCGTAAAGTATTCGGCTAAAGACGTCACGGCCCAGTTCATCCGTGCCCAGCCAGTGCTCACTCGAAGGCGACGCCAGCCGCGCCGTGAAGTCCTGCGCCAGAAAATCGTACGGGGTCAGGTAGGGGCCGAATATAGCGATGAAAAAGAGAAGGACAATCGGAACAATGCCTACGACCGCAAGCCGGTTCGCAGCTAGACGCGCAAGCGCGTCCTTCCACAGGTTGGAGCGGCTGGCCTCGACCGTACTGAAGTCGGCCGGCGCCGATAACTCTTGGGTCGTCATAATCTACCGTCTGCCGCGCTGAATGTTGGGATCCCCCCGCCGCCGCACCGCACTGCCCTACTCCTCGACGCCGGTCATCGCCTGCGCCGCGCGTGGGTCCAATAGGGGATACGTGATGTCGACCAGGAGGTTCAGCGCCATGACCAGGAACGCGCCAATCAGCGTGATCGCCACGATCACGGGATAATCGACGCCGTACGTAAAGTCGATCGTAAGCCGCCCCAGGCCGGGAATGCCGAACACCTTCTCCACGATGATCGCCCCGTTCACGATGCCGATCAGCATCTGCCCCAGTACCGTTACCACCGGCGTCAGCACCGGCCTCAGCATGTGGCGCATGATCACCATGAACTCCGGCACTCCTTTGGCGCGCGCGGTCCGCACGTAGTCCTCCGACAACACCTCGAGCACGCCCGACCGCGTCTGGCGAATGATGATCGCGATCGAGCCGAATACCATCACGAATAGCGGCAGAATCGCCTTCGTGCTGAACAGGCCGTCCCACCCGTAGGGCACGTTCATGACCCCCAGCCCCAGCACAAGGAAGACCATCAGCATCGGCCCCACGACATAGCTCGGAACCCCGCTGATAAAGAGCGCGGAGCCGAGTATAAGATTGTCGAGCCATTCGTTGTGATGCAGACCGGCTACGATCCCTAACGGGATCCCGAATATAGCCACCAGGAAAACCGTCGCGATCCCAATCTGGAACGAAACCGGCGCGGTCGCGCCCACCATGTCGTTCACCGAGCGCCCCGAAATCACCGACATGCCCAAGTCGCCCTGGAGCAGATGCCAGGTGTATTCGCCGAACTGCACCAGGAAAGGCCGGTCCAGCCCCTTCTCGCGCCGGATCGCGTCAAGCCGCTGCGCGTCGTACGTCACGTCGCCCTCTTCGCGCAGGAACATCAGCTTGATCGGGTCGCCCGCCCCAAAGAAGGCCATCGCGTACACCGCGAGCGCCAATAGAATCAGGGCCGGTATCCAGTAGACGATTCGTTGCGCTACGTACTTACCCACGGGGATTCCTCACGCAAACCAAAAGAGAGGAGCGAGAAAAGAAAACTACCCTCTCCCACTCCTCTCCCGTTCACCACCGACTACTTCATTGCTTCCAGATCGATGTCGATCGTCCACGGCTCAACGAACTGAGCGTCCGCATTGCGCCGCGCGCCCGACACCCACGGCATCGAGTTGCCGCTCGGCGAACCGCCGCAGCCCGTGCCAATCGGAATCACCATGAACTGGTCGCGGAATATCTGCTGCGCCTGCTGCGCCAGCGCGATCCGCTCGGGATCGTCAGCCGCCTTCTGCACCGCAGCCTCGATCAAGGCGTCGACCTCGGGGTCGTTGTAACCGCCCATGATGTTGCGCGCCAGGTTCGACGAAGAGTGCAGCGAACCCATCAGCATCAGCGCCGCATCCGGGACGCGCACGCCCGCGCCGTCGCGGAAGAGCGCCGGTGCGCCCGGCCCCTCCCAGCTGTCGAACTGCGGGCTCATCTCGATCGCCTCGATGCCGAACAGCTGGCGCCACTGCTCCGCCATGTACTGCGCCAAGACCTCAAGGCCCGGGCTGCTCACGCCCGCCATGATCATCTTCGGCACGTCAGCCGCGTCAGCATACGCCGAGGCAGCCATCGCCTCCTGCGCAGCATCCGGATCGTAACCGTGCGGCTCGAAGTTCGGGTCGCTGCCCGGCAGCGCACGTAGCGGCTCACCCGTCGCCACCCAACCGCGGCCGTCAGGGCTCTCCAGCGCGAAGATCTGCTCCTGGTCGACCGCCAGGATCAACGCCTTGCGGAAGTTGATGTCGCTGGTCGGCTCAATCGTCGGGTTCAGGAAGAAGCCGCCGATGCCCGCGCCCAGCTTGCAGTCGAAGAACTCCGAACCAAGCAGCGCCTGCGATGCCGCGTCGTTCGGCGGCCAGCCCTGGTCCAGCTCCCCGTTCGCCATCATCGTCGTCACAATCGTGCGGTCCTCAATCGACGTCACCGAAAAACCGTCCATCTTCGGCTCAGCTACCCAAAAATTCGGGTTCTTCACGAACGAAACGACACCCTTGTTCAGGTCCATCGACTCGGGCATGTACGGGCCGCTTGTCACCGGGTTGTTCTTCGGGTGCCACCACTCCGCCACCTCGAAGCCGTCCTCACCGATCGCAACCGACGCCTTGACCGGGCCGATCAGGTTGGTCGCGATCTTCTTGTGGAATAGCGGGTCGGGACCATCAAGCGTCACCTGCACCGTGCTGTCGTCCAGCGCGACTACGCCCGGCATCTCCATCGCATTGCCGTTGAACACGTCCTCAAAGCCGACAACGCCGGTCATGAAGAGCGTCACGCGCTGGTGCGTCGTGGCCGGGTGCGCAATCAGGTTCCAGGTCGCCACGACGTCCCCCGCGGTAAT
>DAOUHX010000103.1:0-6068 GCA_034428395.1 Caldilineaceae bacterium
GGCGGCCAAGGCGGGCGCGATCGCGCTGACGAAGTCCCTCGGCAAGGAGCTGGCGCAGAGCGGGATCATGGTCAACTGCGTTGCCCCGGCGATGGTGCAGACCGACCTTCTGGGGGAGATGAAGCCGGAGTACATCGCCGGCTTAAGGGCGAAGATCCCGATGGGCCGTTTCGGTACGATCGAGGACAACGCCGAGATGGTGGCCTGGCTGTGCAGCGACGCCTGTAGCTTCTCGACCGGCGCGGTATTCGATGTTACGGGCGGGCGGGCGACTTACTGAGCCGGCGGGCGGCTCGATTTGAAACCGACATCTGCCGAGGCAGGGCTCCGGCCCATGGAAGAGTTCAGCAGACTCGCCATCAACCAGTTCACGACGCTGCAGCAGTGGTCGCTTTCCGAGGCGATCGAAGGGTACGCGCGCCACGACGTCCATGCGATCGGCGTTTTGCGCGACAAGCTGCTGGAGATTGGTGCGACTGAAGCCAGGCGGCAGCTGCGCGCCCACGACGTGGAGGCCACCTGTTACTGCATCGGCGGCCTGCTGACCGATTCCGACCCGGCGCGCTTTCGGGCCAACCTGGAGGCGACGCGGCAGGCGGTCGACGAGGCGGCGGAGATCGAGGCCGATTGCATGGTCTTCGTCGCGGGCGGCCTGCCGGAGGGCTCGAAAGACCTGCCCGCGGCCCGCTCCCGTTGCCTGGAGGGGCTGGCCGAACTGCTGCCGTACGCCAGGAAGGCTCAGGTTACCGTGGCCCTGGAGCCACTGCACCCGATGATCTGTGCTTTCCGTTCGTGCCTGTCTACGCTCGGGCAGGCCAACGACTGGATCGAAGAGCTGGGGGGCGGCCCGGAGCTGGGCATTGTGGCGGATGTCTACCACTTGTGGTGGGACCCGGACATGGAACGGGAGATCGAGCGGGCTGCAGGACGTATTGTCTCTTTCCACGTTTGCGACTGGCTGATGGACACGACGGACCTGCGCCTGGACCGCGGCATGATGGGCGACGGCGTGATCGACATCCGTCGCATTCGCCGGCTGGTTGAAGCGACCGGCTACAGCGGCTACCGGGAAGTCGAGATTTTTTCCGAGCGCAACTGGTGGCGGCGCGACCCGGATGAGGTGGTCGAGGTCGTCAAATCGCGCTACCTCAGCGAAGTGATCGACCCGGCTTGATCCGATCAGAGATTCGAGTGACCAGAGGCAATAACTCAGAGGCATTCTCCATCCCCTATCCGCGAAGCCCGTTTTCAGGTACGTCTTAACAGTGAGTGAACGGACGGAGCTACCCCCGTTTGGAAATAGGTTGGAGGGCAAAGCGGCGATCGTCACCGGCGCCGGTTCGCGCGGGCGCCCCGCGCCGGGCATCGGGATGGCGACGGCCGTTCTCTTCGCACGCCAGGGTGCGGGTGTAATCCTGGCCGACCTGGACCAGGGAAGGGCGGCCGAGACGCTGAAGATCATCGAGAGCGGCGGGGGAACAGCCGCAATTGTGGTGGCGGATGTGGCAGAGGAGGAGGACTGCCGCCGGGTTGCCGAGGAATGTGTAAACCATTTCGGCAGTCTCGACGTCCTGGTCAACAATGCCGGTGCGCCCGGCAACGGCCTGGTGACCGGAATCGACGAAGAAGAATGGAATCTCGCACTTGACGTCAATCTGAAGGGCCCGTCGCTGCTCTGCAAGCACGCGGTGCCGCCTATGGCAGCCGGGGGCGGCGGCTCGATCATCAACATCTCGTCGATCGACGGGCTGCTGGCCGGCGCGTATCTAAATGTCCCATACTCGGTGGCGAAGGGCGGCCTGGTTACGCTGACGAAGCTGATCGCGGTCCACCACGGGCGTCAGAATATCCGGGCAAACTGTATCGCGCCGGGCCACGTCCACGCTTCGTTTGTGGCCAGTTTTCCTGAGCGGGAACGGGAAAGGCGGCGCAAAATCTGTCCGCTGGGAACGGAAGGTACGGCCTGGGACGTTGCCTACGCCGCGCTCTACTTTGCCAGTGATGAATCGCGCTGGATTTCGGGTGTCGTGATGCCGGTGGACGGCGGGCTGCTCGCGGCCACGCCGCTAGCGGTCTCGGGGCACTTGGATGATGAGGAGTTGGACTGAGTACGATTGATTCTTGGCAGCACGCGTAGCTGTTTGCAACCTCCGATGACTCCCCAATAGGGCCCCGGGGCCGGGCCCGAACCCAAAGAAAACTTTCTGCAAGAGACTCGCGTTTGGCTAAGCCGGCGCAGTTTCGCCGCGCGCGCTGACGGTGAAGGGCTGCGGCTGGGGTGATGGCGCGTGTTCTTGCGAGTGCGGCTGTCGTGAAGCGGGATGGAGCGGCGGCTGGAGTAGGGAGGGCTGCAAGTGTTGGACGACCAACCACTATATCTAGGGGTATGTTGTCGGAGATTGACAGGATTGCCCGCCTTTTGTTCAAATTGGCAACTGTCCAAGTTTTGTCAGGGCAGGCAATTGCAAAGAATTTGTACAGTTTTGCAAGGGAGTTGTCTGATGTATGGATGAAACCGGCGCTGGGGAGAAGGCAGGATGACGGCTGCTGGGAATTGCGGTCGTTTTAGACTTGTCCAAAAAGGGGGTGGAGGGCCGGAGAACTTTGCCTGGGCTGTGGGAGGAAGTGGGTCATTCGGCGAGGAATGCTGCGCCGACGGGAGGTCGAGTAAAAGAGGTGGTGTCGAAAACTGTTCAGGTTGGCGGGGTTGATTTTTGAGGCGGTGACATGAAAAGTAAGCGAAGTTTCGAGCAGGCGAAGTTTGGGGCGGGTCGGATCGGGGCTAACTTGCTACAGGGAAAATGGCAGGGGGAAGACGCGTTTCAGGATGATGTGGCGTTAGATCGAAGTGCGGATGACGTTTGGTTTCGTTACACTTTGAGCTCTGTCAAAAGCGAGCGACGCAACTCCTTGGCCTACGAAGACTCTTTATCTGTCGCGGCCGCCGCCAAATGCGTTGTAGAAGACGAGACAGCCACTAAACGCGGTTCGCGACTGAGGCGCTGTGTCATGCCTGCTGACATAGCTGTTGGCTAGAGACATTGCCGTAGGCCCAAGTGCCCTCCGTTCCACATCTCAGCATTTTTGTTACCTGAAGTCCGAATTGGGTGGGTGGCGCTTGCGCGCACTGAGAGATAGCCGGGTAGTCGCGGCCTACGAACTGACTGCCTGCTCGCGTGATTTGAATGTCCATAGGCGATTTGCCGTGTAGTTCCAGATGAGCGTTATAAAAATCGCGCAAAGCTTGGCAAATCTGTAACTCCAATCAAACGCTCTTTCAGCCGATCCCAGCCATATCGTCCAATGTGGCGTGAGCGTCCTATCGATAAGAGAGAACAGGAACAGATGGATTGCAAGTCCGACCAAGCTGACCAAAGCAAACCTGACCATCTGCCCACGCGTGTTGTAGTGGTCGGAACCTGGGAAAGTCCACAACCGGTTCAGCAGGAAATTCTGAACCACCGCAACTGCAAACCCGCACGCTCCGGCCAGCAAGACAGTTACGCCGCTCAGCTCGATCAGAATGACGGTGACTACGAAATCGGACACCGTCCCCATACCGCCAACCACAGCGTATTTGCCGAACTGTCTTATTGAACGGTTAGGGGTTGAGCCGGCCAAACCGGTTGCGAATTTCACCTACTTTTCTCCCAAGCAGTGCCAAGCAGCGCAACTTCAACTACAAGCGAGGCCTGGCAACTACGGCGATTCCCGATGCGGCATCGTACCAGTGGTCCGGCCCATTCAACCTTCTGCCTTGAGCCACACTCTGCTTTCATCAGAGTCACAGCCGCGCCGGCCTTCGAGGGCGTAGTTAGCGCCGCCGCCTCTTGACCTTCGTTCTACCCCTGCACAGGCTCGGTGAACTGCTCCATCATACGCCTTAGCTTGCGGTCCAGTCTTTGGGGCCCACTTCATTCCTCACCGGGAACTATCTTGCCAACAGGCTTTGCACGCTCAAAGAATAGGGGCCGGTTGACAGCTGTCTGAACGGTGATCTGTGCGGGTATGCGCTCAGGACAGCTTCGCGGCGGCCAGGCTCTGCGGCGGCTGTACAGGCCGGCAGATCCAGGCTCTCCAGGTGGACGGCCGCAACTTTATTCGGGCCAGACAGCACTGCTTCTTCGGGCAGGCATAGCAGATTGCCTCTGAGGTCCAGCCACGAGAGGCTGGTGAGCGCGCTCAGATCCGGAACCGGCCCGGTCAGCTGGTTGTAACCGAGGTCCAGATGCGTCAGGCTGGTGAGGGTGCTCAGGTCGGGAACCGGCCCGGTCAACCCGTTGGCGCCGAGGAAAAGCCGGGAGAGGCCGGTGAGCGCGCTCAGATCCGGAACCGGCCCGGTCAACTGGTTGTGATCGAGGGAGAGCCAGGAAAGGCCGACCAGTGCACTCATATCGGGGATGAATCCGCTCAGCCGGTTGTAACCAAGGTCCAGATACGTCAGGTTGGTAAGGGCGCTCAGGTCGGGAATCGCCCCGATTAACCCGTTCGCCGGGAGGTTCAGTTCAGTTACGCGGCCGCTGGCGTCAGTGACGACGCCGTACCAGGCCGCGACCGGCGCAGCGCTCAGCCAGTTGTCGTTGTGCGTCCAGTTGGCGCCGTCCGTCGCCTCGTAAAGGGCAACCAGCGCGTCTCTTTCCACCGCGGCGCCCGGATCCGGCGGCGGTGGTGGTGGCGGGTCGCGCGTGCCCTGGCAGGCGGGCAGACTCAGCCTCTGCAGGTGGACGGCCGCAACTCTATTCGCGCCAGACAGCACTGCTCCTTCGGGCAGGCATAACAGATTGCCTCTGAGGTCCAGCCACGAGAGGCTGGCGAGAGCGCTCAGATCCGGAACCGGACCGGTCAGCTGGTTGTGACCGAGGTCCAGATGCGTCAGGCCGGTGAGGGTGCTCAGATCGGGAACCGGACCGGTCAACCCGTTGGCGCCGAGGAAAAGCCTGGAGAGGCCGGTGAGCGCGCTCAGATCCGGAACCGGCCCGGTCAGCTGGTTGTGATCGAGGGAGAACCAGGAAAGGCCGACCAGTGCGCTCATATCCGGGATGAATCCGCTCAGCCGGTTGTAACCGAGGTCCAGATACTTCAGTCTGGTGAGGGCGCTCAGGTCGGGAATCGACCCGATCAACCGGTTCGCAGGGAGATTCAGTTCGGTTACACGGCCGCTGGCGTCGGTGACGACGCCGTACCAGGCGGCGACCGGCGCAGCGGTCAGCCAGTTGGCGCTGTGCGTCCAGTTGGCGCCGTCCGTCGCCTCGTAAAGGGCAACCAGCGCGGCCCTCTCCACCGCGCCCGGATCCGGCTGCGGCGGTGGCGGGCCGCGGGTGCCTGGGCAGGCGGGCAGATTCAGGCTCTGCAGGTGGGCGGCCGCAATTTCACTGAGACTGGACACGTCTGTGTCTTCAGGCTGGCATAATAGATTGCCTGCGAGGGACAGGCTTATCAGGTCGACCAGTGCGCTCATATCCGGGATGGGCCCGCTGAGCTGGTTGCCGCCGAGGTCCAGCTCGGTCAGGCTGATGAGTGCGTCCAGGTCGGGAATCGGCCCGATCAACCGGTTGGAAGCGAGGTCCAGCCTTGTCAGTTTGGTGAGCGGGCTCAGGTCGGGAATCGGCCCGCTTAACTGGTTGGACTCGAGGTCAACCTCCTTCAGGTTGGTGAGTGCGCCCAGGTCGGGGAGCGGCCCGGTAAACCCGTTGACGCCGAGGAAGAGCCTCGAGAGGCCGGTGAGTGCGCTCAGGTCGGGAATCGGCCCGCGCAGCTTGTTGTGACCGAGGTCCAGCCATGTCAAGTTGGTGAGTGCGCTCAGGTCGGGAACCGTGCCGCGCAACCAGTTGGTCTGGAGGGCCAGTTTCGTCAGGCCGGTGATTGCGCTCAGGTCGGGAATCGGCCCGATCAACCCGTTCGCCGGGAGATTCAGCTCAGTAACGCGGCCGCTGGCGTCAGTTACGACGCCGTACCAGGCCGCGACCGGCGCAGGGCTCAGCCAGTTGTCGTTTTGCGTCCAGTTGGCGCCGTCGGTCGCCTCGTAAAGCGCAACCAGCGCGGCCCTCTCCGCGGACGCTGGCGTGTCG
>DAOUHX010000104.1:0-12103 GCA_034428395.1 Caldilineaceae bacterium
GCGCTTTGTGCTCGACCATTGCGGCAACGGCGACCCTTATCTGATCAGCGGGAATCTGCCGGCGACGGGGGAGAGCGGGGACCAGGACGATTTCAATTTGACGATCGGGGACCACAGGGACCGCGACGACCCGTTCTGGCACGACCCGCAGCAGTGGCGCGACGGGATCGCGGCGCTGGCCGCGCTGCCGAACACGATCTGCAAGATTTCGGGCATCATCGCGCGCACGCGGCCGGGCTGGACCGCGGCGGACCTGGCGCCGGCGGTCAACCACTGCCTGGACAGCTTCGGGCCGGACCGGGTCGTCTTCGGCGGGGACTGGCCAGTGTGTACGCTGGGCGCGGAGGCGACCTACCGGGCGTGGGCGGAGGCGCTGAAGGAGATCATCGCCCCGCGCAGCGAGGCGGAGCAGCGCAAGCTGCTGCACGACAACGCGGCGGCGTTCTACGGGCTGGACTGAGCGGGCGGGGACCGTTTTTGGGCGTGTAGATCGCGCTGCCGGGCCGCCACCGGTTTTGACACCGACGCTGGCACTAACGCCGTCATTCCGGCTGTCCTCGAAGATCCGGCGGCGGCAGGTCTTGTCCGGGCGGGTAGACGATGCTCGTCCTGTTTTCCACTCTTTGCATCCTTCTCTGACATTATTCATAGCGGCTCTTTGGCTTGCCCCGTTGGACGGAACGGCAGTGGCCAGTGGTCGGTAGCCGGTTGCCAGTGACGGCGTGCGGCTGCGCGGCGGCGGTGGCGTTGTGTTGGGCGGGAATGGGGCCGGATGTGTCGCAAAAATGGGCCGGATGGGGACGGGTTGGGGCGTTTATGGGGGGATGGGAAGGGTATCGATAGGGTATCGAAAGGTCTATTTTTTCCTTGAACGGTCTGGTATTTGAGAAAATCTTCTTCGCTTCGTGACAGGATGTGGGGGCGGACTTTCGTGACAGGAAGCGCAAGTTGTCGTTTTGTGGCCGCAAACTGTCGTTTGCGGTCTTTTTTTTGCACAGAGTGCGCAATCTCGGGGCGGATTGGCGCGTTGTTGGGCACAATTGGCGGTCTTCGTGACAGGATATGGCGTGGTGTGACATCTGTTCTCCGGGGCGCGGGGGCCGGCGGCGGCGTAGTTTCGATAGCGGCGGTCATGGCGGGTCTCATTGGTTTTGCAGGTGGCGGCGCGGCGGCTCGATCTGGAAGCGAAGGCCGGCGGCCTCTGTGAAGTCTTGGGCGTTGACGCGAATCACGGACCGGAGCGTGGCGGGACAGTCGTCGGCGTAGAGCAGCCGTGCGGGCAGGTCATCTTTGGCGAGGGGCAGCCAGAGGAGGGCAGCGGCGTCCGGCGGCGTTCGCTTCGGCATGGGCGTTTGGTTGACGTCCAGCTGGAGGAGGTCCTCGTCGGTGGGGTGCAGACCGGCTTTGAAGTAGAGAGTGAGGCCGCGGGCGAGATTTTGCCGGGCCTGGCTGGTGTGCGTGTAGCAGAAGTGCTCGCCGGGCACGGCGGGGCGTTTGCAGGGGCGACCAGTGCGGGTGCGGCCGCGGCAGAGGCGGCCTTCGTCGTGCCAGCGGCGCTGGTTCTGGCGGTAGGCGCGGCGGCCGGCGTCTGAAGCGGCGGCGCGGCGGATGGCCCGGTCTTTGTTGAGTTCGCGCCTGCGTTCTTCGATGGCGGCCGATTCTGCCTGAAGGGCTTTCTCCATGCGGCGCAGATTGTGATGGCGGTCGTATGCGGCGGCGCGGGCGACCCATTCATGGTCGACGCACCAGGTGCGCCAGCGGCCGGGCAGCTTGGCGGAGTCGGATCCTTTGAAGCTGCGGTAGGCCTTTTGGAGCGACCTGTCGAGGCCGAGGTAGAGGTAGACGAGGAAGGCGCGATTGGCCTGGGGGCTTTCGCTTGGACGGCGGTCCCAAGGTTGGGGGCCTGAGTCCTGCGGCGGGTCCTGCTCCTGTTGGGACGGGTCGAGGGCGGCGGCGAACGCGGAGAGCAGGTTGGCGGGGTCCGGCGCGGCCGCGGCCGATGGCTTGGGGAGCTTGAAGGAGCGGAGTTCGTCCAGAGTCCGCTCGGCGTCCCGGACTGATTGCATCTGGTTCTGCCGGATTTGGGCGCGGACCTTTGGATTTGCGGTTGCGCGCCGTTCGTCGCGTTGTTTTTCACGCTGTTTTTTGCGGCGTCGGTTTTCCTTGGCGCGGCAGTCGGAGCAGGCTTTGCGGTTGTCGTCGCGTCTTTGGCCGCACTGGTAGCAGAGGGTGGGGTCGGTGCGCCAGGCGGCGCGTTCCTGCTCTTTCTTATGGTACCAGTGGCGCAGGCAGAGGCCGGCGCTCTGGGCTGGTTTGCTGCAGTTCTTTTCGGTGCAGATGGCCATGGGCGGTGGTCCTTGGTACGGTGGATTGGTGGGCGCGGTTGGGCGCTCAGTTGGTGGTCATGGTTATAGAGTAGCAGGTTTGTGGGCCATTTGCTTTTGGGTGGTGGAATTGGGCAGGCGGGCCCTCGCAGGGGGTGCCTTAAGGGCGGGTCTGCGGCAGTCTTTTGCGGTGCAGGTCGACATGGTCGCCGTCTAGGGATTAGCGGTTGTGTACGTGTGTGCGGGTAGTTTGTCCGTATATGTGAATGGAGCATAGCACTTTTCGGGAGCTGCCGCAGGAATGGGGTAGTTTTTCGTTTGTGGTTTGGGCTTTTTGGTGGGTTGGCGGGGTGGGGGGGGGGCGCGACGTGGGGTGGGTGACGTGTGCGGGCGCTATCGCTAGCGGTCTTTGGTCCAATGGGCGGGGGGCCACTCGTTGATCTTCTGCCCCATGGCGCGTGCGAGCCGGGCGAAAGAAGAGGCCAGCTTGCGGAATGAGCGGGAGCGGCGATAGGCGTCGGCCAACGAGAAGAGCGCGGTCAAGGCGGGCTGGTCCGTCGTTTCAAGATAGGATGCGCCGGGCTGCATGCGTTCTTCGAGGCGGGCCTTGGCGCCGCGCGGGCTTTCCGGGTCCGGGTGGGGCTGCGCGTCGGTTCGAATGCTGCGGCGGCCGCGCAACGACTCGATGGCGGCCAGGAACCAGGCCTCAAACTCGCGGTGGGCGATGACGACCTCGCAGGGCACGTCCCCGGCTACTGTTTTGGCCCAGTTCTGGACGGTCGGGCCCAGTTCGGCGGGGCAGTCCGAGTTTCCATCAAAGAGGACCAGTACGGCGCTGCAGTCCGGTTGCAGGAGCGCCAGCCTGACGGCTCTCTTCAGCTCGGTCTCGCGGACCAATTGGCTGCGCGGCATGCGGATGGGCCGGCCAACTTCCACGTTCCAAAGTTGCGCTTCTGCGATCAGACGGCGCAGGAGTTCCGGCGCAGCCTTCACTTCGCCATGGCCCTCAACGATGGGCTGGATCTTCACTTCAGATCGCCCTCGAGGAAGAGTGCGGGTTGGCGCGGGTCTTGGGCGAAGAGTTCGGCCGGGGTCAAGGCGTTGGCGCGCAGCAGTTCGCCCGCGCCCATCAGATGCTCGGCCAGGGCCTGGCGCACAGCGGGCGAGACCGGACAGATCTCGGTCTTTCCCTCCTCCCAGTGGGCGATGCGGAGGTGTCGGTCTTCGATCCACTCGGCGTCGAGGATGTCGGGGCTGTGTGTGGTCACGACCACCTGCATCGCGCGTCCGGCATGACGGAGGACGTCGAGGACGGTGCCGAGCGCGCCGGGGTGGATCGTGGCTTCCGGTTCTTCGATGGCGAGGAGCGAAGGGGAGGGGCGCTGGTAGACGGCAGCCAGCAAGCCCAGCACGCGCAGCGTGCCGTCCGACATGTTGAAGGCTTCGAACTTCACCTGTTCGCGTAACGCCCAATCCTGGGCAAACTCCAGTGTCAGTTTGTTGCCGTGCCTTTTGGGCTGCACACCGACGGTGCGGGGTACGATTTTCTCAAGAAGATCGAGGATTGTCTGCCAATCGCCCGGGGCTGAGCGTTGGATTTCGCGCAGGACGCTGGCGGCGTTGCGGCCATCGGGATAGAGCCGCACGCCTTCGTCGGGGTCCTGCATATTCCGCAGGGCGGCGGGCTCAATGTGGCAGATCTGCATGCGCGAGAGGAAGCGCAGTATCGACTGAAAGCGGGTGTCGCCGCCGATGAGAGGGAGGGCGAGGGCGTTGGGTTCCAGGACCGGGTCGAGGGAACGAACATTGCTCTGCCAGGCCGCGTCGGGGCCCGAGCGGTCGAACCAGACGCGCGAGCCGTCGGTCCGGTCGACGATACATTGTTCACGCAGGATTTCGAAGCCGTAGCCGCTCAGTGGGCTGAGCTCGAATCCGTAACGCGCCTCGGCTGTGTCGTTGTCCAGATGTTGCAAAAGGACAGAGAGCCCCATGTTAAAGGGGCGTCCGCGGGCCGAGCCGCGGTTGCCGATGGCGGAGAAACCGCCGCGGCGGGCAAGTACGGCCTGCAGAGGGGAGGCCATGGCTTCGGCCAAGAAGGCGAAAGCGTCGGCGAAGTTGCTCTTGCCGGAGCCGTTCTGCCCAACGAGGAAGGTGGGGTTGTCGAACTCTACGGCAGCGGCCGGCAGGCTGCGGAAACGCTTCAGGGTCAGTTTGCGGAGGATGGGTTGGGCCATGTGTACCTCGGCCGGTTGGTCGCTGGGCTTGGCGCGTCCTATTGATGACGGCGGGTTCCCCCCGGCGTGGACACATTATGCCCCGTGCGACGGCAGTCGGCAACTGGATTGGGGATCAGGGGGAGGGTGTATACCGTTTAGCCGGCGGGCGCAGGGGGTCGTTATGAATCGGGGCGAAGGCGAACCCGGCCGCCTTCCGTTCCACGGCATGGGCGTATGCTTTGGTTGTGGAGTTCGCCGGGTACACGCACGGGGCGCACGGAAGGCTGGCCGGGCCGGTGTTTCAGTCGCCAGTCGCCGAGAGGGAATCTCAGGCGAAATAGCTGGCGTTTCACAAGTATATCCAACCTGTGTAAGATAGCTATGAGAAATAGGCAAATTTAAATATTAATTCTTGTAAGTTTTTACCGGTTCGGGCACAACGCCCCCGGAATGAACCGGCATGCGGCGGCGCCTCCAGCCGGTGCGTAAGCAGGGAGGCGTCGTGTCTGTTGAGATTCATAAGGAGACAGCGAGACTATGCGAGCGGAAGAGCTGGCGCGGGAGAATGCGGCGCTGCGGGAACGTCTGTCCAAGCTGAGCGAGGCGAGCCATCGCATCAACGAGAGTCTGGACTTCGACACGGTCCTGACGGGCGTTCTCGACAGCGCGTGTGCGTTGACCGGGGCCAAGTACGGTGTGATCACGCTTTTCAACGATGCCGGGCAGGTGCAGGACTTCGTCACGCACGGCGTGACCTCGGATGCGGCGCAGGTGTTCTGGAACATGCCGCGTCACCTGAAGTTCTTCGATCATCTGGGCAGGATCTCACAGCCGCTGCGGGTTGCGGATTTCCATAATTATGTGAGGGCGTTGGGTCTTCCCGAGTTCACCCCACCGGTAGAGATAGGCCCCGTTTTCGCCATTCTGATGGCACCGATTCTACATCTGAACGAGCTGGCCGGTCACATCTACGTCGGCGAGAAAGGAGAAGGCCGGGAATTTACGCGTGAAGACGAAGAGATCCTGGTCGTGTTCGCGTCCCAGGCCGCGCTGGTCATCGCCAACGCCCGCCGCTACCGCGAGGAACAGGAGACCCGGACCTACCTGGAGACACTGGTCAACACCTCGCCCGTAGGCGTTGTGGTATTCAACGCCAAGACGGGAGAGCTTGTGTCCTACAACCGCGAGACGGCGAGACTTTTCGAGGGTCTGAGAACGGCAGGCGAACCGCTGGAGCAACTCCTGAATGTCTTGAAGGTCCGGCGCGCCAGTGGCTGGGAGTTCTCCCTGGAGGAAGTCTCTGTTTCCCAGGCCCTCGGAACCGGCGAGACGGTGCGCGCTGAGGAGATTGTCCTATCTGTGCCGGACGGTCGTTCTTTGACCGCCTTGATGAATGCCACGCCGATCCGCTCGGAGGACAGCGACGTCGTCTCCTTCGTCGTGACGCTGCAGGATATGGCGCCGCTGAAGGAGTTGGAACGGATGCGGGCAGAGTTCCTGGCCATGGTGAGCCACGAGCTGCGCACGCCGCTCACTTCGGTGAAGGGCTCGATCACGACGCTGCTGGACCCTTCCGCCTCTCTCAATCCCTCTGAAACGCACCAGTTTCACCGGATCATCGACACGCAGGCCGACCGCATGCGCGAACTGATCGCCGACCTTCTCGACGTGGCGCGTATCGAGTCGGGCATGCTTTCGGTCTTCCCCAAGCCGTCTGAAGCGGCGGCGCTTGTGGAGGAGGCCGACAGCGCTTTTCGCAGCGGCGGGGGCGAACATGAACTGCATATCGACCTCGAACCCGACCTGCCCTGGATCATGGCCGACCGGCTGCGCATCGTCCAGGTGCTGAGCAACCTGCTGGCCAACGCGGCCAGGCACTCGTCCGACAGGTTGCCAATCGGTGTGCGCGCGTCACGGGAAGGCCTTCTCGTCGTGGTCTCAGTCTCTGACAGAGGCAAGGGCATCCCGGCTGCGAGTCTGCCGCACCTGTTCAGGAAATTCTCGCGGCTCGACGCCGAAGACCAGGGCGGCGACACGGGCCTGGGCCTGGCGATCTGCAAGGGGATCGTCGAGGCGCACGGCGGCCGCATCTGGGCCGAGAGCGACGGACCGGGCCTGGGAACGACGGTATCCTTCACGGTTCCGACGGTCGAACAGCCTGGGAAGATCGCGTCTGCCGGGCCTTCTCGACCTTCAACCCACTCTGCGCCGGCGGCGCTGAAGGAACGCGTGCGCATCCTGGCGGTGGACGACGACCTGCAGGCGCTCAGGTACGTGCGCGACGCGCTGGCCAAGGCCGGCTACACGCCGATCGTGACCGGGGACCCGCAGGAGGCGCCCGTCCTCATGTATGAGAGGAGACCCCATCTGGCGCTTCTCGATCTGATGCTGCCGGGGACCGACGGCATCGAACTGATGCAGGAGCTGCTGGCGGTAGACGAGGTGCCGGTTATCTTCCTGTCGGCCTACGGCCAGGACCAGCTGATTGCGCGCGCGATCGACATGGGCGCGGCCGATTACGTTGTCAAGCCGTTTTCGCCGACCGAGCTGACGGCGCGCATCCGGGGCGCTCTGCGCAAGTGGACCGGCCCCGACCCGGTGGAGCCGTTCGTTGTGGGCGAGCTGGTGGTCGACTTCATCACACGGCAGGTGACGCTTGGCGGTGAGCGGGTGCGGCTGACTGCGATCGAGTACCGGACGCTGGTCGAGCTCGCGCGCAATGCCGGCCAGGTGTTGACCTACGAATACCTGCTGAGGAAGATCTGGGGCGTGGACGGTCACGGCGACCTGCGGCCGATGCGCACGGCGATAAGCACGCTGCGGCGCAGGCTGGGCGACGACGCGGACAATCCAACGTATATTTTTACTGAGCCGCGTGTCGGGTACCGGATGGCGAGGGCGGATGCGCGGGGGGTGAGTCGGGCCGGGGTTGTTTGAGGTGACGGCTGGCGGTGCGGGAGCGGGCGGTGGGTCGGTGGGCGCGGGATGGGTTGTGGAGGTGGCCGGTGAGCGCGGAGCAGGTGAGGGCTTCGAGGCCCTGTTTGGAGGGGTCGGTGGTCACCTTGAGGAGTCCAAAACGAAGCGAGCGTTGAGCTGGCGCAGCATCTCCCACGTGTTCACGCAGTCAACGCTGAACGCTCGGCAGACGTCGGGAATGGGTACCCTTCCCTTGGCGGCAGGAGCAGATACTTCCTGCGTAACAACGACTCCGTTACGGGTTTGGGCGTAGGCAATCAGCCACCCATCCGCTCCCGCGGCAAACTTGCTTTTTGCTTCAGGTTCGAACTGCGAACTGTCTTGAACCCAGTCAATTATTGTCGTATAGGCTGCTCTGACCGGTAATTCCCCTGAGAAGGCAAAGAGGCCGCTTGGCGCGTTTTGAGCCCACTGAACAAGATCGCCCGGGTTTTTTATTTCGTTGAACACATGGTCAATGCTGATCAGACGTCCGGCATGAAAGTAAAGGGGAATGCAGTCCCAAAACGCAGGACAAAAATCTGGCGCGTAATGATTACGGTATGCGCTCATGAGGACATCCGAATCAAGTACGAACAGCGGGGGAGGCTGACGGCTCAGAGGGCAATCTCCATTTTTTCCGGCATCTGTTCAAAGGTGTCGCCCCTCAGATCAGTGAGGCTGTAGGCCTCGCGATACAACAGCCGTCCTTCTTTGGCCGCGCGCGCGACCGCACCGGCAAAGCGAGGGCCGATGCGCCATCTCTGTATATTCCAGAAGTGGCCTCCCTCTCCCGTGTGACGCCCGCCTTTCACAGGTTGCATGACGGCTTTGTAGAATTCCAGGAATTCGCTCCGGCTTGTCTTGTTCAGGTCAAGAGCGCGGCGGGCGGCAACAATGGTGCTCACTTTGAATTGGCGGGCGATGGCCGCGAAAGGATTATCGGCGTCTTGAACTTTCGGCCAGGCCTCGTCGAACTCCATTTCAGGAACGAGGAATTCCGCTGCCACTCGGTCGCAGAACCGTTCCGTTTCGTTGTATGGGGGTATCAAGCTGTCGAAAGCGGTCAGACCGGTCTCACCGATGAAAAGGTGGGCGACCTCATGGGCGAGAGTGAAGATCTGCGCGGCGATGTAGTCGGCGCTGTTGACAAAGACGAGGGGGGCGTATTCGTCCACAAGGGCGAAGCCCTGGAATTCAGACGGGTCGAGTTGGCGGCTGGTGTTGTTGCCGACGACGCCGTTGAAAACGACGAGAACACCGACCTCATCCAGCTTGTTGCGCAGAAAACGCAGGGCGTCCTGCCAAGTGTATATCCTTTTGGCCCAGCCGGCGCTCAGGTCCAGGGTGGCGCGCATTGCTGCGGCCACTTCGGTGTGGCTGTCGTCCCGGCTGAATGTGCCGACGAAAGGAAGCGGTTGTTCACCGTTTTGGATCAGGTCGTCGCGCATCCAGTTTTGGCGGCGTTGCATCTGGTAGACGGTGTCGAGCAGGTTCACGCTTGGACGCCGCGGCGGGCCGTCGCCGCGGGTACGAAAGTCGCGAATGGGAAGCGGCTCTTTGGGCGGTTTCGACAGATAGAGGTAGCCCAACGGTGTATAGGTCCTGGCAGCCAGCCTGTCGGCCTGGGCGATGCTGAGTTCACCCGCGGTTTCCCATTCTTTTACGCGTTCGGGTTTCACATTCATCTTCTCGGCAAGCCGTTCCTGGCTGAGGTCGGCCCGTTCGCGCGCCCAGCGCAGTACTTCGGGTTTCAGGGTTATTTGCTGGCGTCTGCTGGTCATGATTGTCGTTGGTTATGGTTGGCCCCAGTCGTTAGACCACGAAATGGGAAAACAAGGTGAATTTAGGCGAATGCGGCCAACTCTGAACAGAGCACGAAGTGCTCTTCCGCCGGCTTGCGACAGTGGAGACTTTGATGTGGTCTCCCATGGCTGTAGAAGTCGAAATAGATGGGCAGCCCGGCGTGGACACATTATGCCCTGTGCGACGGTACTCGACAACTGGATTGGGGATCAGGGGGGAGGGGCGGGATGGGTCGGGGTGCTGCTAGGCGGCTCTTTCGACGGGTTCGCCTCTGGTGTAGGTGGCGGTGAAGATCTGCTCCTGCAGCCAGCGTCGGAAGGTCTCGTTGTCGCTGAACTGTTTGAAGAGCTCGGTGTGGTCGGCGAGGAGGGCGGTCATGGCGCGTTCGAGGGCGCGGTCGTGCTCGACGCGGGCGTTCTGCTTGTCGGAGTTGGCGATGGCGTTCTGGTAGGCCTGGTCGGCGGCCACTTTGCGGGGCAGCTCCTCGGTGATCACCTGCTGGATCTTGTCCTCGTCGGTCCAGCCGATGTTGCCGAAGCGGTCGTTGAAGTCGCGGATGATGGCGGAGAGCAGCTCGAGCTCGGGCTCCGGCTTGTGGCCGCCGTCCTCGACGGGGACCGGCCCGATTTCGGCGTCTTCGTCGGCGAGCTGGATCTTGCGGACCTGCTGCTTTTCGGCGCGGTAGCTGTCCATGTCGATCGCCTCAAGGATGCCGCGTGCCATGTCCGGGTCGACCGGCGCGGGCAGCTTGAGGACGAGGAAGTGGAGGAAGATGGAGAGTTTCTCCCATGCGGCGTTGGTGTAGGGCAGGATGGCGGCCAGAAACTCGTAGGTGCGCAGGAAGGACTTGGCCTTGCCCTTGAAGTCGACCTGGTCGTCTTCATCGAGCTCGTCGAGGTAGAGCGCGACACAGGTGTCGAGGAGCGGGTCGAGATGCTCGCGGGGCGCGCCATCGAGGTAGCGCGTGACAAAGTGGTCGATCTGTTCCGAGCGGTAGACCTGGTAGTTGTCGAGCGCGGCCTTGAGATCGTGGAGCTTGTTGGGGTCGGTCTCGTCGGCGAGGATGGTGGTGCGGTAGTAGGGCTCGAAGGCGTCGCGAATGGTGTCGACGTCGTTGCTGAAGTCGAGGACGAAGACATCGCGCTTCTTGGTGTGGGCGCGGTTGAGGCGGGAGAGGGTCTGCACGGCCTTGACGCCGGAGAGCACCTTGTCGACGTACATCGTGTGCAAGAGCGGCTCGTCGTAGCCGGTCTGGAACTTGTCGGCGCAGACGAGGAAGCGGTAGGGGTCCTGCTGGAAGTTGTCGGCGATGCGGCTGGAGGGGAAGCCGTTGAGACTGGCCTCGCTGACCTTCTCTCCCTTGTATTCGGGTTCGCCGGAGAAGGCGACGAGGGCTTGGTGGGGACTCTTGCGTTCCTGCAGGTAGGCGCGGATGGCGTGGTAGTAGTGGATGGCGCGCTCGATGCTGTCGGTGACGACCATGGCGCGCGCCTGTCCGTCGAGCTTGCCGGGCGCGAGCACCTGTTCGTGGAAGTGGTCGACCATGATCTCCGCTTTGAGGCGGATGGCGTGGTCGTGATTTTCGACGTAGCGGCGCAACTTCCTGGCGGCGCGGCGGGTGTCGAACTCGGGGTCGTCTTCGACCGTTTTGACGAGGCGGTAGTAGCTGTTGACCGCGGTGTAGTGGGCCAGCACATCCATGATGAAGCCTTCCTGGATGGCCTGTTTCATGGTGTAGCTGTGGAAGGGGAGGTGGCGGGTGGCATCGCCCTGGGGATCGGGGGTGCCGAAGATCTCGAGTGTCTTGTTCTTGGGCGTGGCGGTGAAGGCGAAGTAGCTGGCGTTGGGCAGCAGCTTTCTGCCCTCCATGAGCCGGTTGATGACGTCCTCGGTGGTCTCCTCCTCGGCCTCGGCGCCGGCCTCTCCCAGCGCCATGTTGAGCGCGGCGGCGGTGCGTCCGCCCTGGCTGGAGTGGGCTTCGTCGATGATGATGCCGAAGCGGTTGTGCCTGGGCGCGTCGCCGATGTCGTCGAGGATGAAGGGGAACTTCTGGACGGTGGTGATGATGATGCGCTTGCCTTCCTGGAGCAGGCGGCGCAGGTCCTTTGATTTTTCGGCGTGGCCGACGATGGAGCCGACCTGGGCGAACTGTTTGATCGTGTCCTGGATCTGGCGGTCGAGGAGGCGGCGGTCGGTGACGACGACGACCGAATCGAGGAGCAGGCGGCTGTCGCGTTCGATGCCGATGAGTTGGTGGGCGAGCCAGGCGATCGAGTTAGACTTGCCGCTGCCGGCCGAGTGCTGGATGAGGTAACGTACGCCGACGCCGTTGGCGGAGACGTCGGCCAGCAGCTTGCGCACGACGTCGAGCTGGTGGTAGCGGGGCCAGATCTGGCGGTTGCTTTTCTTGCCGCCTTTTACGGCCTTGATTTCGATGCGCTGGGCGTAGTTCTCGATGATATTGGTGAGGCTGTCGCGGGTGAGCGTCTCTTGCCAGAGGTAGTCGGTCTTGAGCCCGTTCGGGTTGGGCGGGTTGCCGGCGCCGTCGTCCCAGCCGCGGTTGAAGGGCAGGAACCAGGATGCTTTGCCCTGCAGGTGGGTGCAGAAGCGGACCTCGTGGTCGTCGACGGCGAAGTGGGCGAGGCAGCGGCCCTGGGCGAAGAGGGGCTCGCCCGGGTTGCGGTCGCGGCGATACTGCTCGACCGCGTCCTCGACGGTCTGCTTGGTGAGGCTGTTTTTGAGCTCGAAAGTGGCGGCGGGCAGGCCGTTGATGAAGAGGCAGAGATCGAGCGCGAGTTGGCT
>DAOUHX010000105.1:0-2460 GCA_034428395.1 Caldilineaceae bacterium
CAGCGTGGCAATGGCCGCCTCTTTCCCGTCCCCTTCAGGCCGGTAGAGGTGCTCGACAACGCCCGTAACGTCAAGCGGCCCGCCGTGCTCGCTGTCCAGCTTCCCGCCAAGCCTGAGGCTGACCGTCGCCCCGACCCCCTGCTCGAAACAGGCCCGCGCCGCCGTCCCGTCGGGAATCCCGGCAAAAATCGCGTCCGGCGTCTGCTTGGCAAGCAGACGCGCCAAAAGATGCGTCACGTCGCCCGGAGTTCCGGCCGTGGGGTTGTCACCGGAATCGGCAATGAAAACGGTTCCCTCTTCCGCCGCAAGGGCCAGGTCGATCGCTTCGTCCGCCGAGGCCGCCACCTCCTGGTCGAACGTAAAGTTGTGCCGCTCGTCCCACATCGCCTGCGCCAGCCGCTTCACCTCGTGCCGCGCGCGCGGCAGGTGCGCCTCGTCCTCGGCGATCACTGCGACGCTGCTGCTCGCATGCGCCGCGTCCGCCCAGGCAAAGCCGACAAGAATCTCTGCCGTCAGAATGCCCGCCTGCCGTTCGATCTCGCCAACGCGCGCCAGCAACGACTTCATCGGCTCCACGTCGGTCGTCGAGATCTCGCCCGGCAACAGCAGCGGCACGCGCACAAAGGCCGGCCGCGGCCGCAACCCCTCGCGTATCGAGCGCACCAGCAGCGTCATCGCCCGCTCAAGCGTCTGTGCCGCGTCGCGATGCGGCGCGGTGCGATAGACCGTCCAGATATCCGTCTTATTCGCAAACTCTTCAGTCAGGTTTCCGTGCAGGTCAAGCCGCACCGCGATCGGCACGTCGTAACCCACAACCGCCCTGATCGATCGCACCAGGTCGGTCTCCCCGCTCCAGATGTTCTCCACCAGCAGCGCGCCGTGCAGGATCAGGCAGACGCCGTCAAGGTGGCCGGCCTGCCGGATCCCCGCCACGATCTCATCGCGCAGCTGGAGATAGGCCCGCTCCTCCACAACGCCGGACGGCGCCAGGGCGTTCGCGTGCAGAATCGGCGCTGCTTCAACCCCCAGATCCTGCATCATCTCGGCCAGCGTCGCATAGCTCGGACTGTATTTGCCTTTGCCGGAGACCCCCGCCTCGTACGGCGCAAACTGGCTGTCCGCCTGCAGCAACTCCTCGCCCCGCCAGACGCGAAACTCCTCCAGCGAAACGGTCACAGGCGAAAAGTTGAGCGACTCGTGGCTAATCCCCGCAACTGCGATGCGCATCGTCTTCCGTCCCAAAAGGACCCTGTTCCTGTGCCGCCGGATGATTCGCCTTGAGCGCCTGTCTACGGTCACACAATGGACAGACGCCGTTTCCCGGACCGCGTCCAATTCTCCGCATTCGGCGCGGCAGATGTAACATGAATGCTTACGCGAGGCGTTACTTGCGAAAAGTTGCCGAGAGAGGCGAACTGCGGCCCGGACAGACGCTGTGCGAGCAGGAATCGATTGGCCCGTATCGGCAGAGTCCGTCCATTATCATCCACAATCCGGCAGAAGGCAACGCCATTTTGGCAGCAGGCCCGTTCCTCACCCGCACCTGCACAATGGAAATTCAGGACACACCAAACTTTCAGTTCCATCGCGTGACGCCGCAGCGACTGCCGGATCTGGCAGCCTTCTCGCAATGCCACGGCAAGTTTCGCTACTGCTCCTGTATGCGCTGGCGCATGACGAGCGCAGAATTCCGCCGCTCCAGCAAGGAGCAGCGGATTGCCGCCCTCGAAGCCCTGGCCTGCACAGGCGCACCCGTCGGCATCCTCGCATACCACGAAGGCGAGCCGGTCGCCTGGTGCTCTGTGGCGCCCCGCGAGTCCTACGCCGCCCTCGAACGGTCACGCACCCTGCCCCGCACCGACGACGCCGCCGTCTGGGCCGTGACCTGCTTCTTCGTCGACCGCCGTTTTCGCCGCCAGGGCCTGACCTGCGCCCTGCTCAAGGCCGCCGTCGACTACGCCCGGTCCCAAAAAGCCGCCATCGTCGAAGGCTATCCGGTCGCCCCCGATTCGCCCTCCTACACCTACATGGGCTCGCCCGAGACCTTCCGCCGCGCCGGCTTTTGCGACGTAACCCCCGCCGGTCAGGTGCGGCGCGTCATGCGCTTCACAATTGCGGCTGAGTACGGCTGATTTGTTGACATAGTTGCCCCTGCATACTATCCTTTGACCTATGAATGCCGCGAAAGAGTTGGAGGAAGACCGGCTGGCAAGCGTGGAGCGCGGTGCAGTCGCTTCGGCCAGACCGCTAACACAAACCGTTGAGAACGCGTTGCCAGAGAGGCGTGCAAGACCCGCGCATCAGGCCGAACACAAGCGGGCAATGCTGACAACTGTCAAAGGCAGGGGCATGCGTCCCGGCATCGACTTGAACAGTTCCGATTCGCTGCTACAACGAATGGAAGAACAGGAGTCGTTTCCATGAACATCTCTGAACTGACCCACGTCTGGAGCGAGGCTA
>DAOUHX010000106.1:0-11564 GCA_034428395.1 Caldilineaceae bacterium
CGTGCTCTCGGCGAGCAGCTGCTCAAGCCAGTCGGCGAACGAAGCAACCTCCCGGTCGGCGATGACCGTCAGCTTGTCGCGGCCTGCCTTCGCCATCTCCGCCATCACGACCCCGATCTGCGCGCCCGGGTTGGCGGAGCCGGTGACATGCGGCCCGCAGTCGTTCATGGCCTCGCGGGCGCGGCGCAGCAGACGGCGGAGATTTACGCCGACCAGGGCCGCCGGCGCCAGCCCGAAGTGGGATAGGGCCGAGTAACGGCCGCCAATGTCGGGGTCGTTCAAGAAGACCGCGCGAAAGTTGCAGGCCTTGCCCAGCGAGGCCAGCGCGCTGCCGGCGTCGGTAATGGCGACGAAGTGTGCACCTGATCCGGCCTCGCCGAGTTCATCCTGGACGCGGTTGTAGAAGTATTTGAAGAGCGAAAGGGTCTCAGCCGTTGTGCCGGATTTAGTGGCGACGATGAAGAGCGTTCGCGCCAGGTCCACGCTGCTGGCCATGCTCTCGACGGCCGCAGGGTGTGTGCTGTCCAAGACGCGCAGCCGGACCGGGCCGCCGCCAAACGTGTGCGCGAACACCTCCGGCGCTAGACTTGATCCTCCCATCCCCAGGAGGACAGCCTGCAAGTAGCCCTCCTGTTGAATGTCCAGCAGCAGGGCGTCGATGCAGTGGCGTTCCTCTTCCATCCTGGCGGCAACATCGAGCCAGCCAAGCCGGTTGACGATTTCGTCCGGACTGTCGCCCCACACGGTGTGGCTTCTGGCCCAGATGCGGGCGACGATTCGGTCCCTGTCAATCTCCTCCAGAGCGGCCTCTACCTTGCTCCGGAGGGGACCGTAAAAAAATCTGTGCGCTCGCGGTCATCCACACCGGCAATGCCGGCCACCTTTTCACCAATTCCCGCCATCAGCTCATCGAACGAGTCGGCAAATGCCTCGACGCCTTCGCGCATTAGTTGGGCGGTTATTTCGTCCAGATCGATACCGAGTTCGGTCAGCTGCGCCAATTGACGGCGGGTCTCTTCTATATCGGTATCCACAGTGCGGGCCGCGCAACCATGCTCTAGGAAGGCTTCCAGCGTCTCAGGCGGAACGGTATTGACGGTGTGCGGGCCGATCAGGGCGTCCACGTAGAACGTGTCGGGGTAGTCGGGGTTCTTGGTGCTGGTGCTGCCCCACAGTGGGCGCTGGACGCGCGCGCCTTGCGCAGCCAGCTTCTCCCAACGGGGCCCGCTGAAAATCTCGCTGAAACGATGATACGCGTTCCTGGCGTTGGCGATGGCGATCTTGCCTAGGAGAGCGCTGTTGCCGATTTCTTCCAATTTGGGATCAATCTTGCCATCCACCCGGCTAACGAAGAATGAAGCCACCGAAGCCACCCTGCTGAGGTCAACGTGCGCCCCGGCCAGCTTCTCCAGTC
Organism: Caldilineaceae bacterium; assembly: GCA_034428395.1. GTDB lineage: Bacteria > Chloroflexota > Anaerolineae > Caldilineales > Caldilineaceae > Bin5. The sequence goes on from DAOUHX010000106.1 coordinate 1,415, forward strand.
CGTGAACGTAGGCAGTCGCGCTGTCTTCATACTGTTGCAGCGAGAAGATCAGTGTAACGTTTACGTTGATGCCCTCGCCAATAAGCGTCTCGATCGCGGGGATGCCCTGCGGCGTGGCCGGCACTTTGATCATCACATTGGCCCGGTCAACCATCGACGAAAGGCGGCGGGCTTCCATCACCGTGCCCTCGGTATCGTAGGCCAGCTTCGGGTTGACCTCCAGGCTGACGTAGCCGTCGAGGCCGTCGCTGATCTGGTAGACCGGCTGCAAGATGTCGCAGGCGCGTCGAATGTCCTGGATAGCGAGCGTCTCGTATATGTCGTTGACCGAACTGCCTTCATCGACCAGCCGCTCGACCGCGGCATCGTAGTCGGTGCTGGCGGTGATCGCCTTCTGGAAGATCGACGGGTTCGACGTAACCCCGCGCAACCCTTGTGCGACCAGCTCGTTCAGTTCGCCCGAGTCCAGAAAGGAGCGGCGGATGAAATCCAGCCAGATCGACTGACCGAGCGCCGCTGCTTCGTGCATTCGTGTCATGATTGTTCTTCTCCTCGAAGTCTCTCATCAAAATTGGTTTGACGCTGCCGAGTTTTCGGGCGACGCGGCAGCCCGTTCAATCGTACTCCGGCACGTAGAGGATGGCGGGATCCAGTTCGGCGTCCGCGCCCCCCTGAATCAGTGCGTGTGCCGCCATCGCCCCGCCTATCAGGCCGGCGTGGTTGCGCATCTGTGCCACGACGATCGGCGCGCGCACGTCAATATACTTGATGTATTTGTGACCTCTCTTGCTGACGCCTCCGCCAATAATGAACAGGTCCGGCGAAAGCAGAAACTCCACGGTCTGGAAATAGCGGTTAAGCCGGGCGCCCCACGCCTCCCAGTTCAAGTCTTCCCGTTTGCGGGCGCTGTTGGCGGCGCGGCTTTCGGCGTTGACGCCGTCGATCTCGATGTGGCCGAACTCGGTATTGGGCGCCAGGTGTCCGTCAATGAACAAAGCCGAGCCGATGCCTGTGCCCAAGGTGAGAAGGAGGACAACGCCCGGCTGGTCCCGGCCCGCGCCGAAGACCATCTCGGCGATGCCCGCGGCGTCGGCGTCGTTGATGATCGAGGTCGGGCATCCCGTGGCCCGCTCAAATAGCGCCGGCGCATCGGTGCCGATCCATAAACTGTCTACGTTGGCAGCCGAGCAGATGACACCGTTGCGAATCACGGCCGGGAATGTACATCCCATCGGACCCGTCCAGTTGAAATGATGGACGATTCCGTTCACCACTTCGGCCACGGCTTGGGGCGTGGACGGTTCCGGCGTGTCGACGCGGCGGCGCTTGGTCAAGAGCTCGCCGGTCTCAGCGTCGACGACCGCGCCCTTGATGCCGCTGCCGCCGATGTCAATGCCTAGTATGTCCATCTATCCCTCCTTGGCCGGGAATCTATGGATTCGAGTACGCAGCGCAACTTTGAAACCGCAAATTCAGGAATCCATCGCAAGGTGCAACCCTTCAAGAAGTGATTGTCTTCATTGCGGGTGAATCAAGTCTGGCAGAGTACCTCTGACGGCATCCAATGCATTTGCACTGTTAATCTCGAACTACATATGTACTCATAAATTTGTCGTGCCAACCTTGATTCTCCCCATCTAAAACGATCCACAGGAATCCCAACCCAAAGACGAGCGAAGAGATAAACTTGCCAATCACTTCGCGAAAAAGCATGGTGAAGAAGCCGGCCCGCTGTCCATTTTCCCTGGTCACGTACGTACCAAGTAGCATTTTTCCAGGCGTTGTGCCTCTTGCAAATAGAACCAGTGCGAAAACAGCGTACGCTACAAGTATAATCGCTACTATCGCGGAGTCTCCGATAGTTGAGACGACTAACAATCCAATGCTTACGACTAGGTAGTCGAGAATGAAGGCGCAAAGGCGCCTTGCTGGGGATGCCAGCCTGCCAAATTGCGGGTCTATCGCGTTGGTGTGACAGATCGGGCACCACCGCACACCTGCGGGTAATTGCGAATTGCAAGAGAGACATGCGCTCATCGTTGCCTCCTCACTCTTGGTACTGTCTGTGTCCCTTGTTCAAACCGGCCGCCCGACCCTTTGCACAGTCCCTTTCTGCGCGGACTTCAGCATCGCCTCCACAACGGCCAAATCCTGCAACGCCTCCCGCGGCGAATTGCGGTGAGCAGCACCCTCTCGCACCGCGGCCGCGAACGCGGCCAGTTCCTCGCGCACACTGATAAATGTGTTGAACTCCTGCCGCTCGCACCTACCGCCGCGTTCCAGCACCAGTTCCCCGCGCGAGACGCGCAGGCTGCCCTCGCTTCCGACGATGTGGACGGCATCGTTTCCCAGTACGCTGCCCGCCGCGTAGGTAATCATGTAGGTGCCAACGACGCCGTTGGCAAAGCGCAACGCTACGCTCATCGTGTCCGCGGGCGGCAGGTCGGCCCGATGCGACGCGGTCAGCGCACAAACGCTCTCGATTTCGCCCAGCAGCATGCGCAGACCGGCCACATGATGCACGCCGCCATCCAGCAGGAAGCCGCCCGGAAACTCTTCAGAGCGCCGCCAAGCCGTCTGCATGTAGGGTGAGTCGGGCATTACCGGCAGCTGCAGCGACAGGTCGCAGGAAAGTGGCTGCCCGATTCGACCGGCGCGAATGGCTTCCGCCGCGACCTGAAAGGCCTCCTCGTAGCGCCAGTTTTCGGCTACCATCCACACGCGGTCGCCGCAGGTCCGGCTGCGGGCAATCAACGCCTGCCCTTCCGCGACCGTTGAAGCGATCGGCTTTTCACTGATGACGTGCTTTCCTGCGGCCAGTGCCTTCAGTACCATCGCCGGTAGCAAGGGCGCGGGGAGTACGACATCAACCGCCTCGACGCTCCGATTGAAAAGCAGCGCGTCGACTTCTGTGTAGACCTCGACGGGATAGGGGAGTGAATCCGCGACGGTCTGGGCCGAGGCGCGCGTCCGGCTGTAGACAGCAGCGATCTGCACCGTGTCTCCCAGCTCCAGCAGGGAGGGCGCATGCGCTTTGCGAGCAAATGCCCCGGCCCCGATCAGAGCAATGCGAACCGGTCCACCCATGATCATTCCCCGGAGTCGCCGAGAGTCCTGCCTAGCCCACCCGTTTTGCTGACGCTGGCAACTGATGCTATCTTTTGCGCAGGATACCTTTCCGGCAAAACGGGGGTGGGTGGAGCCATTATATCACAGAGAGGCTGGAGAAACAGTTGAAGCCACTGCTGCTCCTTCTGGCCGTTCCGCTGCCGCCAAAATCATTGGAGGCCGTCGGCCCACTTATCGAAGAGCGAACGGTGGACACCGCCCACGGCCCGGTGGGCCCGCTCGCGCGGCGCGGCCAGCCACACGGTCCGTCGGTCTGGGTCCAGCCCTACTACGGCTCGCCATCGCGTACAGATCCCAGGGCCACGCTTCTGGCTGCACGGACGCTGAACGTAAGCCGGATAATCGCCTGGGACAGCGCCGTCGCGGTCAACCCGATGTTGGGGCCGGGCTTCCCAATGTTGATCGCCGACTACATCGACTTTACTCGCCACCAGCCTCAGACCTTTATGGATGAGGAAGGAATCGGCGGCTTCAGCCTGAGTCCGCCAGTCTGCCCGCTCATGACTGCTGCGCTGTCACGCGTCCTGCCGATGGCGCCCGGAGGGGTCTACCTCGGCGTAGACGGTCCGCGGCGGGAGACAGCGGCAGAGGCCCGCATGTTCCGCAGCTGGGGGGCTGACGTCCTCGGCCAGAATCTGGTGCCGGAGATAGCGCTCGCCAGGGAGATGGGCCTCTGCTTCGCCGGCCTTGTCACAGTTGATGCGATCAGCGCCGAGCGCACGTCACCACCAGCCCGCGATGAGGACCATTGGGAGTTGGAGGCAGTGGTGCAGGCGCTGGCCGTCCTGTTGCAGTCCGGCGGCCTGAACGAGCCGTGTGTCTGCGGTCGCCTCGAATCTGCGCCGACGCCCCGCTGATGAAAATCACCCAGCTTTTCGAACAGTTCGAACTCTACAGCGAAGGCGAACCCCCTTCCCACTCGCTCTTCATTCTGGCGCAGTTGCCCGGCGCTTCCGACAGGCTGCTGATCATCGACCCACCACCCGACGTCAGCGCCCGATTCGGCGTGGCAGAAGAGACTGCCGCTCTCTTCACCGGCCCCAGTCACGATGTCGGACTGCCCAGTGTCCAGACCCGGCCCGGCGGCGTGGCGCACATCAACGTCGGCCAGCACCTGCTCGACATCTACTCGCAGAAACACGCGAACCTTGTCCTCTTCCCGGCGATGGGAGTGATCTGCGGCGGCACATTTGGCAGCGATCTGGCGCTGCCGCAGTTGGGGCGGGGCTCGGACGGCGAGGATGAGATCGAAAGCCTGCGCCTGCTGGCGCGCCTGGTGAAAGGACGCCGCCTGCAGTTGTACATCCCGCGCACCGGCTCCATCTCGGCGGACAAAGTCGAGGTAATGGGGCGGTTGGCCGCGGATGTCAGCTACTTCCACGGCCTGCGGCGTACCGTCTCGCAAGCGGCTGCGGACGGCTCCTACTGGAGCCGATCCGAGCAGATTGCAGAGTCGCTATTGCCGGAAAATCGCCGCACGGCCGCCGCCGTCGCCATCCACCGGCAGAACATCGAGCGAATGTATAACGCAGCCGTGGCGTGAACGCCAGCTTCGGCTAACGCCCTTCCACGCCTCTGAGTTCCCGTTGAACCCGTGCCAGCAAAGAGTCCACTAGGCCAGGCTTTCCTGCCGTTTTATCGGCGCAGCGTCAAGGCCGATTGCTTCGTAACGAAACTGGACAGCGTAGGGCGTGTACTCAGTCAACGCCGAAAAACCCGATACATCGGCGCCCCTGTTCTTGAGGAGATCAAAAGGCAAGCCCAGATCGTGCGTCAAGGGGTACGTATCGCCCAACAGAGCGAGCCACGCTTTGAGCAGTTTCTCGGCTGCCTGCTGCACGTCGAATCCGAAGATCTCATCAGCAAAAACAGTGGCATCGGCCATGCCGCCCAGAGCTTCGACATCGCAGGACGAAGCCTCCAACAACATGCGGGCGCACTTAACGTCGCTCATAGAGAACTCGCCCTTCCCGCAGCGCCCGCGCCAAGACATGGTTCAGCGAGTCCCGCCAGTACGCAACCTCGTCGCGGCTATAGAGCAAGAGGTCTTTGGCAACGCCGAAACCGGCCAGAGACCGGTGTAGACGGGCCGTCTGCAAGCGCCGGCTCCTCTGATGATCGAACGGTTCGGACTCCACCGCCACCAGGTCGACGTCCGAGCCAGCGCGCGCGTCCCCCCGCGCACGAGAACCAAAGAGGATCACCTGTTCGGGATCCACCTCTTCCACGATCTTCCGCACAATCTGATCGAGTACTGCATCTGATATCTGCGGCATGTTCTTACCCCGACCCGGCGGGACTTGTGTCCGAAACGACTCTTGTCCATCGGTGCCGCTCATTCCGCGCCACCCCCGAACAGAGTCCGCTGCTCCGGCGACTCTGGGAACTCGGCGCCGATGTGCTTGTAGGCTGCCTTCGTAGCCATACGGCCGCGCGGCGTACGCTCCAGGAAGCCAAGCTGCAGCAGATACGGCTCCACCACGTCCATGATGGTATCATCTTCCTCGCTGATGCTGGCCGCCAGGGTTCCGAGCCCGACCGGACCGCCGCTGAATTTGCCGACGATGGAGTTCAGTACGCGCCGGTCCAAATCGTCGAGCCCCAGGTGGTCGATCTCATTGACCTTCAGCGCTTCATCTGCCAGCGCATGGGAAATGCTGCCGTCGGCCCGCACCTGCGCATAGTCACGCACGCGGCGCAGCAGCCGCAGCGCGACCCGCGGCGTTCCCCTTGAGCGCTGCGCGATCTCGGCCGCGCCGTCGTGCTCCAAGGGCGTCTCCAGCATCTCTGCGGCGCGGGTGATAATCGTCTCCAACGCGTTCTGGCTGTAGAAGTCAAAACGCTCAACCACGCCGAAACGGGCGCGCAGAGGCGCGGTCATCAGCGCAAGCCGCGTGGTCGCGCCGATGACGGTGAAACGGGGCAGCTTCAGGCGGATACTGCGCGCGCTGGGTCCGCTGCCGACCGTGATGTCGAGCACAAAGTCCTCCATCGCCGGGTAAAGGATCTCCTCGACCGCGCGGCCCAATCGGTGGATTTCGTCAATGAACAGGATGTCTCCACTGCGCAGGTTGGTGAGGATTGCTGCCAGGTCGCCGGCTTTTTCGATAGCAGGTCCGGCCGTCGGCTTGAGATTGCCCTGCATTTCGTGCGCCAGGATATGGCTGAGGGTGGTCTTGCCCAGCCCAGGCGGACCGTACAAAAGCACATGATCGAGCGCCTCACCGCGCTGGCGCGCGGCCTGCACCAGAATGCGCATCTTCTCGCGCATCCTCTCCTGACCGATCATTTCGTCCAGGCTCTTGGGCCGGAGCGCATAGTCGACGCGACCGTCCTCGCCCTGCCTTTCCCCGGAGACCTCACGCCTGCCCAGCGTGCCTTCGCGCCGGGCGTTGTTCTGTGTCATACCGCGTTCATCGACCATGCTCGAATCCAATCGGAATTGCAAGAACGATTGTGCTAAACTCAGTATACCAAAGGGAGGGCCGGATCGAAACAGAGTAAAGTGATCTTGCGCCGGCCGCGCGCAACTGCTTTGACGGAACGGGCAAAAACTGTTATAACATCATCCACATTTTGCGTAATCTCTGTGAATGAGAAGGAATCATCATGACAAAGAAGTCAAAATCGGACAGCAAGCGGCTGCTGGCAAACCTTGAACAGGTGAACGAAGAGTTGGAACACCTGCGCAATCTGATGCTGGGTGAAGTCGATGTTGAACTGGACGAAGGCGACACTGAAATCGTCGAAAGAGAGAAGACGGCCGCCCTGATTGCCGTGCTTGAGCGACGTCAGCAGGACATCGAACATGCCCTGCGCGTGATTGAGATGGGGCAGTACGGCATCTGTGAACGCTGTGGCGGGCAAATCAGCCCTGCGCGTCTGGAGGTCAAGCCCGACGCGACCCTTTGTATGAACTGCCAGCGGGAGGTTGAATCGATCAACCGCCGCAACCGTGCACCGCGCGCGGCCCCTTCGCGTTGGTGAGGGAAGATTGCAGGGTATGAAATGGCCGACAATCTGATCGTCTCCGCCCATCCGCTGGTCGAACACAAGATTACCCAGTTGCGCGACGGGACGACCGACTTCCGCCAGTTTCGCTCCATCGTTGCTGAATTGGCGATGATCCTGGCCTACGAAGCCACCGCGGACCTGGCCACGCAGCCGGTTGAAGTTCAAACGCCCCTCACCGCCACGACCGGCAGCAAGTTCGAAGAACGGGTCGGCCTGGTTCCGATCCTGCGCGCCGGCCTGGGGATGGTTGACGGAATGCTCAGTCTCATTCCCCAGGCCGAAGTCTGGCACCTGGGCTTCTACCGCGACGAGGAGACGCTGCAACCGGTCATCTACTACAACAAGCTTCCCGACGACCTCTCCACTCACACCTGCTTCGTCCTCGATCCAATGCTGGCGACCGGCGGCTCCGCGGTGGCTGCGGTCGACATCCTCAAACGACACGGTGTCACACGGGTCAAGTTTGTCGGCCTGCTGGCCGCACCCGAAGGGATCGCCGCACTCCACGGTTCGCACCCCGATGTCAATGTGCACGTGGCAGCTGTCGATGAACGGCTGACGACCGTCAATGACGCCGCCGACGGCTTCCCGCCCGGCTTCATCTGGCCCGGCCTGGGAGACGCCGGCGACCGCCAGTTCGGCACCAGCTAGCGCCACTGCAGTTCAGGAAAGTTCGATTACCGTAACAGCTGGGTCGGGCGCGCTGAGCGGTCCGCTGATGACCAGCTCACCGTTACGCTGGCGCAGCGGCAACATCCCGCCTCCCGCCAGCAACCGGGCCTCCCGCGCAGTCACACTTGGGACCCGAATCTCTCCGTCCCGCGGCCAGTCGAAGACATGAAGATAGACGACCCCGTTCTTGCGCGTCGTGCGCAAGTCGGCCCGGCCCTGCACCGGCCCCGCCTGCGTTTCGTAGACCGCCTCGCCGTTGACGGACAGCCAGTTCCCCATCGCCTCAAGACGGTCAACGCTTGGCTGCGGAATGGTTCCCTCAGCCGTGGGGCCGACGTTCAGCAGGTAGTTTCCTCCCTTGCTGACAATGTCAACCAGTTTGCGAATCAGATCGCCGCTCGATTTCCAGTTGTGATCGTTCAGTTTGTAGGACCAGCTGTCGTTTATCGTTGCGGGCGTCTCCCAGTCAAGTTCGAGAATCGAGTCGGGGATGCGATTGTCGCTCGCGGTGGCGTAGTCGCCCAGCGCGTTCCCCAATCGCCCGCAGACGAGGCAGTCCGGCTGCAGCTCGTTGCACAGTTCCAGCAGCGACTGGCTTTGCTGCTCGGAGATGCCCTTGGGTGTGTCGAACCAGATGATGGCGACAGGCCCGTAGTTGGTGAGAAGCTCGCGTACGTGGGGCTTCACATATGTCTCGATATATGCCGCGAAATCTTTCTGCGCCGGATCGAAGTCCCAGTCGTTTCCGTCGCCGTCCGGGTGATGCCAGTCTTGCGTCTGCGAGTAATAGAAGCCAAGTTTGATCCCCTGCGCCGCGCACTCGTCTGCCAGCTCTTTCAGCACATCCCGATGGAACGGCGTCGCGTCGACGATATCAAAGTCCGTGACCGCCGAATCGAAGAGACAGAAGCCGTCATGATGTTTAGAGGTGATAACGAGGTATTTCTGACCCGCGCGCTTTGCCAGTGAGACCCACTCTCTGGCATTGAATCGGACCGGATTGAACTGTGAAGCCAGTTTTTCATACTCCCGGACGGGAATTTCGGCCCGGTACATCAGCCATTCGGCGATGCCGGGCCATTCGCGCCCGTTCCACACGCCGGCGGGTATCGAATAGAGCCCCCAGTGGATGAAGAGCCCGAACCTGGCCTCGCGCCACCAGCTCAGACGCGGGTCCTTGCGCGCACCCGGCCGCTGGCCGCGGTCCGGCTGCACTTCCGGAACGGTAACGACGAAATCATAGCCGCGGCGCAACAGCATTAACGCCATGTCCTCCGGCGTTTCATCTTCTTCAGCCGCCAGGCGTCTTATACGTTCAACAAGGGTCGACGGGACGTCCAACTTCATTTCCGGCACGAATTGACTCCTGATTCTTCAGCCAAGGGGGAAGGGAGATCTCCTCCGGCTGCTGGCGATGCTCGCAGTCTGGACTACTATCGCATAGAACGCGCCTGTCAACCAACTGTTTCCGGCCGATACAAGCCGAAAACGGCCGCTCCACTTTGCCCGTCAACTTTGTCATTGCGTACAATAGGGGGACGTGAACTACGCGCATGTGAAAGGAAATGTGAAAGGACCTGTGATGAGCATGTTGAAAGTAGGCCTCGTCGGCGTCGGCGGTATATCGCGCACGCACATGCCCGGTTGGGCCGCGTCCGAAGAGGCCGAGGTTGTCGCGGGCAGTGACATTAGCAGCGAGGCACTTGAGCAGTGGGGCGCGATCCATAATATCACCAAGCTGACGACGAACGCGGACGAGCTGTTCTCCGACCCCAGTATCGACATCATCGATCTCTGCGTGCCCAACATGTACCACGCACCGCTCGCCATCGCCGCGCTCGAAGCGGGCAAGCACGTCATCTGCGAGAAACCGCTGGCGCCGACGCCCGAGGAGATCAAGCAGATGATTTCGGCGCGCGACAAGGCCGATAAGCTGCTGATGACCGCGCAGCATTTCCGTTTCGCCGGCGTTTCCCAGGCGATGAAGGCGGAGATCGACACCGGTTCGCTGGGCGATGTCTACCATGCGCGTGGCTGGATGCTGCGCCGCAACGGTCTGATCCCGACGGCGACGTTCATCGAGAAAAAACATAGCGGAGGCGGCCCCTGCATCGACATCGGCGTGCATATCCTCGACCTGGCTTTGTGGCTGATGGGCAACCCGAAGCCGGTGACGGTGTCTGGCGTTGCCGATGCGCGGCTGGCTCACATTCCCGGCGCGTTTGCCACCTGGAAAGAGGGGTTGATCCCCGCCAGCTTCGACGTCGAGGACTACGCCGCCGCCTTCGTTCGTTTTGAGAACGGCGCCACCCTCGTTTTGGAAGTGAGCTGGCTG
>DAOUHX010000107.1:0-24138 GCA_034428395.1 Caldilineaceae bacterium
ATTTCGCCGCGCATGAGGAAGCCGAGCCGCTCCATGTCGTGGATGATGTAGGCGTGGAGGGGGATGTAGGGTTTGCGGCCGATGTTGGCGACGTTGATGCAGGCGCGGCCGCCGGGCACGAGGAGGCGGTGGGTCTCTTTCCAGGCGCCCTGCAGCAGTTCGCGGTATTCGGCCAGGGAGAGGTCCTCGTCGTAGTCTTTGCCGACGGCGTAGGGCGGCGAGGTGACCATGAGATGGACGCTGCGGGCCGGAAGGCGGTTGCCTTTGGCGGGTGCGACGCAGGAATCGAGCAGGACCTGGTTTACGTGGTGCGCGGGCAGGGGGTTTTCGGCGTAGGCGGCGGGCTCGCTTTCGGTGGAAGCGTTTTCTTCGTTTATGCGCCGGGCGTAGTAGGCGGAGGCGTCGTGGCTGCGGCGCCCGCTGACGCCGAATGCGGCTGTTTTGGTGCGCTTGTTTTGCTTTGCCAAGGTAGGACTCCGTGCCGCCGCGACCAAGGTGTTACGGCGCGGTCAGATAATGTGGCTGACCCTGTTGCCGGCAGGTACTCTGCGGTTCCTGATGTGAAAGGGAAACAGCGGAGAACTGTGGACGGAGGAACACGGAGACAATCTGACTTGGCAGGGAACGGTCTTGTTCAATAGAACGCCGCCCTCGTTGTCATCCCCTCCCTACACCTTCACCATAGCTGTAGATGACTGCGGTTCGGGAATCGGTAGCCCGTCCTCTTTCAGACCTTCGATATGGAAGGCGATCGCTTCAGTAATGCGGCGACAGGTCTCTTCGCGCGTCTGACCCGTTGCCACACAGCCGGGAAGGTCCGGCACGTAGGCGCAGTAGTTGTCGGGCGCCTTCTCAATCACGACCGCATATGCAAGCCCCATCATCAGTTCCCTCCTGGGAATCCAGCCTGCTTCAAAATACTGTTCCAGGTTTTGGGCTTCAGGTCATCTCTGCCATGTCCCGCAACCGTCACCCGTCCTATTTTCGTTGGATGTCTGTATTGACGGTGGCTCCCCTTGGTCCTGACCAACTCCCAGCCGTCATCGTCCAACATCCTTATCGCATCGGGTGCTCTTTCGCCATTGTCGTGTCGTGCGCTGCGCGAGCAGTATACTCCAGCTACAATAGCCATTCCAACAGGGTGCACGCTCTCTCTCTTTGCACATGACCGGAGCATTTCATGGACCTCAACCTTCGGCAACGGGCCGTGCCGGACCGGGTGAGCGTGACGTAGGCGACGCTGCAGGTGGCGTGGGGCGATGGGTTGTTGCTGCGGGTGAACGGCGAGGTGTTCGAGTTGGGCAGCCAGTATGCGTTCCAGGCGCGGCTGGTGCCGGTGCGGCTACGGGCGGGCGGTTTGGGTCGACAAAAGTCGACCAAAGTCGACCAAAGTCGGCTAATGTCGACCAATAAAAAAGTTTTTCTCGTGGATGTACGGTCCCTATTTGGTTGTCGTTGGTCGCCATTTTTTGACTGTTTGCGTGCATGTTCGGTCGCGTGAAGTGGCTCCGAGTCGGCCATAGATTTGCGGGACGCGCCCGGCAGTGCGTTCCCGGGCGGCGCTGGGCGCGCGAGTGGGACATATGTCCCCAAATGTCCCCAAATGTCCCCAAATGTCGCACGGAAAAAAATTCTTCCCACGGATGTCGAGGCGCTCTTGATGGGCATTGATGGCCTCTTCTTGACTGTCTGCTTGCATGTTCGGTCGTGTCAGGTTGGGTGGATTTCGGCATGGTCCGGGCTAATCGAGCACTGTTTTTTGCCTCGGGCGCGTCGGGGCGTACTTCGACGCGAAACGACGCGTTCTGACGCGCTTTTTTGCCGGTTTGGCGGACGGAATCGAGCGAACATTTCGGCAAATCTGCGGGAATGGCGGGCGATGGGCGGCGGTGCGCTCGGACGATCCCAGACGATCTGAGACGATCTCAGACGATCCGGGACGATCTGAGACGTACGAAAAAGCGGTTCTCTGTGAAATGCGGACAGTAGACGGATGCGGCATGACTTGGCAGGAAGCGCGGCGGTGCGCTGGGCATGGTTGGGGGGATGTAAGTAGGATGGGCAGACGGTTTTCATTGATCGCAAAGTGTAGAGTTGCGGCAGGGCCGCGGGCGCGAATGGCGTTTGTAAGGAACAGTGTAGCGCATTTCCGCGGCTTTTGCAGGATTTTTGGGAAAATTGGTTGGTGAGGGGCCAGGCGGCGGATGGGACCGTTCTGCGGCCGCGGGCGGGCTGAGGCGGCGCGGTCAAGAGTCATCTTAGAGGGCATCGTAAGGACATTTTTCGGTGCGCTACTGACCTGCCAGCGAAGGTCGCAAAAGAGCATTTACGCTGACTCCAGAACGGTGACGCGCCCGGCACGATCGCGCCAGACCTGTCTGTCGACTTCCTGACTTGCACCCTGCCCGCAACTTTGATACGCTCAAATACACCTAGCAAAACGATACGACAGTAGTGAGCCGTTGACCTTTCCCAGGCGCGCTTACGCTGTTACGCTCTTTGTCAGACGTCGCCTTGACCTGACAGGCCGAACGCGACGCACGCCCCCTGACAAAGGTGAAAAAACCTGTAGCGCTCTTCACAGTTCTAATCAACCATTCAAGAAAAGAAGACCTATGCGAACCTCTTATCACAAAAAAACCGTCCTACGCCTGAAAGACCGGTACCATAGCAACACACGTCCTTTTCACGCCGTTGTGTTGGCCCTCTTTCTGGCCGTTGCCCTGCTGGCCTCCGCCGCCGCGCCCGTCTTCGCCCAGACCCCAAACATCTTGGTCGACGACTACGTCACCATCTCCCAAAATGAAGGTGTGGAGATCGAGGTGTTTGGCAATGATACCCTCTCTGACTTTGCCAGCTTTGAATTCACAAGACCGGAGAACGGAGATTTCGGTTCCTTCACGTACAATGCCTTCCAGCCGTTTCTCTCCTTCGCCTATACGCCACGCATGGACTTTGTCGGCAGCGACAGCTTTGTCTACAGCGTTTTTGATAGTGATAGGAACGATTCTTCCGCAACCGTTCATATCACGATCAATCGTCTGGACTCTTCAACTGGTGGGTTGAACTGTTCAACCTGCCTCATCAGGCACGAGGCCACGCCAGTTAATATTACGGTCGGCGCAGACGGCGCCTTCAACCTCCATTTCATCGGGGACGACGGCGTCGCAAGCGGGCCGCTGCTCCCGCCGGTGCAAAAACTGACTGAAATGCACTCGCCGGGATCGGGCAACATCGTCCTGTTCAGCGGCGCAAACCCGAAATCGGGCGCGCCGGTTGTCATCAGCTACTTGTCCACCGAGCAGGTCGTTCATGTGAACACAACCTATCTGAACCGCCATGACGGCTCGATGAAGCCCTACATCTTCGTCATCAACCAGGATAACGAGGCATCGCACTGGGAATGGTGAACGCCGGCGGCAGTCCGGCCACGGCCGGATTGCGGCTGGGTTGGCGGCCGGCCGCGGGCGTCTGCCGCGGCGAGGGGACGTTTCAGCCAGATAGGCAACAGATACGAACTGCCGCGCAGCGAGGAAGGGTTTGCGCCGCAGACAGACACGACAATAGCGATATAGGACTTTTTCTAAGCCGGTCGGAAAGCCGGCATCGCAGGGCTGCGAAGTCGGGTTGCAGGCACTGCTCATCGGGTCACTCGGAGAGAACCCGCTCTCTTCGCCACTTACGTGAACCAGGTTCACTACAGCGACGCCGCGCGCCAGACCACCTTCACTCTTGCTCGAATTCCTGAATCCACTGTTCAATGCCGGCTGTGAGGTCACTGTTCTTCTTCCCGTTCGCCAGTTCCAAAAGGCCTTGCAAGCCGGCAAGCGCCTCCCCGCATAGACCGGGCCCGGTCCAGGCAAAGCCGCGACTGTCGTAGTCATAGGCGTCGTCGGGCTCCAGCCGCAGGGTCTGATCGAAGTCGACTGTCGGCCCCCGGAAACGACCAAGCACGGATTGCGCGATGCCCCGATTGTTATAGACGTCGGGGTCTTCGGGCTGCAGTTGAAGAGCCTGATCAGAGTCGGCTATCGCCTCCTCGAATTGACCGAGTCCAATCTTGGCGCTGCCCCGACCGGTGGAGGCGGCACTGTATTTGGGCGGTATCCTGGAGAAACTGGTTGGTGAGAGGGCGGACCGGGCGGTCTCCTTTGGTGGTGGACGGGACGGCGCGGCAGGGCCGCGGCTGCGGTTGGCGGTTGTAGGGTGCAGTGTCGTGGATGTGCTGGTCATTTGCCCTGGTTTGGGGGAAACTGGGCATGCTGGGGGGTTGCACGGGGGTGCGGGGCCGGTCGGGAGGGTTAAGGCCGGCGGCGGAAGAGGGGCAGTTGGAAACAGCTCATGAGGAGGAGATTATGAGTGCGGCGGAGATCGGGATCAGCGAAGAGGCGCGATGCCGCTTTGAGGAGGACGGCTACTGGCTGGGGCCGCAGCTGTTCGACGCAGGGCAGCGGGAGGCGCTGGCCTACGCGGTGGACGAGGTCAACGCGGGCCGCTACGAGACCGGGCGCGAGCCGATGGCCCGTTTCTGGAGCCCGGGCGACGACCCGTATGCGCTGCACAAGGTCGACAATTCGCACTGGTGCAACCCGGTGCTGGCGGAGGCGGTGCGCAACCGGCAGATCGGGCGCTTGGCCGCGCAGCTGCTGGAGACGGCGGCGGTGCGCCTGTGGCACGAGCAGATCCTGATGAAGCCGGCCGGCGGCCGCGTGAGCGCGAACGTGGCCTGGCACCAGGACTACAACTACTGGCGCAGCAGCGACAGGCCGCGGATGCTGACCGCGTGGATCCCGCTGCAAGAGGTCAACCCGGAGCTGGGGACGATGCACTTTGTGAAAGGGAGCCACAGGTGGGGCTGGCAGGCGGCGTACAGCCATTTCGGGCGCTATGACATGGAGGAGCAGGAGCGGGTGATCCGGCAGTACATGCCGGAGGGGGAGAAGTACGAGACGGCGCCGGTCTATTTGGAGGCGGGGCGGGTCAGTTTCCACCACTGCCTGACGCTGCACGGCTCGGGGCCGAACCTGGCGCAACGGCAGCACCGGCGCGCGATCGCGATTCACATCCAGGCCGACGAGTGCCGCTGGTGCAGGACGGGGGACAAGGCGGACGATCATAAGTGTTCGCAGGAGATGGAGCGACTGGGCAAGCGGTACGGGGACAAGTTTGAGGGGGACTACTGGCCGGTGCTTTGGAGCGGTGCGTGAGGGCCAACGTGGGGGGCGGGCTCAGGGAGTGTGGCTCTTCTGCGAGGTGAGCGGCAGGACGAGGGCCCCGGCCGAAGTAAGCGTGGTCGCGCGGCTGACGGCTTGCTGCGGCACGCACATAGCGCGTCGCGATGGGGAAGATTTGGCCTGAGTGCACTACTCCTCCTGTGGGTTGGCGCTGGACAGTCATCTGTGTAGAACTGTACTGTATGAATATTGCGCGCTGGTTGAATTCAGTGGATTAGACTGTGGGGCAATTGCCTTGAGAATATATCAGGGGTGCATGGCGTGGGCCTTCGCCCAAAAAGCAAACGAGAACTCACTTCCTTCTGCTTGCATCTTCATCATGTGACTCATTGACAGGGATTAGCTAAATGGCTAAACTATGAACAGACATACCGGCCGAGTAAAAAGGAGGAGAGACTGAGACTTAGAAGGAGAGGAGGCAAATGGTATGCCAGAGCGATTCGGAGATGTCCTTAGAAGGGCCCGTCACGACGACGGAAAGACTCTAGGAGACGTGGCTGGCATGTTAGGAGTCTCGGTGGTCTACGTATCCGATGTCGAGCGCGGTAACCGCAGACCGTTCAGCAATGAGCGTATCCTCAAAATCGCGGAGTTTGTCAACGCTGATCCGGCGCCACTGATCGCCGCGGCAGTTGTCGAGCGGGGAGCCATCGAGTACGACTTCACTAAGGCCGAGCCGCTTGAGGCCTCCGTTGTAAGAGACCTTGTCAGCGGCCTTGCCCGAGGCGGCATAACAAACGACCAGCTCAATAAGATCAAGAAGATTTTGGAAGATTCCAAATAGTAGAGTGAGTGACGATGCCTAGAAGACCATCGGGGGTCCGCGCCGACCGCGGCTATAGCTATCGAAGACTTGAGATCGTCGCTACCAATGTTCGCAAGCAGCTTGAACTCCCTCCAACTGCACCAATTAATGCTTTGCGGCTTTTTGAGGGGCTCGACATTACCGCCCGGGGCAGGAAGGGCCAGGCTATTCCCATCCGTGGCAACGTGATTGAGCTCAAGAACTCAGAAGGTTTCACGAAGTACAACAGAAACCGCCAAGAAATTGAGATTTTTGCGTCAGCCGAAACGTACGATTGGTTGGAACGGGACTACCCGCGTGGTCGTTTTTTCCTGGCTCATGAGTTAGGACATTGCCTTTTGCATACGAACCAGCTCGTGCGCCTGGCTCACATGCCTTTGGCTCAACAAACGGCACTTCATCAAAGGAAACGGATAGTTTTCCACGAGATTTATCGGGACACAGAATGGCAGGCCAACGCGTTTGCCAGCGCTTTACTGATGCCAGCCAGAGGCCTATTGGCCCTTGAGAACATATATGGCAACGGTCTCTCTCCGGCCGAAATCGCAGAACGTTTCTGCGTATCGGACGAAGCTGCGTACTACCGGCTCAGACTGTACATTAATCGTAAACAACAGCTTCTCCTGGCACGGCGAGCAGAAAGAACTCGCCCTCTTATCCTTTCAGTTCCATTTGCTAGATTGAAAGGACAAAGGCCACCGGATTAACTTCAGATAGGCCCGACTGGAAGCGGCCTCCAACCAGCTGCTAGGCTCGATCTGCCCCTCTTTCACACCGACCACACCCTCTGATTCCTAACTCTTCAATCTGGCGCTTGACAATATTACGCTTATAAGCTAAACTATGAAATGGGCTGGCCGGATTTTTGAGCATGTCGAGACTGCGGGCCGTTGCGAACGCCAACTTGGTCTCGAATTCAGCTAAGGAGAGTTACTGATGGCAGCAGAAGGTAAGACGCAAACTATCTCGATGCAAGAACATGACATGAAAGGCGCCACTCAGATCTACGTGAGCGGTCGCGAGTACAAAGTCCCGGGCGATCTCGTGACCTATGAACAGATCGTGGAGATTTGGAACGAGCTGCACAAGGCGGAAAACAAGCACATCCTCGGCACGCCCGGCATAGACTACGAAGACGACTTGAAAGGTGAAGACGGCATTCTTCTTCCTGGCAAGGGCGTCTTTGTCAAGGACGGCACGAGCTTCTCGGTCGACCCTGAGCATGTCTCGTAAGGACCGCCTCACCGCGTTCGGTCAGCAGGCCGGATTTGACGTCAGCGTCGCATCCGACTGTGTCCGGGCTGAGCTCGTTCCCTGTCTCCTTGCAAACGGGGTTGTAGGCACTTGCACAATTGAGAAGTCCTACGACCCCGCCAGCAAGAAACCGAATTCACGGATTGGCGGGGCAGACCACGCGGTACGGATCACCCTCGATGGAGAGCATGACGGGCTGGTGTACAACGCGAATGGGACCCCCATTGGAAATCATATCGACGGCGATGGAAAAACCTGGTCGAACATTTCCATCAAGAAAGGTAGCTCAAGCAGTCCGAAGGAGGATGAGTCGGCGAGCGACTTGATTCATCGCTATGCCAAACAGATCGTCGGCGCCATATCGGCGGCTGGCTACTCCGATACCGCTTCTCTGACAAGGGGGAGCCCGTTTTATTTACCCAATACCTTCGAGGCCCGTGCGGCAATCGCCCCGGTTCAGGACCGCATCCGTGATCAGCGGATTGCGATCATTGGCCTGGGGGGAACGGGCTCTTACGTCCTGGATCTTGTCGTCAAGACTCCCGTGAAGGAAATCCATCTCTTGGATGCCGACGAAGTTGACTGGCACAACTTCATGCGGGCGCCCGGTGCGCCTACCGCCGATGAGATTGAATCGAGACACAAAGGAAGTATGCTCAAAGTGGATTACTACCACGCCAAGTACGAATCCCTACGGGAAGGCATCCACGCGCATAATGTCCGAGTAGACGGCGTGTCCACGTTCCTCGAGTTTCTGTCAGATCATCCCATCGACTTTGCTTTCGTGTGTATTGATCAACAGCCCGATGGCGATTCCTCGCGTCAGGATGCCGTCTACAGCGCGCTCAACGCGGCGGCGGTTCCTTTCATTGATTCGGGCGTAAGCCTATCAGTAGAGAAAAACATCATTGGAGGCGCCGTAACGACTGGCGCCTACGATGCAGGCTCTACGGCGTGGAAAGACGCCATACCCAATGCTAGAGTCGAAGGCAATTTGCCGGGCTATCGCAACGTCCAACTGCCGGAAGTGAACGCGTTGGCGGCGGCGCTTGCCGTGATGGAGTGGAGGCGACGCACTGGGCAGTATGTTTCGAAGTCCGGTTCATTTCTCCATAAGTTCCGTCTTGAACATCCTTGCATTCGTCGAGAGGGCTGAATAACTGGAAGTGACGCCCGTGAAACTCCGTCCCATTTTTACAGAGGTGCTACCCGAATTCGACGCAATCAAAGAAGGCGAGCTCTGGATTAGCCACAAGCATCGAACGATTAACCTACGCTGCCCTGGTGGTTGCGGCAGTCTCACGGTGCTGTCCCTTCACCCCAGCCGATGGCACGTTTACTTCGATGGAAAGTCGGTGTCCCTGAAAGGTCCTACGGGTGGGTCCGTGTGGGCCAACTCTTGCTGCGGAAGTCACTACTTCGTACGAAACAGTGAAGTGATTTGGGCGGAAAGGATAGATCCAGTTCTTCATTCCAAGTATGCAGAAGACGAGCGGGCACGCATGATTGAATCGACTTCAAACCGTAAGACTTTTCGGTCATGTCTCCAGCGCGTGTTTCGCAAACTGTCGATAAAGAGTTGGCTCAAGTAGACTAGAGTTTTTCACAGGGTCGGCTGAGGCAATCTGATGGGGCTTATATACCTTAGTAGCCAATAGAAAAGAAAGGAAGTGAGCTTGGCCCCAAAAGCTGGACCACAAGCTAAGGTATACAATGGAGCAGTTCACCGAGCCTGTGGAGGGGCAGAACGATGGTCAAGAAACGGCGACGACACTCGGCGGCCTACAAGTTTCGGATTGCGCTGCAGGCGCTTGAAGGCAGCGAGTCGATTAGCCAGTTGTCCAGTGAACATGAGATTCATCCCAACATGATTCGGGCCTGGAAAGGGCAACAGCTTGAAGACGGGCCTAGCGTCTTCGTCAGCAAATGCATGCACAGACAAGCCAAAGTTAGCTAATTGGTTTTTGCAGAACCCTTGGGCACTGTCGACTTCTAGAAGGAGGCCCTGAAGATGGTCGGGGTAAGCGAGACGTATTTCTCCAGAGGTGGTGTCAGGTAGTACGCGCTCGCCCGCATCCGGAAATCATATAGCCTGAAAATTCGAAATACATCAGGCCGTTGCTTAGAGACCTGCAACTCGTTTCTAGTGATATAGAAGGGGGTCGCCGCAGAGCCGTTAGTCGTCTTCACCTCCAACCAGATTTCTCGATCAGCTTCATTACCTTTTCCGCGGAAGGAAAGAATGTCGTATCCGTAACCGTCGCCGTCGTCTCTCGCGACCCAGCGGACGCGGTCCGAAAGATCCTTTCGGCCGACTGTTTGGAGACGGCTCCTCTCGTATTCGTAGACGAGCTCTTCACCGGCTTTTCCAAGATTCCTATTCCGCGCATCTCTCTCGGCCGGAAACTCGAACTTTCGAATTATGGTACCAATAGCCTCGGGGATTTCCTTTCCCTGTGGTTCATGCTGGGGCGGCGTCTCGTCAAAGACAATACTTTCGCAGGCAACAGGCTGCCATTCTGGCTTCTGCAGCGTTCCAGATTCGCAAGTCAGAAATTCGAAGAGGCCAGGATTCTCAGTTCGATGGGCTTCGACGGCCTCGAATAGCGCTCTCTGATAGTTTCTAAGGGGAGTGTAGCCTTTGATGTAAGGAAGCCCAAGTTCATCCATGACTGCGCTGATATTCATATGTTTGAACTCGATTGACTTCTTGGTACGCTCGATTTTCTCCATTAGAGCGTGCCGGTGCTCGGTCTTACTATAGGCTTTACCTGTCTGCTCAAGTTCAAGCATGACAAGATAGTCCTTAACGATGGCATCAATTTCGGTGGCAGTCCAGACTTTCGTCATGGGATGTAAATTCTTACAGTTCTCGATGATCGCCTTTGAAAACTTCCCTGGCGTGCCAGTGGGTGTATGTTTCGCTGGGAAAGTACGTTTGTCTTTGCGGCAATCTCAGTTTCCCGCCATGAAAACGCATTAGCCATTCACTGAAACCGCCAGTACCGTAGGCGTCGTCGGAGACTAGGATTTCGAGATCCTTAGATATCGTAAACGCCCCCCGGTCGAAAAGCTTATGGTGAAGAGTACAGAGAGCTAAGCCATTCTCTTCCTCATTTGGACCGCCCGCCATTCGCCATTTTATGTGGGCGGCTTCCAACGCGATTGAGCGTTGCCCCAGCCTTACGTTGAAACCGCATACGGCACACTGATATTCGTAGGCTTTGAGAACATTGGTCCGGAACCTGGAATGACTCTTGGGCTTGGATCTGTTTGCAGGGCCGGCATCGATTTGGGTCGTGGCTTGTTTCACGGAATCCAAGTCAATCCCGACGGCCTGTAAAATGTCCTCTCGGTAACTTTCAGTAAAATGGCCGTTAAGCAAGTTTTCGACGATTGCGATAGCCAATTCAGGATTGGCCTGAAGGCAACCGGCAACCTCCTCCGTGAAACCTCCTGCAACGTCATAGAATAGAAGATCTCTCTTGAAGGCATCTCCGCTGCTGGACAAGCGAATCTTGTGGGCGTCGGACACTTCCCATACGCCGTCATTCTGGAGTCTCCAAAACGGGTATTGGGTTCCTCGACTTGAATTTGGCGGACCAAATTCCCCCAACAGAGCAGCGAGTTTCTTGTCTGTTTCGGAATATGGCTGGAGGCGGTCCTTTCCTCGTAGTAACTCCCCGATGGCATGCATGACCATCAGAGGTTTGTGAGGCGCTCTTACTCCACCTCTGCCAAAGATGTTAAGCGATTCGAATTTCTGGAGGATCGATTCTTTGTCCATGGCAGTTCGAGGAAAGCCAAAAAGAACACAATACTGCCGTGTTGCCTTCGTCGTGTTTAAGTGAATTGTAGGACGTCGGGGGAGGCTGTTGCTTCTGCGCCCGATTTGTAGGGGGAAGTTGTCGGGACAGCAGACGCATTTGGATTGATGAAGGATAATCTTGTAATGCAACGCGTCTGCAGCAAGTGTACTCCAATGGGACTACAATGTCTACTATTTCGGAGTTTTTGTGTGCATTTCACAGGGGGCGAGATCAACGGAAAGGGAAGCAATTACACAACAGTATTCAATCTTCATTTCGAAATGTTCGCAGCAGTTGGACCTGCCAAAAATTGCGATAGGAACCAATTCCGTCTTGTTCGGCTTGCTGCAGGGTGCCCACTTTATGCCCATGTGTTAGACGCAACAGTCTGAGGCTCCTCTGAGAACGGATTGAATGAACGATCGAAAAACCTTGTCAGTCCTTTAGTCCTGCAATATACTTTCGATGCTTGCGAAGTATGGTTCTTTGTTGTCGTCTTTTCAGAAGCGGAAGATGACCGTATGACTGACCCAAACTGGAATGACCATATGACCATATAATGCGAGAGCACGACAATCCAGAAAGGAAGTGTCTTATGCGGATCATATTCACTAGCCGCGACAGGTTACTAGGGCTCGTTGACATTTCGTTCGAGCCATATGAGAGTAGCGGCAAAGTGCAGGAAAGCCATGAAGCGGCGAGCTAGTTTTTCATAGCGGGTGAAAATGCGTCGATATCACTTGATTCTGTTGATGAAGCGTTCGACGATGTTGCGTTCTCGGTAGCGGATTCGGTCATAGTCCCGTGGTTGCCTGCGATAGGGGCGAGAAGGGATGACCACCTCGACCTGTCTGGCTGTGAGCAGTTCTCGGAGCCGGTCGGAACTGTAGCCTTTATCGGCAATGACAACGTCGAAATGGAAAGGTGCAAGCAACGATTCAGCCTGGGAAAGGTCGTGGCGTTCACCACCAGTCAAGATGAACTGTAAGGGGAAGCCCAGCGCATCGACGAGGAGATGGATTTTGCTGCTGAAGCCATCCCGGCTCCGACCTAGGCACTGTTCGCGCTGGTGCCCCCTTTTTTGGACCCGCCCGCGGCGCGCATGTGGGCGCGTACAGCTGTACTGTCGGGCATGACCGCTGCCATGTCCGGGTCGTGGGCGACCTGTGTGAACCTGTCGGCCCAGACACCGTTCTCTTCCCAGCGTGCGTAGCGCTTGAATACACTGTTCCACTTACCAAGGTCGGCTGGCAGTTCACGCCACTGTGCGCCGGTGCGCAGAATCCAGTAAACCGCTTCGACGAAACGGCGACACTTTTCCTCTTGCCCCGCATAGGCACGAGGGTGTCCTTGCAAAAGTGCGTACAGTTTCTGCCACTGATGGTCGGCAAGTTTATAGGTAGACATTCTACTATTGTCGCCATTTTGACAGAACCCTTCAAACGTCAACGGATCTAAAGTAGATCTCTTTTGAGACCCCGACTTCCTAAAAAGGGGGCACATAGGACTCACGGGCATTTCGGCCGCACTCTCGTCGGGAAGAAATTCTTGGTTCCATTAGGGAAACACTTTAAGTTCCCTTCATTGACAGTCTGGGGCCAGATTGGGCCAGGACGTCTCCGCAGCATTTGTCTACGTCAGTGTTTGACAGAACGCAGATCTTGCCCCGTGGCAGTTTTCCAGTGGCTGCTCCCCAAAAGCCTTGACCAATATGGTAGAAACGAGTAGGATGCATGCACTTCATCCGTGACTTCGCTTGGACATCACCCCGGTATTGGTATTCATTCTTCTACGTCGCGAGCTTGCGCGTGAAATCGGCTTTGTCAACATATGATGGCTTTGTGTTAGCTATCAATGAAATGCAAGGATGACAGACCATCCGATGACAAATGGAGCGGCTCGTGTTAACGAGCAAGCGGCCTAACCAATCCTTCAGTTTTGAATCCTTCGGGTCACCAATCGGTCAAGCATAATGAAAATCACACTGCAGCAACTTGAAACGCACCTTTGGGGCGCGGCAAACATTTTGCGCGGTAAGACAGCCGGGCAGGACTACAAGAACTACATTCTTTCACTAATGTTTTACAAGCGACTCTGCGATCAGTGGGAGTGGGAGGCCGACGATGCCATAGCAGAACTGGAACAACAGCAAGGCCGAGCGTTCACCGAGGCGCAGAAGGCGGTTTTCCGCAGACGTGGCGAGCATCGTTACGAAATCCCAGACGGTTCTCGCTGGGGCGATATCAAGGATGTATCGGTAAACATCGGCGAGGAACTGACTCGTGCTATGCGGGCCGTAGCCAACGCGAACCACGAATTGAAGGGCGTTTTCACCGTGGACTGGAACCAACCTGCGCCCGACGGGTCCGGCAAGCCGCTTATTGCCAATGAAGTCGTCCACGCTTTGATCCAGCACTTTGACGAGCACGATCTCTCTAACCGCAGCGTTCCCTCCGATGTGCTCGGCCGGGCCTACGAGTATCTGATCAAGAAGTTCGCCGATGATGCCGGCGCCAACGCAGGCGAATTCTTCACGCCTCCGGAAGTCGTTGACACCCTTGTGCGCATTCTAGAGCCTCGTCTCGGCGATACGATCTATGACCCGACCGCTGGCTCGGGTGGCATGCTCGTGCATGCTGCCGGCTACTTACTCGAATGCGGGCATCTTACGACCCATGCGCGCTATTTCGGTCAGGAGATGAACTGGAGCAACGCCGCCATCGGCAAGATCAACTCTGTGCTTCACGGTCTAGAGGCCGACATCCGCGCAGGTTCCAGCACTATTATTGATCCGCAGTTTCTCCAAGACGGAGAGGTGCAGAAGTTCTCTTTGGTTCTGGCCAATTTCCCGTTCTCAGACGATTACTGGTGGCTGAGACAGGATCAGCAGACCGACGACAGAAATAAGAAGGCCCGACTTAAGAAGGAGATTTTCGGTAAGGACGGTTACAAGGATTCTTATGGCCGCTTCGGCCGCGGCACCGGTTTTCGAGCACCGCCCGCCGGCTATGGAGACTACGCGTTTATTCTGCACATCCTCGCCTCGCTCTCCGACGACGGGCGGGCCGGTATTGTCTGTCCCCAGGGCGTGCTCTTCCGCGGTCAACCGACTATTGAAGAAGAGACTGGTGATCTTGATGCAAAGGGTAATCCGAAAATCAGACGGCGCAAGGCGGATGACGAGTATCTCATCCGCCTTGCACTCCTTGAAACTCGACTTATCGACGCCGTGATTTCACTTCCCCCTAAAGTTTTCTACGGTGCCGCCGTGCCAGCATGTCTACTGATTATGCGTAAGCAGCGTCCTAACGAACGCCAGGACCAAGTGCTGCTAATATATGCCGCTAGGCACTATCGTGAGCTTTCGGCCCAAAACGAGTTGCGCCCTCAGGACGTGATGCGAATGCTTGTCCACTACCACGCCTATGGTGATGCTTCGAAAGTGGCTAGCCTTGTGGCACAGCAGAGCGAGAGGATTCACCAGGAAATTACCAGGCGGGAGGTTGAGGAAGTCAGTCGGATTGAAGCCGAGTTTCGCACACACGCCGAAAGGCTTTCTGCGCTAGAATCCGAACTTCAAGAGTCCCAAGTAAAGCAACGTGCTGCCGAGAAGGAGCGGGACAAACAAAGGGCGGCGAAGGCGGAAGCTAGTGTCCTGAAGCAGCGTGAAAAGGTTGCGGCTAAAATCGCGGAGCGCGACGAGCGCATCACTAAGGCGCGCCGCAGCGCCGAAGATGATCGGGTGGATGTAAGAGCGGTAGGAGAGGAAATGGTTGCAATGTACTCCGACCCAGGCGAGTTGCATAAGCACGCCCGTGTCGTAGACATGAATGAGATAAAGGAGAACGAATTTAATCTCAATATTCCACGGTATGTGGACACCTACGAACCTGAGCCGCGAATTGATGTGCGGGAAGCCTTGCGAAAGCTCTGCGAGACAGAGTCGGCGAGGATTGAAGCGGAGAAGACTCTCATTACGATATTGCAGGACATTGGCTATGCGACCGACTGATGCGCTGTCTCATCCCGCCGACTGGCATACTACGACAGTCCGGAGCAGTGTCGAACTCAGGCGAGGGGTATCTTGGTCAAAGGATCAAGAGCACTCTGCACATGGGCCGAACAGATTTCCTGTGATCGGAATTAGAAACATTCAGGACCGCTTGGAACTGGACAAACTTATCTTCCTGTCGGGACTGAAGCCCCATGAAGTTGAGAAGGCACGAGTTTCGGCTGGCTGGATCGTTATGGTTGGGTCAAACGGAAACAGAAGTCGAATTGGAAACGCCCAACTTATAAACTATGACGCGGACTTGCTATTTGCTTCTTTCTTGATCAGCGCAAAGCCCAGACCTGATAGTAAACTAAGATCAGATTACTTCTTCCGGTGGCTTTCCACAGAGCAAGTACAGTCGTACCTGAGCGCCTCCGCTGAAGGCACGACTGAGCTCAAAAACCTAAGCCTCAGCTTTTTCAATCAGATGGTGATTCCTGTTCCGCCTCTCGAAGAGCAGACAGCTATCGTCGGCATATTGGACGCCGTGGATACTGCGCTGCAAAGGACGCGCGAAGCTGCCGACCATGCACGGAAGCTGGTTCGCGCTTTACTTCAGTCGTCGTTCGAATTCTCAGGAAGTCAGGGCCCTTGGAAAGACACTCACGCCGGCCGGATTCCGCTCAATTGGGACATGATCAATGGCCGCCAAGCCTTTACCATTGTTGCGAGCGGATGTACAAACGTCGACGCATTGAGACTACCTCAATATGACGAGCCCCCAGATGCTTGGTTCATGAAGGTAGATGACTTCAACGATCCTGCCAATCGACGTGCGATTCTCCATACTAAGGTAGGATTTCGGAAACAGGAGAACGGGGCATTTAGAGTCCTTCCGGTTGGTACCGTCGTGATTGCAAAGCGAGGCGCTGCAATAATGAAGAATCGCGTTCGGACAACTGCGGTGCCAATCGCTCTTGATCCGAATCTTATGGCTCTTCAGGCCCAGGCTGGAATCCACCCTGAATTTCTGCGGTTACAACTTGAGTGGAGGAATCTTTCGCGCTATGTCGAAGACTCGGGGGTACCACAACTCAACAACAAGGACCTCTATCCACGTTATTTCTATAGGGCACCACATAGCCGACAGTTGGAAATCATCAATATTGTTGGATCGGCGGAGCAAGCAGAAGACGCAACGGTAGCCAAGTGCGCGGCCATAGAGCAACTGAAGGCATCACTTTTTCACGATCTATTGACCGGTAAAGTCCGCGTTCGCAAAAGAACGGAGTAGGCCGCGCCATGAGCGAATACAGTTACGTCGAGCAGCCGATTCTGAACTGGCTTTGCGGGGAACCCCAAGCTGGTTATCGGGTTGGTGGGCTAGGGTGGACATATCGGAGCGACGCGGATATGGCGGAGTATGCACGGCCACTGGAAGACCCGCTCGTTGAAAAACTGCTGATTGAAGCCGTACTTCGCATCAATCCGCACGTCGAGTCCGATACGCAGGCGCTCATAGCGATAAGTGCGCTCCGCAAGGCAATTGGGTATCTCGACCGCCTAACCTCCAATCGCGAGACCCTTGACCTGCTACGAGACGGCGTCAAACTTGTGCTCCAACCCGGTGAGGACGCTCGAACCGTTCAGTTCATCGCTTTCGAGAAAGATCGTCAGCATCTAAACGACTTCACCGCGACTAACCAGTACCGGGTGCAAGGCGTCAAGCAGTGCCGCGACGACACGGTACTGATGGTGAACGGCATTCCTCTCGTGATCGCCGAATACAAGAGCTTCTTGACTAGTGGCAAGGATTGGCGCGAGGCCGTGCGGCAGCTTCATCGCTATCAGCAGCAGGCGCCCCTGATGCTGTCTCCCAACGTCTTCTGCGTGGCGGCGGACGAAGAGGAATTCCGTTACGGAACAGTACTGTTTCACGAAGCGACCAAGGAAGATATTGACCGGCATCTCGACATGTGGGGTCGCTGGCTAAGCCTCTATCCGGACCATCACAGTTGGTGGAACGAACCAGAGGCAGCCAATCCCGATGACCCTCTGGAGACACCTGTAAAGGGTCTCTTCCGGCTGAAGCCAGCCCACGTGCTCGACTTCCTGCAGCACTTCGTCGTCTTCGAGACAAAGAGGGGCTTGATTGCAAAAAAAATTGCCCGTTATCATCAGTTCGAAGCAGTAAACGCGTTGGTGGATCGGACCGTATCACAAGTAGGCAAGCCAGTCTCCCCTCAAGACCGAACCGGTCTCATTTGGCATACACAGGGATCCGGAAAGTCGCTCACCATGGTGTTTGCTGGACAAAAACTGCGTCGGCATCCGACGATGAACAACCCAACAGTGCTCATTGTAGTCGATCGACGCGACCTCAAGACCCAACTTTCGGACGACTTCGAAGCCTGCGATTATCCTAACGTTGAGAAAGCCCTTGGGGTCGAGGACCTCAAACGAAAGCTACAAACCAATTGGCGTGGGACACTGGTGACCACTTTGCAATCGTTTCAGCGGATGGACGATCTTATTCCGCTGATCAACGACAACATTGTAAGCCTGGTAGACGAATGCCACCGCTCACAATCGGGCACGAACAGGGGTAGCCGCGAGAGCTACGCGCTTACCATGCGCGTCAAACTTGAGAACGCCTTCCGCTTTGGCTTTACCGGGACACCTATCGATCGGACCCTACAAAACACCCATCGCGATTTTGGGCCACTGAAGGACGGGGTTCAAGAGCGATATCTGAGCTACTACGGCATCCGCCGCTCTATCCGGGATGGAGCAACACTTGAAGTTCATTACATCCGTGACATTGTGCCCATCAAAGTTGACGAGGAACCACTGAGCATCGGGTTCGAGAAGATTTGTGAGGAGATGGAACTAGAGGATGAGGAAGCAAAGGACTTCGTCCAACGGCAGCGGTCCCGATGGAAGGAACTGGCCAGGCATCCGGACCGAGTTGAAATCGTAATCGACAAGATGTTGGAGCATTTCCTAACCCACCCTGACCCGAGCGGATTCAAGGCCCAACTAGTCGCTGTAGACCGCAAGGCATGCGCGATCTATAAGGACATTCTCGACAGCAGATTGCTTGCACGAGGAATCCAGCCGGAAATATCGGAAGTGATTATCTCGTCGGCGCAGAACAGCGAACCGGATATCCAGCGCTTCGAATATGCTAAAGCAAAGCAGGACGATCTGATCGATTACTTCAAGATGACTCCGATGGAGTGGGAGGTCTGGAACCGAGATCGCTATGGGGACGATCGACGTCGATGGCGCCCACCGCTCAAAATCCTCATTGTGTGTGACCGTCTCTTGACCGGGTTCGACGCGCCGGTGGAGCAGGTGATGTATTTGGACAAGCCACTGCGCGACCATAACTTGCTACAAGCTATCGCCCGAACCAATCGTCCGCTTCCATCGATGAAGAAAAGGACGGGGATCGTCGTCGATTTCTTTGGAGTTTTCGCCGACCTTGAAAAGGCACTTAACTTTGACGAAAGCATCCGCGAGGAGTCGCTTATCGATTGGGACAGGCTGCGCGTGACGGTCCCAGTCGAAGTCGACCGATGCTTGGAGACCTTCAAGGACATCGCCATAGAAGAAACGAGGGGGTGTCTGCTGGCCGCTCTGCGGAGGCTAAGGGAGCCCGAGGTCGCAAAGAACTTCGAGCAGAACTTCAAGAGCCTCGAACGGCTCTGGGAAGCCGTTTCTCCCGATCCTTGCCTGTATCCGCATCGCTACCAATACGGTTGGCTGTGTGGCATTTACGTCGCCTACCGTCGACGCCAGCGCGGGAGCCGGGATACATATGGGGAGCTGTCGGCGAAGACAAAGCAACTTATCGAAGAGAATACGACGTTTGTCCAGATAGCGCAGGCACTGCCGGTCCTCAAAATCGACCAGGATTATGTGGCAAAACTGGACGAGCTTCCGACTCCTGCCGACAAGGCGGCTGCTCTCGAAGCAATGCTGACCGCGGAATTGGCGGATGACGATTTGAGCTTCCTATACCGGCTGTTGGGAGAGAGGCTCCAAAATATCAAAGAACGACAGGAGTCCGGTGACAAAGATACTGCCAGGCGACTTAGGGAGTTGGAGGAGATTGCTGGCGAGGCTGCCGCTGCTGGGAAGGAACCTGAACAGCTTGGCCTTAACCAACCTGGAGAATACGAACTATTCACCATACTGCGCGCCCATACCTCTGTCGAGGACGAAGACTACATTGCCGCCTGCGCCCGCAACATGGTTGACCACCTCCGCCGGAACAGACTATTGGAAACTGGATGGAGCAATTCGGTTAGTGGACGAATGGGAGTAGAACAGTCGTTACTGGCTGAGTCGTGGAATCCATCCTACGACCAGCTAGGATTTGATCAACAGGCCTCCAGGCCTCCATTCCTAGAGCCAGCAGTGGAAGAATTGGCCAAGTCGGATGGGAATTCTAGCAGATGAAAAGATCAACGCGTCAGCAGATATTGCTTCGAGGCAAACGCGTCGAGTACGAAATGGTAGTTTCCAAGGCAGCCCGACATACACGCATTCGAGTTGGACCTAGTGGTGTAGTGGTCGTAAAACCAGTCGTCACGAACAACGAAGATGTGTCGGCATTCCTTCGGCGAAACGAGAGTTGGATCTTCGCCCAGCTGAACCGCGTAGCGAGTATTCGCCATCTGACCCTTTTGCCACGACGAAATTGTGGTGAAATCCTATTTCGCGGCGAGCCCACTTTGGTGCGAGTTGAATTCGTCGACACAAAAGCCCTCGGCAACCGCGTTAGATGGAACAAAAGGGAAATTGCCGTTTACCGCGGTCCGGAGACACGAACGTCTGTCGTGCACGGTCTGGAAAATTGGCTGAGAAAGCAAGCGCGTTTGGCAATTTTAGACTACCTTCCCTCACTAACAGCCCGAATTAACCAGGAACCCGGAAGGGTTTACGTTATGGACCAGCGAACCAAATGGGGAAGTTGCTCGTCTCGCAAGAATCTGTCCTTCAACTGGCGCCTCATTCTTGCACCAGATTTTGTATTTCAATACCTCGTTACGCACGAGGTGGTGCATCTCGCTGTCCCAGACCATTCGGCGAAATTCTGGCTCACTGTGCAAAGTCTATGTCCAGAAATGGAGCGCGCAAAACAATGGCTTAGCCGGCACCACGCCCACATCACCTTGAACCTTGAAAGTGTTATCGAACCAATGTCCTCATCGACCGAAGAGGCCCAGCGCGCCCAGGACGTCTGAACAGTCAATCGCGCTGGTGGCAACCATAAGTCATTGGACAAGAATTTTTTCATCGAGAGCGTTGCTTTTGCCAAATCAGTCAAGCCTGCGACGATGCGCCTGATCGCCGCGCGCCCTCGGCCTCACACCCGCACAGTCCGACTCCCGGATCCGTTTCAGCTTGGGCCGCTTCACGAGCGACGCTAAGATCGAGCAGGCCGCCGGCTTTGTCATCGACTGCTTGCAGACGGTAGGAGTACAGCCCGGATAGTCCTGTCAAATGTCAATCTATTGGGCTCAAAAGATAAGCGGTTGATTCTGCCGTGTCTCGACCCATTTGCGCCAAGCTGGAGGAGCATGCACGGAAGGATCATTTCCAGCTTGGAGATCGTCGAGCCAATCGCTTGATGCGAGGGACTTCCAACATCGTAAACGTGGCACGGTAGTTTTGAAACGTCTTTCCTTCGGATGTTCGCCCCTCCACAGGCTCGGTGAATTGCTCCAATTTACACCTTTGCTTGTGGTCCAGTTTTTGGGGCCAAGTTCAGTCTTCCCCAACCATTTTTCACAAACTGACGTGTTGAGACCCTCACTATGATACTGTGATGCTCCTCCTTGATGGCTGACGAGTGTCCGTGCGCTGACCGCTAAGCGGTCGATACTTACCAGTTTTGACCCACTCCCGCCAGGCGGGGGGCGCTTGCCCTGAAGGAACGTTTCCAGCTCGGAGATCATCGATCCATGCCCGGCTTATGCGGGGGGCGTCGAGAATGGTAAACACGGCTCTGTAGTTCAAAGACCTTTGCCCATCAATCGTTTTCCAAAAGGCAACCAGATCCATGGTTTCAGGCAGATCGTCACCGCCTGGAACAGCCAATCCCTTGAACTGATAGGACCTGGAACTTACTTGGGTAGCATGTTTTTGAAAGACGAAGAAGGGAAAAACGCTTTCGCGTTGGTGAGGCACGGCGTGGATCAGCTCGAAGGCTTGGCGCAGAATCCGATTTCCTCCCCTTGGCGTATCGTGAAGTTCTACGCCTGGTTTTCTATTGTCGCCGAAGTAAAAGAACTGACCGGTTTTCATGTTTAGCCAGTCTGGCCATTCCTTTTCTTCACCACTGGTGCAAAGAACGACAAATTTCTTGTTGTCGCCTTTTCCCGATGGTCGAAAACCCCCTAAGTTTCCTATCCCAGGGAGCAATTTAGAAAGTGGTTCTCCAGACAACTGCCCGCCTTGCTGACCTTCATAGATCGCACCTACGAATAGGTCTGCGGTTGCTAGGTCGACGTGCTTGACAATATTCGACATAGACTGGCTTCCCTTCTAAGGAGCGATACAACCTATCTGGACAGTAGGACCAATTTTGGTAGAGTCTACCATGTTTCGAACCGATCTGCCTGCCGCAGATTGACCGCGGGTGCAGCCCTCAATAGGGGTGGGATCGTCCGGCGGGGAATTCATGCAACGGTGGCTGAAACTGCTTACCGGCTGCGAGAAAGGCGAAGGGCAGGCACAAGGCCTGCCCCTACTGTGGCCGCGGCGGACGATGATTTGGAGGGGCGCGCTGGGACGCTGGTCGCGCCGGGCTACCTTAGAACCCGCACCTGGCTGACGTGGTTTCAGGGGGGGCGTTGCGGGGGGAGTCCCCCCGCACAAGGGAGGGCCGGAACGGCCTGAACGGCCGTGATTCGTGACTCGTGATTCGTGATTCGAACTGCGGGCGCCGCGCACGCACGGTGGGGTCGACGGCAGGCTGGAATCGAGCAGGCACGGTGGCATCGGCACGCTGGGGGCGGCGGCAAGCTCGAATCCCGCACGCACGGTGGCATTACGTACTGGTCGCTGACACGTTAGCTGGCTACGCGCACGCACGCTGGCATAGCTACAGGGGGGCGTTGCGGGGGGTGTCCCCCCGCACAAGGGAGGGCCTGAACGGCCGTGATTCGTGACTCGTGATTCGTGATTCGAACTGCGGGAGCCGCGCACGCACAGTGGGGTCGGCGGCAGGCTGGAATCGCGCAGGCACGGTTGCATCGGCAGGCTGGGGGCGACGGCAAGCTCGAATCCCGCATGCACGGTGGCATTACCTCCCGGTCGCTGACACGGCAGCTGGGGACGCGCACACACGCTGGCATACACCAGGGGGGCGTTGCGGGGGGTGTCCCCCCGCACAAGGGAGGGCCGGAACGGCTTGAACGGCCGTAAATCGGAACTCGAAACGTCGAAACTCAAACGGCGGAACTGCCGACGCACACACTTGGTGGCGTCGGCACGCGGCGCGCCGGCGGCAGGCTGGAATCGCGCAGGCACGGTGGCATTACCTCCCGGTCGCTGACACGTTAGCTGGCTACGCAGCACGCACGCTGGCATACACCAGGGGGGCGTTGCGGGGGGTGTCCCCCCGCACAAGGGAGGGCCGGAACGGCCCGACCGCCCTGAACGGCCGTGATTCGTGATTTGTGATTCGTGATTCGGACGGCGGGCGGCGGTTGGACGCGCGATTGGGTGGGGAGGGGCAGGGCGCTTTGTCTGTTCGCGGATGGCGCGAAATGTGCATATTTCGCTCTGTTCGTGTAGACTTTGCACTGTTTTTTACCACGGCGGCAGGCAGTTCACCTGAACTGTACCCATATTCAACTCAACCTCTTTACAAACGCACAGGAGAACAGAATGGTTGGACGAAGGTATTCACGTGTCTGGATTCTGGCGGCGTTGCTGGCGCTGCTCGTGATGTCGGGCTGTGTTGCGGCCGACACGGGCGGCGGTGCGGCGATGCCGGCCGACGATATGGGCGAAATGGCCGAGGAGGGCTACCCGGAGGAGATGATCATCGGCATGGGCGCGCTGCCTGTGACGCTGGTCGGCAATACGGTGCCCTCGCTGCAGTCACGCATCTTCTCGAAGCTGCTGTACGAGACGCTGGCCGAGCTGAACGAGGAGACGGGCGCGATCGACCCGGTGCTGCTCGATTCGATGGAGCTGGTGGATGACGTGACGGTGCGCATCGTGATCACGGAGGGCATCGAGTTCCACAACGGTGAGAAGCTGACGGCGCCTGGGCTGGCCAAGAGCTTCGAGCTGCTGCTTGCGGCGGAGCCGCAGAAGTTCACCTGGTCCTTCCGCCAGCTGAACGATTTCGAGTCGTACGAGGTGATCGACGACTACACGATGGAGTTCACGCTGATTGAGCCGATCGATCGCTGGGCGAACCTGTTTGCGAACCACATGCCGCTGGCGCCGGACCACCTGGAGGCGGTCGGGCTGGACGGTTATATCGAGGAGCCGGTCGGCACGGGCCCGTACAAGTTCTCGTCGTGGCAGCGGGACAGCTACATTACGCTGGAGCGCTGGGAGGCGCACCCGGAGGGCGTGCCGGTGATCGAGAAGGTGACGTTCCGCCACATGCCGGAGGCGGCGGTACGGGTGGCGGCGCTGCAGAGCGGTGAGATCCACATCGCTGCGCACGTGCCCCCGGACCAGGTCGATAGCCTGACTGCCGAAGGCTTCGAGCTTTACGCCGGCGACAGCATGCAGAGCATGTATGTCGGCCTGAACATCTACGGCCGCAACGAGCAGTTGTCGGACGTGCGCGTACGCCAGGCGATGCTGTATGCGCTCGACCTGGACGGCATGTACAACACGATTGCGGGCGGATACGGCACGAAGCTGGAGTGCCAAATCGTGGCGCCGGGCGGCTTCGGCTACAACCCGGACGTGCAGAGCTATCCTTACGACCCGGAGAAGGCGAAGGCGCTGCTGGCGGAGGCCGGCTATCCCGACGGCTTCACCATCACGGGTTCGGCCACG
>DAOUHX010000108.1:0-15602 GCA_034428395.1 Caldilineaceae bacterium
ATTCTTGGATCAGCGGAGGCCGTGTATGACCAAGCGGGATGATCGGGTCAGCTTAGTAGATATGCTGGTCTACTCCGAGGAAGCAATCGAACTGCTTGGCGAGACGAGCGCAGTCGAACTGGCGGACGATAGAACGTTGCGGCTTGCGCTCGAGAGGCTAGCTGGAATCGTCGGAGAAGCTGCCAGAAGAGTTTCACCAGCTATGCAGCAGCGGCATCCGGAAATCCCTTGGGCGGAGATCATCGGAATGAGGAACCGGGTGGTTCACGGCTACGACGCAATAAACTTGACCAGAATGTGGGACACTGTCAAGTAAGAAATGCCTCCGCTGGTTGAACAATTGGTTGCGATCGTCGGCAGAGACCCCGGCCGACCCGTTTCCGGCGACCGGCCATAGGCGCGCTACCGCGCAAGCATCTCCTCGGCACGAATCACATCGCGCATCGCCGCATCCAGGTAGGGGTAGGCCAGCCAGACCGAGGCGCCTCCGAAGAGGCCGCCGGTCACCGTGCGGAGCCACCAGTTGCTCTCGCGCAGGCCGAAGAGCTGGCTCAAACCGTCCAGGGCCATGGGGACAAGGAGGAGCAGGTAGACCTTAAGGCTGGGCGCCCGCAGCCGGCCGCGTAGCAGCCCGAAGAGCAGACCGGCCAGCACGACCGAGCCGTAGATGGCTACGTCCCGCTGGCAGATCGCGATCTTGTAACCGCTGACCTCGTTGCCGCGGAACCGCCGTCGCTGAAACAGGCCGGCGTCCTCTTCCAGGCCCTCGGCCTGCAATGCTGACAGGCTATACAACGGCCGCTCGCCGAACAGGAAGTAACTGCGGTCCGGCAATTGGTGGCAGGTGACAGAATAAGCCGAGTAGATCAGTGAGGCCTGCGCGGTCAGACCGGCGCTGGCGAGCGCCGGAGCCACGACCGGCAAGAGCAGGTAGACCCCTACCACCGAGTTGAAGAGGGCCAGCCAGTGTCGTGCGATCCAGATGACGACGCCGTCAATGCGGCGGGCGAACTCCGTCTGTACTCGGTCCTGCGGCGGCTGGCGGCTCTGCGTTTCCATTGAACGGCTCACGTCCCCGTGCCGGACTGCCGTCCCATTTCGGCGTGGATGGCGCGGCGGAGTTCGGGCTGCTTGACTGGGAAGTCAAGTCGCACCGTCGACCCGTTCGGCCGTTCGATATCCACATACGGAACAAGCATTTTCTCGTCCTCACCGCAGGACGGGCCCTCCTCTACGAACTGCTCGTCCAGGGCGAATCGGTACTCGACCTGCAGGTCGAGCAGTTCATACTTCAATGCGTCGCAAAGCTGGCAGTCGTGTTTGCTGAACAGCGTTACCTTCATCAGGCCGCTCACTGGGGCATGATCTGTTCGATGAGACCGGTCAGCTGTTCACCGGTAAGAAGGCCGGCCCAGCGCGCGCCGATCGTGCCGTCCGGGCCGACGAAAACGGTTGTGGGCATGTTGCGCACGCCGTAGGCGCGTCCGATCGCGCCTTCCGGGTCCAGGATAACCGGCATGTTCATACCGAACTCGGCGGCGAACTCCTCGACCGCCTCCGACTTTTCGCGCACGTTGACCTCGAGCACGACGACAGCTGGATTGTCGTTGTGCAGCGCGACCAGCTCCGGCATTTCGGCCCGGCAGGGTCCGCACCAGGTAGCCCAGAAGTTGATTACGACCGGCTTCCCCTGCAATGAGGCCAGGTCGGATCCGCGGCCGTCGGCCAGGAAGAAGGCGAAGTTGGGCGCGGTGTCGCCGACATCCGTATCGCCCTCTGAGACGCGGTCGGCAACAGGGAAGCCCGAGCCCAACCCGTCAGGAAACTCGTCGAGCGGAGTAGCGGCAAAACCGTCTGGCGAACTCTCGCCGGACCCGTCAGGTGCGCAGCCGGCGAGCACCAGCCCAGCCAGGGCGAGCAGTGTGACGATGAGCAGGAGGGCCGGCCGGTTGTTCATCTCAGGTTCCTTGCACACTCAGCTCTGGCTGCCCGAGAGAGCGGCGCCGCTCAGGTAACCGATATAGGCCGGGATGAGGGGCAGGACGCAGGGGCTGATGAAGCTGATGATCCCGGCGACGAATGAAAGCGGGGCCGCGCTCAGGGCACCGCTGTTGAAGGCGGAATTGACTTCCACAGTCTGTGAGACGCTGTCCTCCAGCAGGAAGACCCACTGATTCAGAAACGCGAACTGCGACGCCAGCATGGTGAGCTGGTCGCTCCAGAGCAGCCAGGCCACATAGAGAAGGAAGATGCCGCTGACGATGCTGACAATGTTGGCGTGGCGATTGAGGCGGCGGAGGATGAGCGTCGCCCGGCTGAAGGCGGCCCCGGTGATCAGAAAGGGCAGGCCCAGACCGAGGCTGTAGATAGCAAGCAGCAACGCGCCCTGGCCGGCGGTGGCGCTGTCGCTTGCGAGAAAGAGGATGCTCGCCAGGATCGGACCGACGCAGGGAACCCACCCGGCGCTGAAGCTGACACCCATGAGCGCGCTGCTGAGATAGCCCCAGCCGCGCTTCACCCTGTGCAGGTCGGTCACGCGGCGCTCGGTGTACATCAGCGCATTGAGAAAACTCAGGATGTCCACCAGCGCGGCAACGGCCGGATTGGCCGCCAGCTTGGCGTTGGCCTGAACTCGTCTGACGATCCATCCCAGCACGCCGAGAGTCGTAAGCCCAAAGATGAGAAGGAGGATCGCACCCAGCCGCTGAACGAATGGCAGATACTCGTTCAGGTTCTGCCCAATCAGCCCGGCGGCAGAGCCCAGCAAGGTGAAGATGGCGCCGAATCCCAGCACGAAAGCCAGCGAATGAAGAAACGTACTGCTGCGACTGACCGGCGTTGCCGCAGCGGTCGCGCCCTGTGGGTTGGCCCGTACGTTTCCTGCGCTGCCGATATTCTGTACCATGATTCCATCCTGCTTTCTGCGAAGTACGCGAATCTAACTCTGTTCCCGCCGCGCTCCCTAACCGCTGCTTCAATTATATGAGGCCCAGGTCGTTCATGAAGTAAACACGCTTACGAAGAGCCGGGGTCTCCGCGATCGCGTTCTCCCTCCATCTGCTGGCGCAAGCTCCGCAAAGTCCTTTCCAACGCGCGCTGGCGGGTCAGCAAGAAAACCAAGTAGCCTCCGACCAGCAGCCAGAGCAGGATAAGGACGGACGCCAGATAGATCATTCCTCGCTCTCCAGTTGCAACTGTTCGATGCGGGCCTCCAGCGCAAGCTGGCGTACCCGATGATACAACAGTGCCAGAAACAGGACCGCAAATCCAATCATCGAAATCGAAAGGGCCTGTCCCATCGTTGCACCGTAGGCAAAGTCGCCCTGCGACTCCTGGTTGGAGCCAGCGACGATTACCGGATGGATCGAACGAAACAGGCGGGCGCTGTAGAAGGTGAGCGGCACGCTCAGGAAGGCGAACAGCGCGTAGATACTGGAGAAAAGGGCACGCGTCGCGGGATTCTCCAAACCGTTTCTGAATAGCAAATAAGCGACGTAAATCAGCACCGTGATCGCCGCGGTCGTCAATCTCGGGTCCCATGTCCAGTAGGTGTTCCAGGCGGGTTTGGCCCAGATCGATCCCGACAGCAGCACGAAGAAGCCGAAAATCGTGCCGATTTCCACGTTTGCCGCCGCCCAGCGGTCGCAGACGAGGCGGCGGGTAAGCAGGTATCCGACGCTGCCGGCAACTGAGCCCAGAAAGCCCAGGAGCGCGGCTATATTGCTGCCGATGTGGAAATAGAAGATGCGCTGCGCGACCTGCTCTACGCCGGCGAGATTGACGGCGTCGCCGGCGTAAATGAGCCCTGCCCAAATTGCCAACGCCATCGTCAGCACGGCCAGAATATCGAGGAGCAGGAGCGGCCATAAGCGCGTATCAGACCGTTCCACCTTTGACAGAGTGCTCATCGGACCTTTCTCCCCACCTGTTCAGCCCTGTTCCCAGATCAGATCGAAGAGCAGGAGCGAAATGGCCAGGAAGAGGGCATCGTAGAGCGCCAGCACGCCCACCCAGCGCAATACCTCTCCGCCCGGTCGGGCGTCGAGTACAACTGCGGTCAGGCTGACGCCAGCGATAAAGAGCGGTGCGAGCACGGGGAGCAGCAAGACAGGCAGCAGAGCCTCCCGCGCCCGGCTGCGAACTGTAAGCGCCGCGAACAGTGTCCCCACGATTGCGTAACCGAGGGTGCCCAAGAATAGCCCCAGCACTATCATGGGCCGCGCCAGGTTGACATCGAACAGGATGAGCAGCGTCGGCGCCAGCAGCGCTACAACAACCAGGAGATAGAGCAGATTGGCGGCAACCTTGCCAAAATAGATCGCCGATCGCTCCACCGGGGCCAGCAGCAGACCAGTCAGAGTGCCCCTGTCGGTCTCCGATCCGAAGGAACGCTGCAAGCCGAGAACGCCCGTAAACAAAACGATCACCCACAGAATTCCGGGCACGACAAGCTCGGCACGGGGCACGCGCAAATCGAACGCCAGTCCGAAGACAACGGCCGCCAGGACGGCAAAGGCAGCCATCGTGACAACGATCTCTCTGGCCCGTAGCTCAGTCCGCACATCCTTTGCCGCCACAGCCCAGACCCTGCGCAGATAGGCGGCAAGCCCGCTCTTCCTCGTGGAGACCGAGCCGTTCCCCGTAAGTTCATCCATCATACCACGAGCGCGAAATTTGCCGGCGACTGCGGGTGCCCAAATCCGTCATCTCTACTGCTCACTACGTCCCAGTCCGGCGATTGGGTGCAGCCGGCCGTCATGCAGTTCGCAAATGCGGTCGGACCAGACGGCCGCGCGATTCCGGTCGTGGGTCGAGATCAGAAGGGCCCGCTCAGCGCGCCGGTAATGGGCGATCAGCTCGGCAAGCATAGCAAGACTTGCGCGGTCCAGCCCGGTATCCGGCTCGTCGAAAACCAGGACCGGCGGGTCGTGCAGGATTGCGCGGGCGATGGCGAGCCGCTGGAGCATGCCGCGGCTGAACGTGCCGACGGGCTCATCGCGCCGCGACCAGAGTTCAAACGCGCGTAAGAGGCGGGTGATGCGGTCTTCCGGGACGGCCAGATCGTACATGCGGGCAAAGAAACGCAGGTTCTCTGCGGCCGTGAGGCGGTCGTAGAGCAGGGGCGCGTGCGCGACCACACCGATATAGCGGCGAATCTCGTG
Organism: Caldilineaceae bacterium; assembly: GCA_034428395.1. GTDB lineage: Bacteria > Chloroflexota > Anaerolineae > Caldilineales > Caldilineaceae > Bin5. The sequence continues at coordinate 5,163 of DAOUHX010000108.1, forward strand.
ATGGGCGGCAGAGAGAGGCACGGGCCCCAGCCACACCTCGCCCGCATCGGCCCTGTCCAGCCCCGCTATGACTCGCAAGAGCGTGGTCTTTCCCGACCCGTTGCTGCCCAGGAGAGCGACTGTTTCTCCGGCTGATACGGACAGATCGATATCGCGCAGAACGCGTTTGCTGCCAAAGCGTTTCGTCACCTTCTGGCAGCGGATCAGGGATGGTTTGCCGGTCACGGGGGCGGCTCCATATCCTGCGCGGCCTGAGCGACGTCGAGCAGCTCCCGCTTGAGCTCCGCCCTCCTTCGCTGCCAGGCCCGTTCGTCCAGTTCGTTCAGTGAGCGCAGGTCGTCCAACCTTGCGATCTCTTCGATCAACGCCAGGCGGCGCGCGGCCAGCAGGTCCACCGTCGGCGCGCCTTCCAACCGCGCGCGGCGAATGAGCAGGACAGACGCCGCCAGCAAAACGATTGCGGCGATGCTGCCGAATCCAATCGGTATGAGGGGGTCCAGCGGCGGCTGGGCAACCGGCAATGCCCGGTCCAGCTGGGTCTCTCCCCCGGGACGGGGATCGCGCCCTCCGGACGCAATCAACCCGGCCAGCTCGACCTGAACCGGCGCGCCAGCGGGCAGGGGCGCGCTCCAGCGTCGGAAAAGGACGCCTTGGATCGTGTCCTGACCTGACGTCGCGGCGGAGTTGCCGGCGAACGAGACCTCCACTTCGAGATCGGGCAGGTCGGCTACGAGCAGGTTCAGCAACCCAATGTCATAGATGACAGGAAATATGATGGCGGCTGAGTTTCCGGTGTACGGCAGATGATAGCGTGCGAAGACCTGGCGCGTCGCCTCGCCCGGCGGGACAGGGCGCGTGTCATAGATGATGTCCCCCTTCCGCCGGTAGGCTTCGCCGACCGCGCCGTCCTGGAAGTCGACGTTGACCGCGTTCGGCGGCAGAGGAAGCGCCAGCGTAACGGGGCTGTCGATGCCATCGACAGGCATTCCGACGAAGGTCCGGTCGCCGCGGTTTGCGAAGCTGTACACCTGCCCGATCAGCAGCGAACCCGGCTCGTGCTCGATGATCCAATTGGCGCGGCTGACATGGAGGCCGGCCGCGCCGGTCGTCGTCTCGTAGACGGCGAGCGAAGTGCTGATGCGGTCGGGAGCGACCCTGTCTTCGGTAAAGTCCGGCCCGCTAAAGGCCAGGATCGGTGAGGTGTAGCGGATGTCGAGGTACTCGGTCTCGACCAGGAAGTAGTAGCCGGCGTCCACCGGCAGGTCTTCAAAGCGAAAGTTGCCCTCGTCGTCGACCGCAGCCGTGCGCGTCGACAGCAGCTCCGCCTGCTGATAGATGTTGAGTTGAATTTCGCGCTGTGGGGGCGGCGGTCCATCTGCGGTACCCTGCAGAAGCTGGCCTGCGATCTGGCCGGGCCCGCTCACCGAGAGGGGCGCCCACTGCGGCTGGTAGGTGAATGTGCGGATGTACTCGAGTGCGGCCCTGCGCTCGTCATCCGACCATGCCGCGCCGGCGCCGGGGTGCGCTTCTTGCCAGCGCCGCGCCAGGTCGGCCGGGCTGAAGAAGATCATGGACGCCTGCGAGGTGAAGTCAGGCATCGGCTCGGCGGCGTCGGGCCCGTCCCCGCGTCCGTTTTCGCCGTGGCAGGCAGCGCAGGACTGGGCATACAGGGCGGCGCCGGCGGCAATCTCGGGTTCGGTAAGGTGCAGGTTCCAAGCGTAGTAGACAGCCTGCCAGATCTGTTCGTCCACCAGGCTGTTGCGCCAGGGAGGCATCAGGTTTTCGATGCGGCCGAATTTGGTGACGAAGAAGAGCTCGGCGGGGGACCGCTCCCAGGCAGAGTTGGGATCGGAAAATACGGTCGGTTCCATGGCCGCGCCCGCCCCGGCCGGACCGTCGCCGGCACCGCTGATTCCGTGGCAGGGCGCGCAGTTCTGCGCGTAGAGCTCGGCGCCCAGGATGGCAGCCGGAGGGCGCTCAGGAACGGGAACTTGCTGCGGGTCGTAGGGCGGGGAGGGCTCTTGCGCCAGGGCTGTTGGGGTCGTAAGCGTCACAAGCAATGCCACGATGCAGGCCGCAAGAAACTGCGCGTATCTGAGCCAATTGACATGCAATCGAATCTTTTCCCTACGCTGAGCGGCGACCCGACTGGAGATGCCATAGTCAAGGGACCGGGCCCTGCTGCCGGCGCGCGTGCTTCCATTGCCTTCCGCGGTCGCGACCCTGCTCAGCGGGCCGACTGGAGCAAGATGCCTTGCGGGTCTTCCTCGTAGCGGCTGGGACACTTGAGGAGAAGCACGTCTGCCTGAAAGGTGCCGTCGTCCAGAAGCTCCCCTTCCACGATTACTGAGGCCGCCCGCTGGAAGTTGTCTGGCCGAGGCTCATAGAAGACGACAGGCAGCTGATGGCCTGGGTTCTCTTCATCTTCGATCATGAACTTCAGCGTAACCTGCTCGGCGTTCCATAGCTCGCTGCCATCGACCACGACGCCGTTCACGCGCAGGCGCTGTGAGACCAGGGCATTGCCTTGCTGCATCACCTCGTCGACGGTAAGCCAGTAGGCTTTGGCGGTCGTCAGACCGTAGATCATCAACCCGAGGATGACGCCGATGAGGATGAGACCGGCGACGAGGAACTGTGGCCTGAGGCCCGAACGTCGGCGCGCCAGGCTGGACGGGATCGGCCCTTCCCACAGATCGTCCTGGCTAAGGCTGTCCCGAACGGGAGAAGCGGTTGTCATCGGATCAAGTTCCTGCCTTTTCTATACGCCCGCCGTCGATTTCTGCGCCGCGCCTTCTCGGGCCGGGCCGCCTCACAAATCTCTTGGCCGGCGACTCCAAAAACCTGCTACTCTTCTTCTTCGCCGTCCTGCGTCCACTGGACTTCCTCGGCCAAAAGATCGCGGGCACTTTCGGCCAGCGGCGCCGGCACGAGAACATCCCTCTCAGCCAGGCCGCCGTAGACGAAACCGTATATCCGGCCCATGGCTTCGCCCTTCACTATGGCGGGGATGCCGGCGCTCTGCAGACGGCCCTTCACGATCTGCGCCTCCATCGGATTGGCAGCCTGCCAGACGACAACCGGCTCCTGTGTGACAGAACCGCCGGTCGTTGCAGCGGCCTGCGAAGGCTGCGGCTCTGCGGGCCGGTCCATTTCGCTGCGCTTCCCCCACAGCCTCTGGAGGCCTTGGGCAACTATCGACATGGGCGTAAATTCCTATTTCACAGGCTAGACAGCGTCGCCATCCGTCCAACGAACGGGTTGCTTTCTCGTTCGATTCCGATGGTGGTGGCTTCACCGTGGCCGGGATAGACGACATATTCGTCAGGCAGGGTCAGCAGCTGTTCGCGGATGCTGCGAAGCAGGGCGGCGCCGTCGGCCAAGGGCAGGTCGTAGCGTCCGATGCTGCCGCGGAAGAGCGTATCGCCGGCGAAGACCTGCCGGTTGCCGTGGTCGACGAAGATCACGTGGCCGGGAGAGTGCCCCGGGGCCAGACGCACTTCGAGCGACTCGTCGCCGAATTCGATCCGCTGGCCGTGCTCCAGAAAACAGTCCGGCTCCACGATCGGTTCGACACGCGCGCCGAGCCATTCGCGCACGCGATCGGGCGCGGAACGCAGGATGGGAAGATCGTCTTGGTGCAGGTGGAAGGCGGCGCCGGTTGCCTCCCGCACTGTATTGACGGCCAGGACGTGGTCGAAATGGGCATGCGTATTGATGATCTTCTCGATGGACAGTCCCATCTCGTCGGTCTCTTTGAGGATTGCGCGGGCGCTGTCGCCAGGGTCGACGATCACCCCGAGCAGGGTCTCTTCGCATCCCAGGATATAGCAGTTCTCCTGCAACAGGCCCACTGTGAGACCGGTAATCAACATGCTCTTCTCGCTCCCTATCCGGCCGTCGCGGTTGCCTGTACGGTAACCGGAGCCGCTCAACGCGTCGCAGTGCCGGGTGCGCCGCTGTTCGGTATCGTCGGCGCCGCCTCCGCTCACCCCGTTCAAGCCCGGCTTCAACGGCCGGCTGGCAACAATCCTACTATGCGCGCGTCGCCTTGTCAAAGAAAACCGGGATTGTCTGCCATGTCCGCCGCCTGCGCGCATTTGCGCCGGCTGGGCCGCGGTGCGTCCGCTGCAGTATTGCTGCCCGCCTACCCCCCTTGGGGGACCTCACCCAATTCGACGCGTGCGTCTCCGACCTCCAGCCACAAGACTGGGTCGGAGCCGTCAAAGGAAATGTCGAACAGCGTGCGCACCAGCTCCCCCGCGTGCCATTGGGCGGTCGGATATGAGCCGCCGGCCAGCGGAGCTTCGACTGCCTGATCGCCCAGCAGCAGGCGCAAACGCAGGTCGTCGGGCCAGTCCGTGGGGAGCGGCTCCGGGGCAAGCCAGTAAAGCGTAATCTGGAGGAGATCTCCGGGGGCAAGCGCGGTGGCCGGCGCGTGGGCAAAGGCCTTGCGATTGAAGTCGTAGCCGGCGAGCGTCAGTGGACCCACTTCGCGATCGACCCGGTACTGCATTGGAATGAATGCAAGCGGAAGCGGGCTCTCGGGGCGTCCCAATGGGAGCGCGGCGATCTGCACGGCATCGCCGCCGGCCGTGGTCAGGCGCGCGCCGGTCGCGGCGTCATACATTGCCACGATGAGTCGATAGCCGCCCGGCGGCGTTCCAGGCGGCAGCGGCAGACCGTGATTGTCGGTCACGACTTCGCCTGCCTTCCAGTCCAGAGTCGGCAGCGAGCCGCCGCCCGGCTCACCATCGCGCTGGACGATCACCTGGTCGCGCTGGTCCAGCAGCTGCACAGTAACAACGTAGCGCTCGTCCGGTGTTGTCAGGGGGAGCCAGCGCAGACCGACCAGGAGCGTATCTCCGGCCGCGAGCTGCTGTGTGTTGAGGCAGACTGCCGCGAGTTCGGCAACATAGTCGAAGCGGGGCGGCTGGTCGAGCTCGGCACAGGGCAGGTCCTGCGCCAGCGAGTAGGTCGCGAAACGCACATTGCCCTGCCAGCTCTCCAGTCCTTTGAAGGCGTGGCGGCCCAGCCAGCTCTCGACGATCCCTTCGCTATCCGACTGCTCGGTGGCCCATAAGATCGCAAAGAGCTTGCCCCTGTCGGCCGTCCTACCAGCAAGCGCCGCCTCGGTCGCGGCCCGGTCAGGCGGCCGTTCGGCCGGCAGGGGCAGCACATCGAGTCCAGGATCGTAATATCGCCAGACATCGGCCTGGCCCGGCGCGTTGAGGATAACGAGGTCCCGGTCGGGGTCGCCGAGCGCGGCGACCGTGCGGGCGATGCCGGCGTAGTTGTCGCGCGCGGCCGGGTCGGCGTAGTAACCGGGGAGGACAGCCAGGGCCAAGGCCAGGCCCAAGACTGCGACCGCGCTTCGCGGGGCATAGCGGCGGAGTATGTCCAGCAGGCCCGCGCCTGTTTGCGCGGCAGCGACAGCGTTTGCGGGCCTGGAAGCGGGCCCGCCGGGAGCAAACTGTTCAGGAACGGGAAGCGCGGCCGCCGACGTCATCAGACACCATGCCGGCGACAACACCAACAGAAATTTGAGGAATGCCGGACTGAAGAGGCCGAAGACGAACATGGCGCCGACCGGCAGCAACGTCCACAGGAGCAGCGCGGGGCCGGCATTGGAACGCCGCAGCCGCCAGAGACCGAGAAGGGGAAGCAGCCCGACAACCAGCATCCAGCCCCAGGCCAATTGCGGCGCACTGCGGATCGGGCCGGCGGCGAGTGTTTGCAGAATCAGACGCAGGCCCGCCAGAGGGCCCACGAAGCCGTCCTGGGCGGGCCAGTTCAGGAGGCGCTCGATGGCGGTCGGCAGCCAGGGCAGGAATGAGACCAGTGCCAGAACGTTGACCAAGAGAAAGAGCAGCAGCGGCAGCCGGAGAAGGGACCGACCCTGTCCGCCTGCCTGCCCCGTCTCTTGCTGCGGGCGGCTCTTCCCGGTCGTTGAAAGGAGCCACCAGGCGAACCCGCCCCAGGCTGCGGCGAGGACCGCGGCGAAGGTGTAGTGTGTCCACAGGCCGGACGCAGCCGCAACGACGTAGATGACCATGTATGCGGCCAACGGTCCCCGGCCGGAGCGAGCTTCCCAGCGCCGCTTCGCCGCGGCCAGCGCCCAGATGAGCGCGGCCGACTGGAGCATCAGGAGGGCGTACATGCGCGCTTCCTGGCCGTAGAAGACCTGGAACGGATTGAGCGCTGCGAGCAGGGCGGCCAGGAGGGCGAACTGCATCCGCCCGCGACGCGGCCCGTCGCCGGACTCCAGCCCCAGCAGGTAGATGATTGCAACCGTCAGCAGGCTCGCCAGCGCCGAGAGGCTCCGCATCCCCCAGGCGGAGTAGGCGAAGGGTGCCCCCCACAGTTTCAGCAGCCAGTAGTAGCCGGGCGGGTGGATGTCGGCGGCGGCGTCAACGGCGATGCGGGAGAAGCCGCGCTGCGCCAGCGCCCAAGCGTTGCCCTCGTCGTGCCAAAGCGAGGAGCAGGCGAGGCAGTGGAATCGGAGAAAGGCCGCCAGCGCCAGAACGAAGATGAAGATGGCGGCATAGAGGACGGAGTGCCGCGCCGTCGTCTTCGTCATTCGCTATTCTTCGCCGCGTGCGGCGATATAGGTCCGGATCGATTCGTAGGCGGGCTGAGGTGTGAAGTCGGGCGCGAGCAGCCGGAAGTAGGCCTCGGGCTGGCAGTTTTGCTCCCACAGATCGGTGGCCCGTTTCATGAACCAGACGTTGGCGACGCCCAGCCAGGGCCAGTCGGCGCGGATGCGTTCGAAGGCGATAGGCAGATTGGCGGCCTGCTCCTCGAGGCTGACCCGCCCGTAGCGCGGCTCGGCGCAGTCGGGGGCTGCGTTCCAGTTCATCTCGCTGAGCCAGACAGGCTTGTGCGCGTCGCCGTTGGCGACCATGAGGTCTCGAATGTACTGCGGCCGCCCGAAGTTGATGATGCGCGGGTGCATGCGGCGGTCGGACGGGCCCGACCAGAGGCCGTAGCCCTGTGACGCCATCACGTCGAAGTAGGGCGCGGCGCCGGCGTCGTACATCCTCTGGAGGAAGAGCAGGTCGGAGAAGTTGCGGCCGCCGATGGTAGTGCCGTCGAGGTCGATGGTGGCGGCGAGCGCGCCGGCGATGACGACGGCCTCGGGGTCGGCGGCGCGAACTGCGGTCGCCCCGAACTTGAGCAGCTCGGTATAGGCCTCTGGGTCGGAGGGGTTAGCGCCCCACTCGGGGTAGATATTGGGCTCGTTCCAGATCTGATAGTAGCGGACTCTGCCGCGATAGCGTTCGGCGACCGCGGCGGCGAAATCGGAATAGTCCTGCAGGTCATCGGGCGGGCCGTAGGCGCCGGCGTCGTTGCCCTGTGCGCGGCTCCAGGCTGGCGGATTGGAGAGGCGCACGATCAGCTCGATGTCGTGCTGTTCGGCCAGCGCGACGATGTGGTCGTACTTTTCCCAGGCCGAACGCGCCGGCTCGTTGCGGCGGTCCTCGAAGTCGCCCTTAGCGTGGATCTCGATGTCCTCCCAGGGAAACTCCTGGCGCAGCCAGGTGAAGCCAGCCTCGGCGGCCATACGCACGACGCGCGCGCGCTTGGCCGGCTCGACCTCCTGTTCGAGGAAGACGTTGACGCCGAAGGGCGAGACGTCGGCGTGGCCCGTTACCTGATGCGGCGCCAGCTGGACCCGCGGGCGCAGCAGCCCGCCCGCCAGGTCGGTCAGCCCTTTGACTTGAGGCAGGAAGGCGGTCTCGCCGGTCTGCGCCTGCAGCCAGTTGCGGCTGGGCCCGAGGGCCAATATCAAGAGGGCCAACCCGCCGATCAGCAGCAGGCCGGCCCACAGGGTCAATGTTTCTCTAGCGGCAGCTTTCAGAGAATACAATTCCTTTCAGAGCGAATGCCGGCAATCGACAATTTATCTCTCTTGGAAATCAATGTTGTTGCATTGCTGGCTATGGTCCAATGTCCTTATCCATTTCTCGGAGATTGGAGTGAGATCGCCAAAATTCTTATTCTGAGAGAATCTCCCTCCTTTATCGGGCTGTAGTGTGTCGGGACAGTTGACCATGAAGATTTCGATTGTGATCGGGAACGAGACATCTGAAACGGTTGAAAGGGGCTTCCCTTCGGCTGCCACGCCAAATGGAACGAATTCCCAGAATCCTTGCTCTCTGCCAGTGCCAGGAGGACAGCCAGAGCAAATGGTCTGCCGCGGCCCGTAGAATGCGATGTGGACGCACATGTCATTGCGCTTGAATCCCGCGCGGTCGACGACAAACCCCTTGAGAATGGTTGCTCGATCGTTTCTGTGGCACTGACCTTGGTTGCCAACAAACCACTTGTACTGAGGCGCCGGCGGCTGTGTCGGCACGGGAACGGGTGTCGGGGGTGGTGGGACAGGTGTGGGTGTGCGCGTCGGCTCGGCTGGAATCACGGCGGCTATTGTTACGTTCTGCGCGCCCCTGGGGGTTACCAGCTGGCTGTAGACCCAGCCTCGCACTTCCTCCGACCTGTATTTGATCTCCCACCAGTCACCGAGGCCGGGGTTCTTGCCGGTGACTTCGAACTCTTCGCCGGGGTAGGCCTGGCCGATAATCCGGTAGAGCAGGCTAGGGCCGGCGCGGACGTTCATCTGGGTTGCGCCGATGGTCACCATCGGCGGCTCCGGCGTTGGCGTGACAGCCGGGACGGCCGTGGCGGCCGGCTGGACCTGGGTCTGTGTTTGTTGGACGTTCTGACCGCTGCTCACTGCAACCGCGGCGCCGGCCGGGGTCAGCGTAAAGGTCGGCACCGGCGTAATCGTGGGCCGGGGCGGCTCCACCTGCGGGCGCCGCGGGCCGCACGCGGCCAGCAGCACGATGGCAATGGCGATGGTCAGTAGATGTGTCCAGCGCATCAGTCGAAACCCCCCGGTTGATTCAGTAGGCAGTTCATCCTGCAGCATTTGCAAAGGCCAAAGATCGGCTAAATTATATCACATGCCGCGATGAGTACTAAAGCGGCCTCGAATCGCCCGGACTCTGCCCCACATCCTGCGGGGACTCCGCCCGCGATCGCGTTTCAAAACGGCCGGCGCAAGACTTGAAAGACGCGGACTGGCAACTGGCTCGCCCGCCGACAAACGTTCGGGCCCCTTCGTCCCCCTGCCCCTATTTGTCGAAGGCGCCGACCTGCCGCCGCCTAGACACCAAGGGCGGTAAGTGCAGGCGAAATTGGCTGTGCCATTCCGCTTTGCGTGCTTGCCAGACGGAACCACGAGGCTTTTGACGACAAGCATGCGGCCGTTGGTCCGCCAAACCGGTTGTTGGTGAGGCTGGCATGGCGGTGGCCCGGCTCCATTGTCTCTTGGGAGCGAATTCCTCTCGTTTTGGCGTGAAAAGGTGACGAGAGTCGACAAAAGTCGACCAAAGTCGACCAAAGTCGTACAAAGTCGACCGATGTTTTTTTCTTGGAAGGGGGTATTCCGCGCCGCTATTGGCGGTTTATGGGGCGTAATTCTGGCAGAAACTGGCAGTTTGAAGTTCATGATAGTTGCAGTGTAGCAGATATTGCGGGCATTTGCTTTTTGGCGCCAGCCGGGCCGGTTCGGTTGGGCAGTTTGGCCTGTTGTTGACAGCGTAAAAAGATGGGAGCGCCTTTGCACTGAATTCTGTCTTTGTCTCCGTGAGCGGGTCGTGCCTGCGCTCCAACAGGGCGCGCAGCCGGGCTGGCGGGGGCTGGGTTTGTGTGATGTGACGTCGGTCAAGGCTGCAAGGTATCGCACGCAGCTGTTCTGTGCGGCCGAAGTCGAGCGAATTCCCGCGAAGTCCGGTCAGGTCGATTGCACTTTCTTGCGCCGGTCCTGGCTGGAGGCCTCCGGTTGGACTAGCGCGACAATTGCAGCGTAGCACAGTCTCGGCTCATTTGCTTGGAATCCGGCCGAAGTCGGGCTGCGCGGCGCCCGCGATGCTGTTTCTTCTGTCATTTCCGGCGTATGGCGCGGCGGTCATGGTCCTACAATAGGGCGCGCTGCTGGCTCTTGCACGCGATTCCGGTTTTTCGGTCAGACTTGGCTGTTCGCTCCAGGCTTCTCGTCGGGTTCCCCTTTGAAACGAAGGATTGTCAGACGAGGTGCGGGCTGGATACAGGGCCGAACCGCAGGTACGGCTGTCGGGCGGAGACTCCGGGTCTGATTGGGGAAGCAGCTTCGTTGCGGAATGTCATGCGATCAGACTTAGTTCCCGACCGTCCATAACTGCCGTGATTCGTGATTCGTGATTCGTGATTCGAACTGCGGGCGACGCGCACGCACGGTGGCATCACCACGGTTGCGCTGACCTTTAACTAACCTGAATTCGGAGTAAATGAGCACCTTATCAAGCTGGTAGAATAGAAGTTCGCCAACCAAAATTCGCCAGCATAGAAAGGTGCTCAGAGATGAGTATACTCAAACTGTTCTGTCATGTCGATGAC
>DAOUHX010000109.1:0-1518 GCA_034428395.1 Caldilineaceae bacterium
AACAGTTCAGCCACTCTTCTTTTCCTGTCGCAGCCGCTACCAATCCAGTGGCTCGATAAAAACTTCAATCGTGCCGCCGCAGGCCAGGCCCACTTCCCAGGCAGTCTCATCCGCGATCCCGTAGGAGACCAGGCGCGGTTTGCCCGTTGACAACACTTCAATCGCTTCCTGTACCGCGGCGCTCTCGACGCAGCCGCCGCTCACCGAGCCGACCATCGCGCCGTCTTCGGATACCGCCAGCTTGGCGCCCAGGGGACGGGGCGCCGACCCGTAGACCTGCACGACAGTCGCCAGGGCGATTCGCTTGCCTTCCGCCTGCCATTGGTCGATGTCGGCCAGTAGCTCTTTCAAGGCGATCCTCTCTTGGTGTGGTTCTGCGTTCCACTACGACTGGGCCGTCGCCAGGACGTGCGCCAACTGTTCCAGACTGATCAGGTTGTGGACCGGCAAGAAGTCGTCGGTATGGGGCAGAGCAGCCTTTATCCCGCGCGTCAGTGGCTCGTAACTGGGCGAGCCGAGCAGTGGGTTGAGCCAGATCAATTTGTGGCAACTGCGGTGCAGACGGTCCATCTCCTGCGCCAGCATCTGTGGGTCCCCCCGGTCCCAACCGTCGCTAATGACCAGGACGATCGCCCCCTGCCCGCAAACGCGCCGCGCCCAGTCGAAATTGAACGCGCGCACCGACTCGCCGATTCGCGTGCCTCCTGCCCAGTCATCGACTGCGCCGGCAGTTTGCTCCAACGCCAGGTCGATGTCTCGCCGCCGCAGATGGCGCGTAATTCGTGTCAGCCGCGTGCTGAAGACGAATGCCTCCACCCGGTCCAGCGCGTGCGTGATCGAGAAAAGGAACTGCAACAGGACGCGGCTGTAGCGGTCCATCGAGCCGCTGATGTCGGCCAGGGCGATGATCGGGCGCCGTGCGGTTTTCCGCTGGCGCCGCGCGATCACCAGGGGTTCCCCACCGTAACGGACATTCTGACGCATCGATCGCCGCAAATCCACCAGGTCGCCGTTCGCCGCGGGTACGCGACGGCGCGTCCTTCGTTCCGGCGGCGACCACTGCAACTGCTGCATGAACTCCTTCACCTGCTGCAGTTCGTACTCTGTCATCGTGGCGAAGTCTCTGCTCCGCAGGGCCTCCGCGCTACTGTAGGTGTAGACCTTCTCGACGTGCGGCTCTTGCTCGAGGTACTGTCGGTCGTCCTTTCGCTCCCGGTTTGCCTGGACGAGCCGGTACTGAATCTCGCCCTGGGGCGTCTGTTGCAGCAGTTCGCCCAGATTGAAGCGCGCAAGCTCCTGCTTTTCCCTGGCCCGCCAGAAGAGTTCGAATGCCTCGTCGAACAGTTCGAGATGTTCCTGGCGATTGACCAGAACGGCCCGAGCCGCGTCGCGCGCCTGCGCTTTCACCCGCAGGTCGATCTGCGTAAGCGCTTCAACCAGGTCCAGAATCTGTGTCGGCGTCACCGGGATGCTCAGGCCGCGCAGGAGACGGGCGAACAGCAGGAGATTTTGGAGGAA
>DAOUHX010000110.1:0-6591 GCA_034428395.1 Caldilineaceae bacterium
CATGCCGGTCGCCTCGTTGACGTTGTGTTCGAATTGCAGCTCCGGCGCGGAGAAATAGATCCCTTCCGACTCCGGCAGGTTCAGCACGGAGAAGTCCAACAGCGCGGCGCCGCCGATGACAGTCGTCCCATCAAGGCCGGCGACCTGGCCGACCTGTTGGATCACGTGCGCGCCTTCTGCCGGAAACAGCGGCAGGAAGAGGCCGTCCGGGCTGCCCGCGGCGAGTTCGGTCAGGACGGGAACCATCTCCGTGTCGCCCTTGTTGACCGTCGCCACCGCCACGCTGCCGCCGTGCTCTTCAAAGGCAGCCGCGAAGGCGCCGGCCAGGCCGGAGGTGTAGGGGTCGCCGTCGTGGATGACGGCCATGCTGCGCAGGCCGAGGTCGTCGTAGGCGAATTCGGCGACCGCTTCCGCCTCGTAGAGGTCATTGTTCGAAGTGCGGAAGTAGCCGGGATGGTGGTTGGAGCCGGCGTTGCCGCGCAGGTCGGAGGTCAGCGAAGGGGCGGTATTGGAGGGGGAGACCATCACGAGACCGGCTTCGCTGATGATCGGCGAGGCGGCCACCGCCGCGGCCGAGCACGAGGTGCCGATCACGCCGACCACGCGCCGGTCGCCGGTAACGGTATCTGCGGCTGCCGCGCCGCCTTCGGGCGTGCACAGCGAGTCCAGGCCGGCGCCCAGATTGACGTTGTGCCCTTGGATCGGGCCGTAGTCGGCGACCGCCATCGCAACTGCACGCTGCATCGAGGAGCCGAGGTCGCCGATGCTTGTCAGCACGGCCATAGAGCGGATGTGGATATCCTCGTCCGGGCCGACGACGACCGCTCCGAGCGGGCCGACCACGTACTGTCCAAGGTCGAAAGATTGGGCGGCGCCGGCGTCGGACGCGGCCGGCGGCACACACGCGGCGGACAGGAGAAGCGGGAGCAGCAGGCTGAGCAACAACAGCGGAAGGCGGGGACGGCGTATTTCAGACATGATCAAAGTTCCCTGGTTTTGCTGGATGTCGATTCACTAAGGCGCTCAGGGCGCGTAGCGGTAGACGACGGGCAGGCCCTCAACGTCGGGCATGCTCGAATCGGTGTGGTGGGTAATCTGGACGCGGCCGGTGCCGCAGTCGCCGAACTCGTCGCACGAGAGCGTACCGATGATGCCGCTGAACCCGCTGGTGCCGGTCACGGCCGCGCGCAGCTTGGCGCGGTCGATGTAGAGGGTATCGCCCTGCACGACCGCGACCTCCTCGATGGCGCGCAGGAGGAGGGTTGTTGCGTCGTAGGCGTGGGCCAGATAGGCGGAGGTGGGGCTCTCGTTGTAGCGCTCCTGGTAGGCGGCGACCAGTTCCTCGCCGTTGCGGCCGGTCGCCTCGTTGACGTTGCCGCCGAAGTCGAGCTCCGGGCCGGCGAAGTAGATGCCTTCGGACTCCGGCAGGGCGAGGAAATCGGAGACCAGAAGGCCGCCGCCGCCGATGCGCGCCAGCCCGGCCAGCGCGCCGACCTGTTGACTCTGCTGGAGGATGTGCTCGGCCTCTTCGGGGAAGATCGGTATGAAGAGGCCGTCCGGGTTGCCTTGGGCGAGCTGGGTAAGGACGGGGAGCATGTCGGTGTCGCCTTTGTTGATGGCGGCGACGGCGACCGAGCCGCCCAGCTCTTCAAAGGCGGCGGTAAAGGCGGTGACGAGACCGAGCGTGTAGGGGTCGCCGTCATGGATGGCGGCCATGTTGCGCAGCACAAGCTCGTTGTAGACGAAATCGGCGACGGCCTGGGCCTGGTAGAGGTCGTTGCTGGCGGTGCGGTGGTAGCCGGCGTGATGGTTGGAGCCGGGGCTGCCGCGCAGGTCCGAGGTCAGCGAGGGCGAGGTGGTGGAGGGTGCGACCATCACCAGGCCGGCCTGGCTGAGGATGGGTGAAGCGGCGGCGGCGGCGACGGAGCAGGAGGTGCCGATGACGCCGACGACGCGGGCGTCGCCGGAAACCGTTTCGGCCGCGGCCGCGCCGCCATGCGCGGAGCAGAGCGAGTCGATACCGGCGCCCATGGTGACGTTGTGCCCCTTGATCGGGCCGTAGTCGGCGATGGCCAGGGCGACGCCGCGCTGGCTGGGCACGCCGAGGTCGCCGACGCGGGTGAGGGCGCCGAGCGAGCGGATATGGATATCCTCATCAGAGCCGACGACGACGGTCCCGAGGGCGGCGGACTCGAAGTCGGGCGGCACGCAGGCGGCGGGCAGGATGAGCAGCGAAAACAGAAGGATCCACAGGGTCAGGGGACGACGGAAGCGGTGTCTCGTTTTCATGGCTGATTGCTCCTTGGGTCTGGCTGTTGCCATGCTGTCCATTTTCGAGATCGAAACAGTTGGATGGGAGGGGATAGGTTGTCTCCGGAGGGGGGTTACCGCAAACGCCTGTAAGACCGCCGCAGGGCCGGACTGGTTCATTATAGCCATTTGTTGCGTCCGATGACAATCGGGCGGTTTGCTCAGCGGGACTTTGCGGCTTCTGCAGGCAGTGCCAATAGAGACGGCCCCAATCAGGGGCTGCCGAAGCTGCATTTGGCGACGCGACTGAACGTGCCGAGTGGGCGTGTGTGCCCGGTCGAGGACGGGGCTATTCGGGGAGCTGCTGCAAGCGTTCTTCGAGGCGGTCGAGCGTTTGCCGGGCTGCGCGCAGTTCGCGCAGGGTTTCTACCCTGGATGCGGGGGTCTCCGCCGGTCGGGGTGGCCGGCGTTCCCGCATCACTTCCTCCAGGTTGCTTATCACGACGGCGATGAAGAGATTGGCTACGATAAAGGCGCTGATAATCACAAAGCTGACGAAATAGATCCAGGCCATCGGTTCCTGTTCGATGGCGGTCTGCATGATGTTGCCCCAGTCATCCATCGTCACGACCTGAAACAGCGACAGGACGGCAACGCCCAAATCTCCCCAATGTACCGGGTCGTACTCGCTGAAACTAGCGTACCCGACATAGGCATAGACATAGAGGATGATGCCCAGCAGGAGGATGATGTGCCCCGCGCTCGGTATGGAGCGAACCAGTGTCGACAGGATTAAGCGCAGTTCCTGGACGGTTGACAGGCTACCGAGAAGCCGCAGCAGGCTCAGCAGCATGAGGAGTATCCCGTAGTCGGCGTAGTCGACGGAGGTGTAGCCGGAGGTATAGACTACGATGCTGCCTATCAGAAAGCTGATTGTCAGAAGATCGAACGTATTCCAGCCATCCCTGAAATAACGGTCGATCCTTGGCAGAAGCGCAACCATTTTGAGGAGCACTTCCAAAACGAGAACCAGTATCGTCAGGCTCCAGAACAACCCCATCCCGATGACGTACCGATCAGCCAGCCTGTCGGAAGTCGACAAGCCCAGCAGGACGGCGCTGCCGATGATGAGCACGACCAGGAGGTACTCGAAGTTCCGCGCGTGAACGATACGGTGCGCTAGCGCTCGCATTGTACGGTTCCTCCTGGTGGAAAAACTGTAGGTATTCTGTTCAGTTGTTCGTCTGAATAGAAGCGAGGAAAGTGGAGCTAAAGGGACTTGAACCCTTGACCTCTACAATGCCATTGTAGCGCTCTCCCAACTGAGCTATAGCCCCACAATATTCATTTGTCCGCCGGCCGGCGCCTGCTCCTGCCGCCAACATGCCTGGCCGCTGCCGCCGGCCTGTGGAGCTGAGGGGACTCGAACCCCTGGCCTCTACAGTGCGATTGTAGCGCTCTCCCAACTGAGCTACAGCCCCGTTTTCGCCGACCTGCGGCAGGCGATTCGACACCGCCGGCCCGCGCATGTGAGAGTCCAGTATAGCAACAGGGCAGGCCGCGGTCAAATATGCGATGGCGGGTATCGATTCGCCCTTTACCGTCTGGCTTTTTCAGCTGCTGCCGCGACTGGCTGCTCGGACCGGTGGGGTCGTTCTCATCCCCCCTTGGCGCGCGCCCGTCGCCGCCGTGTTCGCGAGCCCTCGTGTACGCCGGCGTGCCCGATGAAGTCGGCCATCGGCGTCATCGCAACGACTTCGCTCACGAGGTCGAGCGGCAGGTTTTCCAGCTTTGTGAAGCGCACGCACGACTTGCCCATATCCATCCTTTTGCCGGTCGCCAGGTAGCGCTGGCGGAACCAGTCCGCGGTGGCTTCATCGCCGTACACACCGGTCAGGTAGAGCGACATATGGCGCTTTTGCGAGGCCAGCGCGATGTAGACCAGCGGCTGACCGTTGTAGGTTTCGGCCACGACGCTCGATGGCACGATATAGCAGATCATCCCGTGCTGCATCGTTTCTTCGTAGCCCGCAGGCAGATTTTCCAGGATCACCGCCCGTACGGCGGCGATCGCCTCGCGCCTGGCCTCGTCCAGCTCAGACAGATATTCCTCGACCGTTTTGGCGTCGCTCTGCATCGGTTCCTCTTTTCGGTTGTCTGTTTTGCGCCGGCATTTCAGTCCTCGACGTGCTGGAAGCCGTCCCAGCCGGGCAGGGCGGCCGACTGCCGCATCCAGGCCTCCATCTGTGTCTCGTCGAGCTCGCCCTCGTAGATGTCGACCCAGCGCGCGTCCGGGTCCTTGCCGGCGCCGGGCGGTTCGGGGTCCAACTGGGCGCCGTTGAGGAAGGTCACCTTGATATAGCGGGTGAAGACGTGGTAGCTGGCGAACCAGCCCTGGCCGACGACGCCGTAGAAGGGTGAGTTCCAGCGCACCGCCTTGCGGACCCCGGGCACGGCGCGCACGATCAGCGCGTCGAGCCGGCGTCCGACGTCGCTTTTCCAGCCGGGCATGGCCGCGATGTAGGCTTGGACCGGCGCGTCGCCGTCGGCCTTGGCGATCTGCGGGTTGCCCCCGCTCAGCAGCTTCGGCTTGGCGTCGCCCTGCGCGCCGCCGTCTTTCGCGGCCGCGCTGGTCGATTTGCGGGAGCTCCTGGTTGCCATTGCTTTAACTCCTGTACGCGTGCTGCAGGCTTGGACCGGCCGCCGGGCGCGTCCTTCAGCTCTCTGTTTTTCGGGTCAGCTCCCAGCCGGGCAGGGCGGCCGCCTGCCGCACCCATGCCGTCATCTCCTCCTCGTCGAGCGCGTCCTGGTAGACGTCGACCGAGCGCATGTTTTCGTCCTTGCCGCTCGGCGGAACGGGTTGCAGCGACGTGCCTTTGAAGAAGGTAACCTTGACGTAGCGGGTATAGACGCGATAGCTCATGAACCAGCCCTGGCCTTCGATGCCGTAGAAGGGCGAGTTCCAGCGTACGCACTTGGTCACGCCGGGCACGGTGCGCTCGACAAGGTCGTCGAGGCGGCGCCCGATCTCGCTCTTCCAGCCGGGCATAGCCGCGATGTAGGCCTGGACGGGTGCGTCGCCGTCGGCCTTGGCGATCTGCGGGTTGCCCCCGCTCATCAGTTTCGGCTTGGCGCTGGCCTGCGCGCCGCCGGCCGTCTCAGTCGCTTTTTTGGAACTTCTGGCCCCCATTGCTTTCACTCACCTGCGCGCCTGAAGTGGTGGAGAATTACCCGATTGTCAGAATCTCGAGCGACTCTTATGAAGTCGTTGGCCCGATTATCGTGGGATTCCGTTCACGTCTGCGGAGGGCTGACAGCACGTCGGTGTCGAGGAGAAACATTACAAGTCCAATGGGCGGGCGCGCAGGGGCAACCGCTCAAATTCACCATCGTCCTGTGGGACCTCAAGCAGCAACTCGCCCAAAGATGGGGCGACGGCAACGCCCTGCCGGCAAAGTCGCTCGTACTCCTCCGTCGCAAGCACGACCACGGCAGGTTGTCCCTGCCGGGTCACTCGCTGGGGCTCGCCTGCAAGCGCCGCCTTGACCAGGGCATTGAACCTGCTTTTCGCATCCTCAATTCGCCACTCCGCCATGATATCCTCCAGCAAAACGCGTGGGCCGGACAGTTCAGAATCCAGTCTCAATCCGTCAAATCAAGAAACTTGGACTGAACGGGACATTGAACAGCTGACCGCCGCCATGCCGTTCCGGCCCGCTTCCAACCGGAATATTGCCCAAATACGGCAGTCAAATGCTCCGGCAACTTGCTCATTCACGATATAAAGATCCAACCCGGCTGTCAAATCTGTCCGCTCTTTCGCCAGCATACCAGCAAAGAACATTTCCTTTTCATTCACGCCTTCCGATTTTTCGCCCCTTCAGGCGAGGTGATGTAAGATCGATGCTCTGTGCCTGAGGGACTTTAGCCATTTCGAAAGGAAAAACCGCCGCGATGCAAACGGCCACATGTATATTCGTGAATCTCCCCGTTAGCGACCTCTCCAAGTCGGTCGACTTCTTCTCCGAGCTCGGCTTTGCCTTTGACGACCGGTTTGCGGGCGATCACGGCACCTGTATGGTTATCGGCGAGAATATGTTCGCCATGCTCCTGGTCAAGGAGTACTTCAAGCGCTTCATCCCCGGTAAAAGGATTGTGAACAGCGACAAGAGCGCGGAGGTGGTGGTCGCCCTCTCGGTCGACTGCCGCGACGAGGTCGACTGCACGCTCGAGAAGGCGGTTGCGGCCGGCGGCAGCGAGTGCCGCGACGCCACCGACGCCGGCTGGATGTACGGCCGCGCCTTCCAGGACCCTGACGGCCACGTCTGGGAGATCTTCGCG
>DAOUHX010000111.1:0-1776 GCA_034428395.1 Caldilineaceae bacterium
ATGCTTCATCATTTCGAAGCGGACGATGTCCTGCTCGTAGATCTCCGCGTCGGCCATCTTCTCCCGCAGCAGCGGGTAGGCGTCCTCTCCGTTCCACTCGAAGCGCAGGAACCAGGCCTGATGGTTCACGCCGGCGACCCAGTGCCCGGTCTCTTCGATCGGCGCGCCGATATAGTGCGTCAACTCCTCCGCGGTCCCCTGCACGCTGTGGCACATGCCGATGCTGCGGACCGGCGTGACCTTGTTGAGCGCCCACGAGAGAATTGGCGTCGGGTTCGAGTAGTGCAGGAAGAGCGCGTCAGGGCAGAGCTCCTCGATGTCGAGCACGATCTCCAGCAGGCGCGGCAGGTACTTGATCGCGCACTCCATCGCGCTCGCGCCCGTCTCGCCGCCAACGACCTGCATCACACCATACTTTTCGGCGATCAGGATCGATTCGGTGCGCGTGTCGATGCCGGTCGGCCGGATCGTGGAGATGACGTAGTCGGCGCCGTCAAGCGCCCGGCGGCGGTCGGTCGTGGCCTCGATCTTGGTCGGCAAGTTGAGCTGCTTGACCATCTTCGCGGCCAGTGCCGCGGTGATGTCGACATACTCTTGGCTGACATCCATCAGACTCACGGTGCCCTCGGCAAGCGCCGGCCGCGTCAGGATGTCCATCATCAGCTGCTTGGCAAAGCCCCGGCTTCCTGCGCCGATGAAAGCGATTTTGCCCATCTTCATTCCCCTTTCAGTCTTCGTGCGGAAGCGACGAGCGCCTCCGAAGGAGGAGTTCAGTCCTCGCCGTAGTCGAGAACCACCTGCAAAATGTCCTGCGGGCGCGTGTCGATCATCGCGTAGGCCGCGGCCGCATCCTCGTGGTCGATCACGTCAGTTACTAACCCATCCAGATTCAGCTTTGGCATCAGCGAAAGCACCACCTCCATGCGCCGCGCGACCGTCCACCGGTGCGACAGCTCAGGGCTGATGCCGGCTATATGCGACGAGATCAGCTGGACGCGGTTGTGGTGAAACTCGGCGCCAAGGAAGACGTTGGCCAGCGCGCCCGCATACCAAGACATCACGATCACCTTGCCGTTGTAACAGGCGGTGCGGATCGCCTCGTTCAGCGCGCGATCACTGGCCGAAAACTCGAACACCACGTCCGCGCCGCGATTGTCCGTCAACTCCCGCACCGCCATCGCGATATCTCTTCCCTCGCCCGCATTGAAGACAACGTCCGCGCCGCTCACACGCCTGGAGATCTCCAGCCGCTTCTCGATCAGGTCAACCGCAATCACCGGCGACGCGCCCGACAGCTTCGCCCACTGCACCGTCAGCTGCCCCAGGACACCCTGGCCAAAGACCACCACGCACTCTCCCAAATGCAGGTCCGCGTCCAACATGCCGTTGAAAGTCGTGTTCAGGACGGCAGTAAGCACACCGGCCCTAGGATCGATCCCCTCCGGCAGCTTGAATACCGACTTCACCGGCAGTACGTGCGCCGACTGGTGCGGGGCGAAGCAAAAGACGACGTCGCCCTCGGCAGTCTCCGTGACCTCGCTGCCTACTGCCGTGACGACGCCGACGCAGGCGTACCCGTACCGCAAAGGGTATTCCCACTCAGGCCTTTCGGCATCCACAAACAGCTTCGTCCGCGGGTCCCGCTTGCTCCGCCACATCGGCGCGTCGCCGCGGTAGACGTTCATCTCCGTCCCATGGCTGATGCCCGAGTACAGCGAGCGTATCGCCACCTCCCCCGCTCCCGGTCCCGCCAGCTCATCCTCGACCAAAGTTACC
>DAOUHX010000112.1:0-48447 GCA_034428395.1 Caldilineaceae bacterium
GCCGGCTGGGTCGCCCAGCACCACTTCAAGGACGTCGACGGCTACCTGCCCTCGCCCTTCCCATTCCTGGCCGCCGTCGCCGCGCGTACGCGCCGGCTGCGCGTGGGCACGTCGATCATCGTCCTCCCCTTCGAGCACCCCCTGCGCGTGGCCGAAGACGCCGCCGTCGTCGACACCATAAGCCGCGGCCGCCTCGAGCTGGGCGTCGGCAGTGGCAGCGACGCCGACGAATTCGAAGCCTTCGGCGTCGACATGGACAGCCGCCACCAGCGCACCACCGACTGCCTGATCACACTCAAAAAAGCCCTCGCCGGCCAGCTCCTCGGCACCGATGGCCAGCAGCTGCGTCCACCCGCACCCACACTTGGCGACCGCCTCTGGCTGAGCGCGCTCAGCCTGCGCGGCGCGCAGTACGCCGCCCAAAACGGAACCGGTCTGTTGCTCAGCCGCTTTATCGGCAGCGAAGTACAGGCCGCCGGCCAGGAGCAGGAACCTGTGGCCGCCGCCTACTGTTCAGCCTGGGGGGAACGCTCGCTGCCGCCCCGCGTCGGCCTCTCACGCGGCATCTACCTCGGCGCCAGCCGCCGGGCCGCGCAGCGCGAAATCGAAGAGTTCTCGATGCGTCCCATCCCGGCCGAACTCTCCACCGAAGAGTTCTGCCACCGCGCCCACATCATCTACGGTACGCCCGACGATGTCGCCGCACACCTCGCCGCCGACCGCGTTCTGCCCTATACCACCGACCTCATCCTCCAATTCGACCCAATCCACCCACCCCTGCCCCGCATCCTCGAAATGCTCGAACAGGTCGCCACCCAGGTCGCCCCCACCCTCGGCTGGCAACCAACCTCCCACTGACCACCGACGACTCCGGTCCTATGCTGGACAGAAGGCCTGCGGTAGCTTCAACCGGTACAGTCGCCCGCTATACAAAAGCGATCTCAGCCGGCGCAGGGAGCGAACACGGCATCGGCCGAGGATTGAGCCGGTGTTCGTGACCGAAATCGTAGTGCTGCTCTATGCCGGCGCCGACTGGGGCGCGCCGGGTCCCGTGCGCACAGGGTTACTCTTCGTCTGCGCCGATATAGATGCCGGAGCCGATGACCAACTTCTCTTCGGATGCGCCCAACTGCAGGCTGACGGCGTAGCCGAGCTTGGGGGAACCGGTGTCCTCGTCACCTTCGATGGCGGGGTCGTCGTAGTGATACCGCAAAAACTTGCGGCCTTCGCGGCGTGCGCCTCCGATCAACTCCTCGGCGAACCGCACGCCATTGACGTCGGTCCTGGTCATGTCGGTGGGATTGCCTTCGCGAAAGGGCTCGGTGCCGTGAAACAGAGTGACGCCCCCGCCGCTCACGACATACAGGTAGATGGAGCCTGACTTCCAGTCCCCTCCTTCGACCCGGAAGGCGTTCTTGATCTCGACGAGGGGGATACCGCCTTCGAACTTGAGGGCCTCCTGGTAGATCCTGGCCGCCTCTTCGACAAAGGTGATGAGTGTCTCGCGGTCCACGACTTCGGAGGCGGTGACCGCGGGCGTGGGGAGATCGGCGATGCGGACTTGGACGTGGGAGACGTCCTGCGAGTAGCCGCCGACGAGCACGAACTGTCGTCTGAATGGGACGGCGTATGCGGTCTTCAGCCCGTCGTCGTAGTATTCGACGAAACCGCCGCCTTGGGCAGCGGCCGCCAGGAGTTCCTCGACGACTTTGGTTCCGCGTTCGTCCTCGACGTCGAGCAGGTTTCTGTCTTCGGCGGCACGGTCGTTCCCGTGAGCGTAGACGTTCCCGTTATTGGCGAAGATGATGAGGAAGGTCGAGCCCGATTTCCAGTCGCCCTCCGTTTTGACCCACTGTTTTAGCTTCGCGGCTTCGTCCAGATTTGTGGCGATTTTTTGGATCTCGGCCTGGGCTGCGAGGACGAAGGCCTTGAGGCTCTCGGGGTCTGTCACCTGGGCGGCGGTTACCGGGCCCATGGCGGGTCCAGCGTCGTCGATGGGGGGTATTGGCCGGCAGGCCGCCAGGGCTATCCCTAACGACGCGACAGTTGCGGTCTTGAGAAATGCGCGCCGGGAAACCGTATGGTCTGTCATTGTTTTTTTCCTTTCCGCAAAATGGTCGACACACGCCATAGTTTACCAGTTCAAAATGTCATTCTTATGTTATTGACGCCTTTCGTTGTGGAAAGATTGTGTCAATTTCCCAGAAATCGTCGAACGGCGTCGGTCTGCGCCGGACCAGGCTTGAAATGGGTCCGCTGTCCTGCCACTGCGTCAAGCGCTGCGTCGAGCGGCGCGGTCCGGCGCGGGGCAAGGGATGGGATGAAGCGGCCTGGAAAGCCGAAAGGAGAGAAAGAGGAGATGGGGCGGGGCTAACTGTTCACCGCGGCTCGCCGCCGGCATCGTTGCTGGCGTCGTACGTCACCGCGCCTGGCCTGGTGAGGTTGCGGTACTGCGCGCGTCTTTTTCTCCTGCGCAGCTTTCCGGCCTTGCGACCCATATATCCAATCGTGACAACGAGGAGGACGGCGAGGAGAAGGAATCCGTTGAAGACCTGGATTGAATCGAACATGGGGATGTCCTTCCTATCAAGGGCGGGGCGGGGCGTCCCCCAGGATGAATGCCATGACCTTCTTCAGGCCGATGAAGGCCTGGCGCAATGCTTCGTTCAGGGTCTGGCCCGCTCGCTGGTTTCGATCAACGCTTACAAAGCATCCCCGGTGTTAGCCCGCCACCATGATTGCGATGATAAGGACGGCCTGACGGGGCGGTCGACGATGTTCTCTCCTATGTTGCAACGGTAGTTTTCCGTCGCCTTACGGCCGTCCATAGTCTCCTGGCCAGCAGGGCAGCGGAGAGGGCTGGGGCGAGAAGAACCCACCATCCTGCGCCGCGCAGCAGCAGCCCCAGCCAGCCTTTGCGGTCGCAGGCGGTCTCGCTGGCGGCGTGCTGCTCGCCGTCGCATTCGACGTTGGCGAGCGTCTGGGACAGCGACCAGCGGGCGGTCAGCAGGATGGCGGCAAACAGCGCCAGCGCTGCGAGAACGCGCAATGAGGATCTCATCTCCGGACTGACATCGATGCGCCGACAGAGATCACGGCAAGCGACACGGGCAGATGGTGTTTCAGCTTTTCGCTCCATTGCTTGAACTGCGGTCCGGGAATGCCGGCCAGGACGGGGGCTACGAACAGCGTCGGCGGCAGGAGGTCCAGGATGTCTTCCTGCACCGTCTCCTTCTGTACAAGTCCGGCCGCCCCCTTTTCCACGATGTGCTGACAGATGCTGAGAGGTTCGGGTTGACGCCTTGGGGCGCACAGGGGGCTGGCCGGAGAATCTTACAGTTGCAGCTGCGCCTCCTCCCCGACCTCATCCGCCAGCCACTCCGCCACCACCTCCCGCAACGGAGCCGGCAGCCGGAAGGACCACTCATCCGCCTCGGCCAGCCGCAGGCCGTCGAAGACGTGGTAGACCTTGTCCTTGCTCTTGCTCCTGCAGATGCGGCAGCCACAGGCCGCGTAAAGGCGCTGCAACAACGCGCCCCAGGCCCGGTAAAAATGGCCGTTCCTGACGCCGCTGACGCTCTGCAGCGTTGAAAAGGTCACAAACTCATCCCCGGCCGCGCACAGCGCCTCCAGGATCCACCTCTCCGGCGGCTCCGGCGGCGCGCCCCGCCGCAGGGCCAGGTCCAGGTTCTGCGCGCTCATCATCGGCATCGAATTCTCCTCTCCGCCAAACGCGGCGCAGCGCCGGCGCCAGGCGCGCCGGACCGCAACTGCGCCAGGCAGAATCTTCGTTTGTACCCTCAGGAAGTTGTGCCAAGCTTCGGGCTATCCAGGAGTCACCCTCTTCGCCGGGCGTCCCTTTTTTTGAGCGTCCACCACTCGAGCATACGGCTGAATGACGGCGCAAGCATTTTTGCCTGGCGGCGCTGCGGGGTCAGTTGGCGGTCAGTGGCTGGTGGTTGGTCTATCCCCACGTGTGTACGGGGAAACCCAGGCTCTGAGCTTTCACCATCTGTCTGCCCCCTTCGCGCGCGGTCACAGGTTGAAAAACACAAGTTGTATGTAGGTCACTGCCACCGTCCCCACATAGGCAACAATAAGCGCGACCACGGCCCAGATGGCCACGGTAGCCATACGCCGCAGCGTGCGCAAACTGTCGGCCATGTCTGACAGTACGGCGAGAATCTCTTGTTGTACGTCCACGTCCCGATCCCCGGTTGACATGAGAGAACTCCTTGCGGCGTGGTTGGAAGTCTAGCCATTACAAGAGATCACGATCAGGGCGACCACAAGGATCTCGATGGGCAGCCACATCCAATCCATCCAACTCAATTTTCCCGGCAACTCTCGCAGCGCCTCGATCTCGAACCGGAGGAATGCAGGCTTGCGCTGCTTGCGTTTGCGCTCCATGCCGGCCTCCTTGCCGTTTGCGCTCCAGCCCCACAATTGGCGATTACTTCTGATTCGCCGGTATCTTCATCCCCTCCTTCTTTCTACGAACCCGGCCGCCCTCCGTTTCGGCGCGCGAAAGGCGTATAAGGCAGATGCGGCCAGTTTCCTTTTCGACGCGCAGCGACTCCCGGTCCACCGTCCGGCTGCGTGCCCGCTCCAGCCGGGCCAACCCTATCCATTTACCCAGCGATAGGGGATGCCAAAGATTCTGCGCGGCGCTTCCTCCCTGGCTCCGGCGACATCCAGAATCTCCTCGATCTCCATCTTGTGGTAAATGCTTCCGTACAGGAGGGTAATGTAAGCGCCTCCGGGGCATTCGGTAGCATAGAGGAGTACATGGCCCGGGGATACGTCTTCTATCCGCTGCACGAGCTCCCGTTGGTCAGCCAGTTTCCGCTCCACCTCTTCGACGGAAGGAAACCCTTCACATCCCTGCCGCCACTGCGAGACGGCAAAGGAGTCCGCGAATTCCGGCAGGCATGCGGTCGGCGCAGTCAGACAGAGGAGGCAGATGACGAGAGCCAGGGGCTTTGGCGTCGTCTTCCGAGACATACAGGTTTGCTCTCTTTGCGGTTGTCGTCCGGCCGCGCCCCGTTTCACCTTGGCGCTCTTGCCGGCGGTGGACCGCGGCAGGCGGGTGACGCGCGCACAGGGGGCCGGCCGGGCAGACCGATTGAGGAAGAGTGACAGCTCTTTGCGTCGAACTCGAGGTCGGAAATCTACGCATACCAGTAGTAGAGCAGGGTGGCCAGGAGAAGCAGAGTGAGCAAAAACCATGTCCAGGTAAACCGTCCCGATATCTTCAGCGCCATCCGCAATGCCTCGATCTCCTTCTGGAGGAGCGCATGCTTGAGCTCCATTATTTCGATCTCCATGCGGGACTCATGCGCGTTTTCGGCCCTGGACCCGTTCTCGGGTTGAACCGTGTCCGGCAGCGTTTCAAGCATAGTCATTTCTCCGTTCGCTTGCCGGCGTCCCGATGACCGGACGGCGAGCCAAGGCGTCAAACGGTTGCCCCAGTTCGCCTCGGCACATGGGTCAGAACGCCAGAAAGCGTATGTAGGTCACCGCCGTCATCCCCGCAAAAGCGACAAGAAGCGCGACCGCGATCCACATGGCCACGACTGCGAGACGCCGCAGCGTGCGCAAACTGCCGGCCATGTCTGACAACACGGTGAGAATCTCTTGTTGCACGTCTACGTCCCGATCCCCAGTTGACATCGTAGAACTCCTTGTCGTGTGGTTGGAAGTCTAGACATTGCAAGAGACCACGATCCCGATGGCCACAAGGAGCTCGAAGGACAGCCACACCCAATCGAACCAACGCATTCTCCTTGGCAACTCTCGCAGCGCCTCGATCTCGAAGCGGAGGAATGCCTGCTTGCGCTCCATGCCGGCCTCCTTGCCTTTGGCGATCCAGCCCCACAGTAGTCGATCACTTCTGTTGCGCCGGTATCTTCATCCTCTCTTTCATTCTACGAACGCGGCCGCCCCGCGGTTCCACCTCGACACTCTGGCTGACGGCGGGCTGTCCGTTCAGGGCCTGTAGCGGTAGACGACCGGCAGCTCGGTGATGTCTTTGACGGACGGGTCGGTGTAGCGGGAGATGGAGACGCGGCCGGCGCCGCAGTCGCCGAAATCGTCGCATGAGAGGAGACCGCCAGTTCCTCTGAACTCGTTGGTGGCGGTCAAAGCGTCCCGCAGCCTGTCCCGTTCGATATAGAGGCTGCCGGCGTGGACAAACGAGACCTCCTCGATGGCCTGCAAGAGGAGGGTGGCCGCGTCGTAGGCGAGGGCGAGATAGGCCAGATTGGCGGTCTCGCCGTACAGCTGATGGTATTCGGCGGCCAGCTGCTCGGCGTTGCGCCCTGTCGCCTGGTTGACGTTGCCGGTGAAGTCGAAGTCCGGGCCGGCCAGGTAGGCGTCCACCGAATCCAGCTGCGTGAAGAGCAGCGATTCGCTGTTGATGAGAACGAGCTTTTCGCCGCCCTCAACCAGGTTGATCTGGCGCACGACGCGGCCTGCTTCGTCGGGGAACAGGGGGAAGAATATGCCCTCCGGCTCTTCGGCGGCGATGGCGGTCAGCGCAGCGCTCATATCGACGTCGCCCCTGTGGACCTGGGCGCTGCCGGTTATCCGGCCGCCGAGCTCGACAAAGGAGCGGGCAAAGGCGGAGGTGAGGCCGCTGGTGTAGGGGTCGCCGTCGTGGATGGTGGCCATGCTGCGCAGACCAAGGCTGTTGTAGACGAAACCGGCGACCGCTTGCGCCTGGTAGAGGTCGTTGCTGATGGTGCGGAAGTAGCCGGGGTGGTAGTTGGAACCGGCGTTCCCCTGCAGGTCTGAGGTCAGTGACGGCGCGGTGTTGCCGGCTGAGATCATGACCAGGCCGGCTTCGCTCAAGATGGGGGACGCGGTTGCGGCCGCGACCGAGCATGAGGTACCGATCACGCCCACGACGCGCAGGTCGGCCGCTGTCTCCTGCGCCGCGAGAGCGCCGCCTTGCGCGGTGCAGCGCGAGTCTCCGGCAGCGCCCAGGGACACGCCGTATCCTTTAATCGGGCCGAAGTGGGAGACAGCCATTGTGACGGCGCGCTGTCGCGGTACGCCCAATGCACTGACCCCGGTCAACGCTTCGATCGAGCGGATATGGACAGTTTCACCGGGGCCGACAACAACGAGATCCGCGTTCGTTTTCAGGCCGATGGGCGTGCAGGAAGTCAGAAGGAGAAGCAGTAGGACGATCAGAATTCTCGGTAGCATGTGATGCCTTTCGGTTGATGACTTGTTGACGCCCGACCAGATGGCGCGGTCGGTCCAGCTGGCTGGGCATAGGGATCGGTGTCCGTTACATACCTTGGCTCGCGGTCCAGTTTTTTGGGCCAAGCTCACGTCAGACAGTTTCTGCGTGCAGGGAAGGATGACACTGGCTGCTGCGGCGCATATGACCTCCAGACGTAGCAGCAGGGCATTCAGAGATCGGAACTGCTGCGAGTTTGGGCGATCTCTTCCGTCTTGGCGTCGCGCAGTTTCAGGTTGCAGTCCTCCCGCGCATGCGCAGGTCATAATAGAGCAACACCATCGCGGCGACGAAGAAGGGCAGGCCGACGATCGAAATGAGGGATGAGGATGTCGTGGGCAGGCTCATCATCAGTGCGTTGGCGGCGGACGAGGACGGCATCAGCATCGTAATGGCGAACTGAAGCGCAACCACGGGCGCAGCCATGAAGATCATTTCAAGTACGTAAAGCGCGACCAGATAGCCGACCATGCGCAGCACGTTGTCCCGGCTCAGGCGCCAGCTGCGACGGAGGGCATCGATGGGGCCCGCTCCCTCTACGACCAGCACGGCGGGGGCGACAAACCAGCGCGCGGAGAGGTAGACGATCGGAGTCAGCACGAGAAGGAAGGCAAGGCCGTATCCACAGACGGCCAGACCGGCGATACCGAAAGCGGTGAGTAAGCCGCCCTCGAGCGGAGCCCCGCTGGCGTCGGTACCGCCGACGGCCAGCAGCGCGACGCCGAACAGGACCAGAGGAGCCAGAACCACGACTGCGGCGGCGGCGATGGCCGCGAACTGCACAATCACCATGCCGACATAGGGCAGGAAGCGGCTCACGCCGCGGCGAAGGCCGGCGATGAGCGGGAGCGAGCCGCCGCGCAGCGCCTCGACGGCTTGCACGGTCAACGACAGGCTGACGATCGCGGCGGCGGCTGCGATCAACAGGTTTATGAACGTCAAGCCGGCAAAGTCACGAAAGAGGCCGGAGGAGGAGGCAAACGGATCGAACTCCGTCGCCGGCGGCTCTCGCATCAACACCGCGAAGGCCTGCATATAGTGGGCAAAGTAGGGCTCGAGGAAGTAACCGGAGACGAGCGCGACAGGGATGAGCAGGACAGCGCCCGTCAGGAGGAAGAGTCCGAAACGGGAGCGGTAGAGGCGGAAGGCGCGGTCGAGCAGGTCGCCGGCCGTGAGCGGGCCTGCCAGCGGCAGGGGTGAATCCGACGCTGGTTGCGGTTGTACAGTCATGGGAACGCTCCTTCAGACGGGTCTCCGGCCGCCGGTCACCGCCAGGCTGGGCCGGGACAGGTCCGGGTAGAGGCGCGGGCAGTTGCGATGGCAATGGCGCTTCCCGTTCCAGGGCTAAGAAGCGCGGGAGTTCGGGAGTGGCGGTTTTTCATTGCTCCTGTTTCTGCGGGTGAAATCGGGGACAGGGAGAAACACACTTACAGTGAGTGAAAGCGCCAGCCAGGTCCAAACCGTCCAAGCTGGAATCTCGACAGGCATGTTTTGTGCCAGGAGTGCCAACAGATAGCCGCCAAAAAACATAATTACAAAGGTAGCGAATTGGCCATTGTATCCGGCCGGTATCAGGAGGTGGAGAAGGAGAACGGCTGTCAGAATGACGACAGATGACATTGATCCTGCCCAGATCAAGCCGGTCGCCACGCCCACAAAAGTCGCAAGTGTCAGTACGGTATTTTTGTTCATCCCAATTTCCTCTCCGTCACGGGCCGTCAATCTATGCGCCAATCCAGCGGCCCCTGTCCCGGCCCTGCGGCTGCCATACGCAGCGGCGGGTCGTGGGTGTTGCTGAGGCCGTGGTCGTGGGATTCAACGACGATCTGCCACATTCGCCGGGTCATTGCCTCGATTCTGCGGGCGCAGGCCGGTTCCTGCGCCAGGTTGGTCATCTCGCAGGGATCTGCGGCCAGGTTGTAAAGCTCATCATAGTCGAAGCCGTTGTGGACGAACTTCCAATCTCCGTCCCACAGGATGCGCTGGGTAAGGAGATAGCGCCCGCCGCAGTATTCGGCGAAGCCCTGGCGACAGGCGGAGGCGTCGTGCGGGGCGGCGAGCACGGGCGCGAAGGATCTGCCGTCGATGCTATCCAGCGGCTGCGCGCCGACCAGCTCCAGGAGTGTCTGGCCGACATCCTGCAGGCCGACGCGCGCGTCGCTGACCGCCGGTCCGGTTATTCCGGGCCCGGACATGAGGAGGGGAATGTTGTAGCCCTCTTCGAAGGCGCCGACGTTGTGGCAGTAGAGCCCGTGCGCGCCGAGGAGCTCCCCGTGATCCGACGTCATCACCACGACGGTGTTCTCGAGCTTGCCGGCGCGCGCCACCCGCGCCAGCAGACGTCCGAACTGGCGGTCGATCTCGCTGATGGAGGCGTAGTAGCAGGCGGCGGCCTCGCGGTGTTGGCGGTCGGTCCAGTCGCGCCACACCTGCGCGGCGCGTTTGTAGAGGTTGGGCTGGCCGCTGAGGTCGTGGTGGAGGTTGGGCTGCAGTGGGAGCGAGTCCACATCGTACTGTGCGAAGGCGTCTTCGTGGCAGTAGAAGGGGTCGCGGGGTTCGGTGAAGCTGACAAAGCAGCACCAGGGGTCGGTTCCGGCCAGGACCGTGTCCAGATAGGCCAGCGCGGCGTTGGTCTTCTTGCCCATTCCGCGTTGGGCGGCGGGCAGATCGCAGACGCCGTAGAAGCGGTTGGGACGGTAGCCGGGGGGGCTGTCCAGGTAGCGTTCGAGCGAGAAGCTGGCGGCGTTCCAGTCGGTGTGATCGAAGAGGGCGGCCTGACGCTGCCAGCCGAAGCGGGCGAGGTTGTTGGAACGCTCCACGTGCCATTTTCCGAAGTAGCCGGTGTCGTATCCGGCCGCGGTCAGCTGGTCGGCCCAGTGGAAATAGGGCGTGCGCAGCCTTGCCTGGTCCGGGTCGACCGTATGTTCGACGAAGAGCACGCCGTGGTTGTGGGGCAGGAGGCCGGTCATGAGGCTGGCGTGCGCGGGCGAGCAGCCGGGGTTGGGGGTGTAGGCGCGGCGGAAGCGCACGCCTGCGGCGGCGAGTCGATCGAGGTTGGGCGTCCGGCAGGGGTTGGCGGGCTCGAGCACGCGGCCCTGCATCTGGTCGGTCATGAGGAAGAGGATGTTGGGAGGGGACATGCGGGCGACTCCATTTGGCCTCACCGTTACGAGAAGATTCCAAGGAGCAGGAAGGCGACCCCGAGCAGGCCAACGTACCCAATCTTTATCAGAAACCAGAATACGCTGACGATGAGGCAGATGACGAAGCAGTTCCAGATCCAGACAGACAGTGGCAGCGGCTTCGTCTGAAAATCGGCGAACAGGCTCTTAATCGTTTGCCGGCTGTGCTGCCGCGACGGTGGGTTGTCGTCATAATAGCCATCATCATATTTTGGAAATGGGGAAGGATAAGGGTTCATTTTACGTGTTTCTCCCTTGCGCTTTGTCAACGACACGGGACAACGACTTCATCATCCACCAACTGAAGATAAGACCGGGTATCCCCGCCGCGGAGAACGGGGCCACCGGCCACGAGGCGTTCCCGGGGGCCGAGCAGCCCCCGGGCGCCCGTCTCTCTATCGGGCCGGTTCGAGGGCGAAGGTCGCTTTCAACGAGACGGCGACTTCCACTTCGTTCACGCTGTTGGCGGCGGGACCAGCGCTGTAGGCAAAGCCGTAGCCGCCGGGTGATTCCAGGCTCTCGTGGGCGATGCATCCTCCTCTTGGAGCGGCTACCCCGGTCGATGCAATGTCTTCGGAGACTTCCCTGACCGGGCCCGGCGTCATCTCGAGCTGTGCGGCCAAGCGCGCGGCGCGTGTGCGGGCGTTGTTGAGCGCAGCCTGCATGGCCTCCTCCTCGAGCGCGGCACAGTCGTCCAGCATGAAGATTAACCTGGCCGCCTGAATGTTGGGGCCTCTTCTGCTCTCCATCGCGTCCAGCACGGCCTGCAGCATTATGCGCAGACCGGCAACATCGGAGTAGATGAAACTGACTTTTCCTGAATTGCTGCTGCTGTAGGCGTAGTCGCTGCTGAAGATATCGATCTCGACGGTCTCCCCGTCAACCCCCTGCTCGATCAGGAGCTCCTGCACCTCCTCCAGGTCGGCCGGCTGGACAAAGGTAAGCTCGGGCCCGCCCGGTCCGTACGACGGTTCTTCGCCGACATAGAGGCTGACGCGCACGCTATCGGGGGGCGCTGACGCGGCGCCGTAGCCCAGCGCGGTCATGGTCGCTCCTTCCGCTACCGGCGACGCGCCGTAACCGATTGCGGGTACGAGCAGGAGCGCGAGCAGGCATAAGACGACAACCGTTTTGGCTTTCATTTTCCGTCTCCTTTGCGAACGGGCCGCGCGGCTGACGATGAACCGGGGCGCGGCGGGTCGGTTGAACCGGCCTCTCCGGCTTCAGCCGGCGGCCGGCACGAAGTTGCCAGCCGACCCCAGCACGGCCAGCATGAATCCCAACACGGCCAGAACGGCCATCATGACAATCACGGCGTGGCCGCGCCGTGTCGCGGCGCGCTCGGCAGACAGCTCGGATTCCAGCTCGATACGGGTCATCCGCTTGAAGTCCTGGGCCATGATGCGATCTCCTCCCGAGTTCCCGCTGGTTTGTCCTGCTCCTGTCTTAAGGAACTTCACGAAGAGCGTAAGGGGGCGGGCGCCCGCTGCCCGGGCCCATGGTGGAGAAAACGGTAGAACCGGATCTCGACCGCCCTACCCCCTTTCCCCTGCCCCTCACCTCATATCCTCTCCCACCACACCGAGATCGAAGCCAACCCTTCGGCCTCGAAATACTCGACCCGCACCGTGTGATTGCCCGGGCTCAGATAGATATCTCCGAATGACTGTGTCGCCGGATGGATGTTCCAGTCCGCCAGGACCAGCAGATCGTCGACATAGAGCCGCACGCCGTCATCGGCGCGGGCGAAGAAACGATAGGCGCCGGCCTGAAAACGCCGCGTCGTCGTCCAGGCCGCGCTGAAGTTGTCGCCCGAGACCCGCGGGCCCGGCCGGCCTCCCTGCCAGTCGAAACGGAGCGACGCATCCTGCCGGGACAGCACCGGGTCGCCCCTCAGCTCCCGGTTGGCGTAGAAGGCCCCCGTCCACGCCGCAGTCACCTCTCCGCCGACAGTGATCCGCAGCTTCCGCCCCACGTAAGTCAGACCGGGATCGCGGATGTCGAAATCGATGAGGGGCCGCTGGCACATGCCCGCGTGAGGGAGCCTGTCCGTGCGGACGTGCGCCATCTCCGAAATGCGTTTGCCGTCCTTGTTTTCGATCCAGATCCACCAGTTTCCCTCGCGCGGGCCGGACGCCTGCAGGATGTGCGTGTAGGCGCCCGCCGCGGCGCCCTCGCCGGAGACCCTCCTTGCCACCACCTCCCCATCCGGCTGCCAGCTGAAGGCGACGCGGTAGCCGTTCACCGGCTGGCCGTTCAGCCGCACCGTGCCGCGCGCCTGTGTGCTGTCGGCATTGGGTTCGCAGCCCACCACCGTTGCCCGGTTATTTAGGCCGTTGGCAGCCTTCAACTGGTCGACCGAGACGCCATAAAGCTCGGCAATCGCGGCCAGGGTCTGACCGGATCGCACGACGTGATAGGTGTTGTAGGCGGCCGCGCGGGGATGGCCGGCCGCCGGATTCCCACTGAGCGGAAGCTGCAGCCTGCGCCCGATGTAGGTCAGAGCCGGGTTTCCAATATCGAAACTGATCAGCGCCCGCTGGCATTTCCCCGTGTGGGGATCTTTGTCCGTGTGCACGTGCGCCATCTCCGAAATGCGGTTTCCCGCGCCGTTCTCGATCCAGAACCACCAGTTCCCCGCGCGCGGGCCGGCCGCGTGAAGGATAAAGTCGAACTCCCCTCCCCCACCGCTCGAGGTCCTGGCCACCACGTTTCCGTCCGGCTGCCAGCTGAAGACGACCCCGTAGCCGGCGACCGGCCGGCCGTTCAGCCGCACCGTGCCCCGCGCCTGCGTGCTGTCGTTATTGGGCGTGCAGCTCATGACCGTCGCCCGGTTCGAGAGCTGGTTGGCTGTCCTCAACTCCTGCACAGAAACGCCGTACAAAGAAGCAATGTCAGCAAGCGTTTCACCGGGCCTGATAATGTGGACGAAGGGGACGGTTGGCTGCTGCAGCGGCGCGGCCGCAGCCGGCTGCGGTCCCAGGAGCAGCCCCAGCAGAAACAGAGTTGCCGCCGCCGTCTTCCATCGCCTGCGTGCGATCCGGGTGGAACGTGAGAGCTCCGTTGACATCGCATGCCTCCTGTCTGAATGTCAAGTCGCGCTGCGACGGTCCGAAGGTCCTGGCTGACGTTCGAGACGTCAGCTCGTTGGTTTGGGCGCGGGCGTCAGTCAGCCACCGCCTGCGCGCGCCGCGGATTCAAGCGCAGCTGGACCGGATCAGGCAGGGTGAAATCGACGCTGTAGATGTTGCTGGCGCCGGCGGCAAGCGCCGCATCCAGCACGGCGTCGACGCTGTCCAGGTCCCGGATGGTGATGAAGAGGGTGTTGCTGGCGTGGTAGCGCATTTCATCTTCGTTGGGCAGGCCGCCCGGGCCGAAGCCTCCGGCGAAGATGCTGAGGCGGCTGGTGCGGATGTCCGATTCGGCGATGTTCTGGGCGACGAGCGCGGTCCACACATCCGCCAGCACGTCTTGGGCGGCTGAAGTGGCTTCCTTCACGGTTGGGCGCAGCACTTCCATCTCTATGGCGACCGTTGCCATATCCGGTTCGACGATGGCGGCGCCGATGCCCGCGGGTGCAGTGGCGCGCGAGCCTATCGGGACCGGCGCGTGCGCGTCCGCCAGTACGGGTATTTTTGCGGAGGTCAGCCCGAAGAGGGCGGTCAGCGTGAAGGCCAGCAGCATACCGAGGTCAACCGCCATCTTGAATGGATTCGCGTGTTGCATTGCATGTCTCCTTGAGTTCTCCGTTCTCTCTTTGTGACGAGAATCCCGGCGGTCTGCGAAGAAAGATCATCGCCCGAAGTAAGCGGCAGACAGCGAACCGACTTTTTCTATTTCGGTGACGGTGTCCGGGCAATAGGGTTGCATACTTTTATGGAATAGCGTACGCGTCTCCAGCGGGGCCTGTCCAGCCCAGGGATACCGATTGTGGAATTTTCGAGGTGCCGAAATCGGTATATTGCCTGACAGCGTTGCGCGTGAAGGCGGCGCCGACGGCTCGCGGTTCCCGCTTGGCCGCGGAGCGCAGGCAACGGGGAGGGGGGTGAAACACAGGACCTGCGGCAAGAGCGTGGCCGCGCGGCGGGCATCAGTACCGGGCCGGCAGGCGCGGGCGTTTTGACCTGGCGACTGTGTCCAGTTTCTTTCCTACGGTTGCTGGGCCGTGCGCGGCTGCCGTCACGAGCGGCAAGGTCCTTGAGCACCTGAATCCCTGAAGGAGACGCTTAGAGCGGCTCCTGCGGCGAATGTGATGCGGCCGCTTCCTCCGGCCGCGTATGACGTCCGCTGCGCTTTCGCTTTCCAACAGCCCTGCGGCGATGATCGCGGGCCCGGCGCGTCGAGCGGGAGAGGGCCAGGCGTTGCTCTGCCGGGTTGGAGACGGTCTGGTGCAATAACTGCCACGACATTGCCACATGAACGGGCGGAAATGACACGCCGGTTACATATGGATGATGTAAGATAAAGGTTTGCGGAGTTACCAGCAGAGCGGGGACAGGACCGCCTGCTACAGTGGTTCGGCCTGGCCGCGGAGCACGGGCAACGGGGAGGAAGGGGTGGAACACAGGACCTTCGGCAAGATCGTGGCGGCGCTGCGGCGGGAGCAGTTCGACTTTGCCAGCGGTCACAGCTGGAGCCAGCAGCAGCTAGCCGAAGCGACGGGGTTGACGGCGCGCATTGTGGGCAAGATCGAGCGGGGCGAGCAGGCGCGGCTGGACGGGGAGATCCTGCAGGGGCTGGCGCAGGCCTTCGAGCTCACTTCCTTCGAGCGGCGCGAGTTTTTCGCCATGGCCAGCGAGGTGACGGACGCGGGGCTCGTGCGCGCCGCGCTCGGCGACGAAGATGTCTTCACGCGTGTCTGGACGCTGTTGGACACCCTGTGCGCGCCGTCTTTCCTGATGGACCCTTTCGCCGACATCATCGGCGTCAACCGCGCGCTGCTCGCCTTTCACGACTTGAGCCTGGCCCAACTCAAGGCTGCCCGGACGGCTGGCGGGGGTGCGAACAACCTCGTCCTGCTCCTGGCTCCCAACGCGCCCCTGCGTCAGATGCTGGGGCGCGGCTGGCGGCCGATCGCGCTCGCCAACGTGCAGCAGTGGCGGGCGATGACGCTGCGTTACCGGCACACGCCCCGCTTCCGGCGGCTGTTCACCGCCTTGTGCGCGTATCCCGACTTTCAGAGGTTCTGGGCGGACAGCCACGAGGACGGTCACGACGATTACAGCCGTCTGCGCAGCTATTCCTATATGCACGGGGCGCACGGGCCGGTCGCCTACACGGTCTTTACGAACATCAGCCTCAGCGCGTACGGCGATCTGTATCTTTCCACCTTTGTGCCGCAGGACCGGGACACGACCGTTCTTTTCCAGGAGCTGGCGGGCAAGAGCGGCCAGGCGCTGTCGCTGGCCTCGTGGCCGGGCGCCGGCTTGGATTGAGGTGCGGGCGGGGGCTGATCATTTCGATCAGTGGCTAAGGGAACGAAGGACGACGCGATTCGCCCGGACGATGGACCAGACCCTCTTTTGAATGGAGATCGGCTGGCAGCACTGCTGGCTGAGTAGGAGATCGGCGCGTCCATCAAGAAGCGCGATCCCGTTGTTCTTGATGAGTAAGGGCTTGAAAGCGTCAACTCGGAGTTCTTCGATGAAATGGGCGGTTAGTCTGGTCATCGGCATCCTGATTGGCTTCGCGGCTTTCCAGTTCATGGCTTACGCAACTCGCGTAATTGAAGGCCTGTCTGGCCAGATAAGAAGCCTGGATGAGGATTTGAATAGCGG
The DNA here is from genome assembly GCA_034428395.1 of Caldilineaceae bacterium. Classification (GTDB taxonomy): domain Bacteria; phylum Chloroflexota; class Anaerolineae; order Caldilineales; family Caldilineaceae; genus Bin5. Next base: position 16,209 of record DAOUHX010000112.1, read on the forward strand.
CATCAAAAATATAGAAAGTCGTCTGTCGGCGCTGGAAACACGCGTGCCTACCTTCACGCCTACGATCACGCCTACAGCTACCGAAACCCCAACGCCGACCCAGACGCCTACCATAACGCCGACACCCTCGATTACCCCAACACCCACCATTACCCCCACGCCTTCGATTACCCCAACACCTACCATTACTCCCACGCCCTCGTCCACCCCCGATCCCACCGACACGCCACCCCCGACCGAGACTCCTACGCCTGATGCTGCATCCTTCACAGTCAACCACCCTGCCGTCAACGTAAGGATGGGGCCGGGAATCAATTACAGGATCATTGGTGCGATTGAGCGCGGGGAGACTTTCAGGCCTAGCGGCCGAAATTCAGTCGTGGACTACTGGCTGGAGTTCGATTACAACGGCCAAAAGGGCTGGACGTATTCACGCTACATGATTGTCGTTCGGGAAGATTTGATCCCTGTCGTTGTAACGCCGACACCGGAGCCTTCTCCCACTCCCACCTTCACTCCCACCTCCGCCCCTTTACAAGAAAAGGACGATGGCTTACAAATCACGGTCGCCGCTGAAAACCGCTGCTCGCCCTATGATCCAGACGACTATTCGTACTCTCAGGGTGTGGAAGCCCGGATCGTAGCTCAGCAAGGCGGTCGCATCTACAGCCCATATAGCGGCCGGTGTTTCGCCAGCACTGGGGAGACCGACATAGAACACATCGTCGCCCGCAGTGAGGCCCACGACAGCGGCCTCTGCGCTGCCGATAATTCTACCAGGAGGGCATTCGCCAACGATCTGATCAACTTGACACTGGCGAGCCCCGGCCTCAACCGGCACGAGAAGGTAGCTAAGGATCTGGCCGAGTGGCTGCCGGCGTTGAATCAGTGCTGGTACGTCAACCAGGTGTTGCTGGTGAAGAGAAAGTATGGTCTCTCGATGGATCAAGCCGAAATCTCAAGGGCGCGGCAGGTCCTGGCCACATGCGCCAGCTTTGAAATGCAGTTCACAGGATGTGAAGCATCTCCCACTCCTGCGCCAGAGCCCGTTGGGCAATGCCCGCGAAATTGCACGGAGGCTCACCAGATGGGAATGTCGAACATGAGGCCAGATCATCGCTGTTTCCTGTCGAAATTTGACAGAGATAAGGACGGCATAGCCTGTGAGCGGTAAACCCTTGTGTGTGTTGGTGACCACGGCCATGGCGCAAGCGGTGCCGGGGCCGGACACCGGGTTAGATTGAGGTGCGGGCGGGGACTGATCCAGTTCTTTTGGCGGTGGCCTTTGGCGTACGTATCGCACAGAAGCAGCCGGGGATTTTCCGTTCTGCCCAAGTCCGGCCGCTTCCTCTGACCGCGTATGACGTCCACTGCACTTTCGCTTTCCAGCAGCCTTGCGTCATGATCGCGGGCCCGGCGCGTCGAGCAGAAGAGGAGAGGAGGTTGAGGCGTGTCTGGCCCCTCCACGTCGGGTTGGGGACAGCTTGTTGCAATATTGACACGACATTGCTACATGAACGGGCAAGAATGACATGCTGCTTACATATGGATGATGTAAAATAAGGAATTGAGGAATTATCAGCAGACCGGTTCGCCGACGGAGAACGATTCGTTTGGCTTGCGACAGGCGGCAACTTCGACAGACATGCGCAACATTGGTGCTGGCCGCCGTCGCCGAGACCGCGTGTAAGACCTATTTCGACAGCGGTCTAGTACAAACGTCCCCCCCCCCCCCCTTTTTTTTCTCCCAATAATATACAAATAATTTGTTTGGGGCGCACCCTCGCGCCTGCGACGCCTTTTCCCCGTTTTTTCTTCTCACTGCACGATCCTTCCGGCCCAGCGCGGGAGAGGATCAGGACCGGCGCGCGGCAGCCTTGTTCATCGTCTGCCGCGCGCCGTCGCGTCTCCGTGAGCCGGTCAATGTCAGAGAGTGCGGCCAACCGGAGAAAACGGTTCGGGCGCGGGCCGCGGCAAGGGCCACCGGGTTGTTCCTTATACGGTTTTGTGCTAGGTTGGGCAGTGCCACAGCAGACAAAGAGCTTCGAAACTTGTGCGATACGAATGAGTGGGCGCATTGCGCTCCCTTGTTGGTTACGAAGCTCTGAATGTGTCTGCTGTGGCGGCAACCATTCATCTCTATCCACCAAGGGGGCACCGCGATGCAGCCCAAACTCAGGATTACCGGCGCGGACACTATGGTTGTGCTCCTCACCGTGTCGGCAGATGAAACGCCTTGGCCCAAATTACAAACACGCTCGAAAGGCGCTTCGAAGTTCTAGCGGCCTTGATAGCGCGCGCTGGATAGCTCGTTCTGTTTCTCGCGCCTATCGCTGGCGGCGGAACGACTGGCAGTGGTTGTAAGGCCGTGAAGGTAAGAAGCAAGGCCGGGTCTAACTACTTTCGATCAACTGCCAGGAGGGTAGACAGCGCTGATCTGTCATATACATCTCATCTTTTGCTTCCCGTTTTGGAGCCGTTACAGGAGGCCGGGAATGCCCGAAGCCATAGAGGCCAAGGAGCTGCAGCTTGTCAGCGTTCTTGGAGACAAATACCGTTTTGAGATCCCTGAATATCAACTGTCCTATGACTGAGTTTTTGTGGACTGGCGTTAAGTAGAGGCCGTGTCTGCACGATTGTTGGAGTCCACCGTCCAAAGGAAGGAGACCGGAAGCCATGGATAGCCAGAGAGTGACTGCTTTGCTGGATAAATCCTGTGCCACTGCGTTGGATGATTGGGCTCAAGCTCATGGACAGGAGATTGACAGAAATGAGGCTAACGAAGCCATGAAATCGCTGGAGGGTGATTTAAGGCGCAATATAAAGCCCAATTACGTTGATCTGTACATTCCATCCGCATTTCCAACACCGGTAGGAACTTCGCCAGCACCAGCAAAAATAATATTGAGCATTTCGTGGCGCGCGTCGAGACGCACGACTTCGGCTTGCACACGTCCAGCGCTGCTGCCAGACACATTTTAACTCGTGACTTACCTCTTATCTTCAGTTTTCAAAAGCAATCAATTGCAACCATTCTCCACTTTTTTGCATAACGGATCATGATTAACAGTCTTACGAATCAACCGGCAGAAAACAGCCGCCACCCGTTCCGTTGTCTTTCTCTGGACCTCGAAGTCAGCGTCCAGGACCATCGCATTCACAAATTCGCTGCGGTGCGTCAGGACACCGGTCAAACCGTGGTCTACCCCGATGATGGCGGCGACAGCTTGAATATGGCGCTGGCCAAACTGGACGAACTCGTCGACGGTGCGGATTTTTTGCTGGGCCATAATCTGATCGATTTCGATTTACCCCATCTGCAAGCAGTGGGCCCTGACTTACAGTTGTTGCGGTGGCCAGCCGTAGATACGCTTATGCTGAATCCTCTGGCTTTCCCTCGCAATCCATATCACCATTTGGTCAAGCACTACAAGAACGGTCAACTCAAACGCGGTCGCATTAACGACCCGGAACTGGATGCGCGGCTCACATTGAAGGTGTTCGATAACCAGCAAAGAGCTTTGAAAGACGCTTCGGCCATCCGGTTAGCGGCTTGGCACTGGCTAACCACGAGTAACAGTGGCGCGGGATTCGATAAGGTCTTCGCCTCCTTGCGGCGGTCGCGCAAGCCTACCGACACCGAAGCGCAAGATGTGATTCGCACTTTGTTGGCCGGCCGCACCTGTCGCACTCACGCCCTCGAAGTCATGGCCGAAGCAGTTAAGCACGGTTGGGCCCTAGCCTATACCCTGGCTTGGTTGTCAGTGTCCGGGAGCAACTCGGTCATGCCCCCGTGGGTGCGGCATCAGTTTCCCAAAGCAGAGCGATTGGTACGTCGGCTGAGGGATACCGCTTGCGACAAGCCCAACTGCGAATGGTGTCGCGATCGACACGACCCACGCAAGGAGCTTACACGCTGGTTCGGTTTTGCCGACTTCCGACCGGAACCGAAGGACGACGCAGGGCGGCCAATGCAGCAATCGATCGTCGAGGCGGCGATGGCGGGGGAGCATCTGCTGGCGATTCTGCCAACCGGTACCGGCAAATCGCTCTGCTATCAGATTCCAGCTCTGTCCCGTTACGACAAGACCGGCGCGCTGACAGTGGTCATCTCGCCACTTGTTGCTCTTATGGCCGACCAGGTAGCGGGTCTTAAGGACAAAGGTATCGATTCTTGCGTTACCATTAACGGACTTCTTTCCATGCCTGAACGCGCGAAGGCGTTGGACCAGGTGCGACTGGGAGATGCCAGTATCCTGGTCATCTCACCGGAGCAGCTTCGCAGTGTCTCGGTTCGTCAGATCCTGGAACAGCGTGAGATTGGCGCCTGGGTGCTGGACGAGGCCCACTGCCTCTCAAAATGGGGACATGATTTTCGGCCCGATTACCGTTACGTAGGGCGTTTCATACAAGAAAGAGCGGGGGAGGAACCGGTGCCTCCGATCTTGTGTCTGACCGCAACCGCCAAACCGGATGTGAAGGATGAGATCGCGAGCTATTTTCAGAAAGAGGTTGGCATCCAACTGAAGGTCTTTGACGGCGGCGCTCAACGCACCAACTTGGAATTCTGCGTGGAAAGAACCAGCAGTGGAGAAAAGTTCGCACATGTCCACCAGCTACTAACCGCAGAATTACCGGCTGATGAATCGGGCGGTGCGATTGTCTATTGTGCGACGCGACGGCAGACCGAAGAGTTGGCGGAATTTCTGCAGGCAAAAGGGATGAAGGCGAGCTACTTTCATGCCGGGCTGCAACCGGAGAAAAAGAAGGAGATACAGCAGAGCTTTATCCGTGGCCAACTGTACGTCATCGCCGCGACCAATGCCTTTGGCATGGGAATAGATAAACCGGACGTGCGACTGGTAATCCACGCCGACATTCCGGGGTCCTTGGAGAATTATCTGCAGGAGGCGGGACGCGCGGGACGCGATCAGAAGAGGGCACGTTGTGTATTGCTCTACACACCGGATGATGTGGATCGACAGTTCAGCATGTCAGCTCGTTCCCGTCTCACGCGGCGGGAAATTCGCGGCATCTTAAGGGCCTTGCGGAAGCTGGACCGGAAAAAACGGTTGAAAGGCACGTTGGTGGCGACCGCTGGTGAGATCCTTGGCGAGGATGAGGACAAAGCTTTCGAACGAGATTCTGCTACCGATGATACCCGCGTGCGGACCGCAATGGCTTGGCTGGAGGAGGCGGTGCTGCTGACTCGAGAGGAGAACCGAGTGCAGGTGTTTCCATCATCCTTGCAGGTGAATTCAGTGGGAGAGGTGCACGCGAAACTTAATGAAATCCAGATTCGTGATGACTACCGACGCGGGCTGATGCGAATTGCAGAGATGTTGATTGAGACGGAGGTGGACGAGGGTATTACTACCGACGAAATGACGGCCACATCGGGTCTGACCCACGAGGAAGTACGAGAGGCGTTGTATGACTTGGAACGACATGGCATTGCCAGCAATGATATGGTATTGACCACCTTTGTACACACAGGAGTGCAGCGCTCTTCGCGGAATCGCTTAAAGGATGCGGCAGCGTTGGAACAAGCTCTAATTACCCTATTGCGAGAGATGGCTCCAGACATGGATCTAGGCGACGAGTGGCCGCTGCATCTTCGTCATGTTTCCCAACGGCTAAAGGATGACGGCATTACCTACGCCTTGCCGGAACGCTTGCGGAGCATCGTCAACAGCATCGCGGCAGACGGACGCAGCGACGGCGGCGGTAGCGGCAGTCTTGGGGTACGGGGGCGGGACAGGGAGACCGTCCTAGTGACACTGCAACGCAGATGGGAGAAACTGGAGAAGACTGCCGAAATTCGTCGAGCAGGCGCTCAGCGTCTTCTAGATCATCTACTGGATAGTCTGCCGCAAGGAAACCGGGGTACGGATCTACTAGCTGAGACGACCTTGGGCAAACTACTGACAGCGATCCAGTCCGACCTAGTCCTGAAAAGTGAAATCACGAAACCAGACAAACTGGTGGACCGCGCTTTGCTCTGGCTGCACGAACAGGACATCATCAGGCTGAACAAAGGAATGACGGTGTTCCGCCCGGCCATGACGGTACGCCTGAAGCAGGACAGTCGCGATTTCGTCCAGGCTCATTATGCCCCACTCCAATTCCATTACGACGAACAGGTGCTGCAGATTCACGTCATGGCGGAGTTTGCGCAGCAGGGATTAAATTCCATGGCTGACGCCCTGCGCCTAGCGATGGACTATTTCAGCCTATCCCAGGAGGATTTTCTGCGCCGTTGGCTTCCGGAACGCGACAGAGAAATAAAGCGGCAGACTACACCGGAGTCGTGGCAAGCAATTGTTGAAAGTCTGAACAACCCTAATCAACGGCGCATCGTGGAAGACGACCGGGTACAGACAAATGTATTGGTGCTTGCCGGACCCGGCTCCGGCAAGACGCGTGTGCTGGTGCATCGTATCGCATATTTGATACGCGTCAGGCGCGAAAACCCTCGCGGGATCCTGGCGCTCGCATACAATCGGCACGCTGCGGTCGAGATCCGTCGCCGTCTTGCAGAGCTTGTCGGCGATGATGCTCGCGGTGTGATCGTACTTACCTGCCATGCCTTGGCGATGCGCCTCGTGGGCGCCAGCTTCGAGGGACGTGCAAATCGATTGGATGATAACGAATTTGAAGAGATCCTAAAGCAAGCGATCTCCCTGCTGCGTGGGGATGGACTGCCGCCCGACGAAGCAGATGAGTACCGGACTCGGCTGTTGGGCGGGTTTCGCTGGATTTTGGTGGATGAGTATCAGGACATAGGTCCGGACCAGTACGATCTGATTTCCGCCCTAGCGGGCAGAACCCTTTCTGAGGAAGATGACAAACTCAGCCTCTTCGCAGTGGGTGACGATGATCAGAACATCTACGCTTTCAGTGGCGCGTCTGTGGAGTTCATCCGCCGTTTTGAGGAGGACTACCGCGCCAAGCCGGAGTTCTTGACCGATAACTACCGCTCTAATGCCAATATCATCGCGGCTGCTAACGCGTTGATCGAACCGGCGCGGCAGCGAATGAAGAGCGAGCATCCAATTCACGTTGACCCCGCGCGCGCGAAAGAGCCTGCTGGCGGAGCCTGGTCCGAACTTGACCCAGTTGCGCGCGGTCGCGTGCAAATCATACCGGCCGGCGAAACGCCCATCACTCAGGCCCAGGCAGTTATCGCCGAGTTGAAACGGCTGTCCACTCTCTCTCCAGATTGGAACTGGTCTGCCTGCGCGGCGGTGGCCCGCGAGTGGAAATATCTCGATCCGGTGCGCAGTCTTTGCGAAGTAGAGGGGATTCCAGTACAGATGGCGAACGAGGAGTTCAATAGCGTCTGGTATCTACGGGAGACCCGCGCCTTGGTGGACTGGTTGCGCGGGCGAGACACCCAGTTGGTAACGAGCAAGGAGCTGAGGGACTGGCTGGTCAAGCAACCCGGAGGGCCCTGGAACGAACTGCTGCAAGAAGGCATAGCCGAATACGAGTTGGAGACCAGCGGCGCCGAAAATACGGTTGTGTACTTTATCGAATGGCTGGCTGAGTGGAGTCGGGAAGTGCGGCGTAGCCAACGCGGGCTTCTGCTTCTGACCGCGCATCGTGCCAAGGGATTGGAGTTCGACCACGTGGTTGTGCTGGATGGAGGTTGGGAGTCCGTTGACCGCGGTGAGGATGCGGATGCTTCGCGACGGCTGTACTACGTGGCAATGACCCGCGCACGGCAGACTCTCACCCTTTCTCGATTCGCGGGCGTCCACCCGTTCCAGGATGTTTTGCTTGATCTTCCATCGGTACTGCAACGCGAGGAGTACGTTAGTTTCCCACCCGCAGCACCAGAACTTAGGCGGCATTACCGTCGGCTTAACTTAGGTGCCGTTTTCCTGAACTTTTCGGGACGTAAACACTCCGGACATTCAGTGCATCGCGCGATTGCCGCGCTTTCTGCCGGTGATCTGCTGAAAGTGCGGCAGGGGCCGTGGAAATGGGAGCTCTTGGATCGCGACGGAACAGTCGTCGGGCAGCTTGCCCGCAGCTTTAAGGGCCCCACCGGCATGCGCTGTACGTTTGCCACGGTTTATGGCATCGTCACCCGGGACCGTGAGCGTACCGATCCGCAGTACCAGACAGATTTACACTGCGATACGTGGGAGGTGGTGGTGCCGGAGTTAGTGTTTGAACCTGAATCACAGACTCGCTAGCGATGAATAACTGTCGTTGTAGGATTCCGACTTCCGACTTGATGCAAATGTGCCGCCAAATTGTGTGATTGCAGGTGTGCCGTGACCTGCCCCCGATGTTTGTACTACCCGTTATGTTAGTCCGACAAGCACGGGGGCAGGGTCGGCAGGCAAGAGTGCCTCAGGCAGCGTCGGCCGGTAGCCCAGCGAGCTGGGCGGTTTGACCTGGTTGCAGGTCCGCCTGTAGCGCTCCGTTAGCACAGTCACCTCCAGCAACGTATAGAAGACCTCTCTGTCCAGCAGATCGTCCCTCAACTTCCCGTTGAAACTCTTGATGTAGCCGTTCTCCCACGGCGGCCCAGGCTCGATGTAGAGTGTCCTGGCTCCCCACCCGTCCAAGCCACTTGCGCACAGACCGGGCCGTAAATCCCGGCCCCGCAGCCGCAGACCCAGCCGAAGCCGGGCGGCGGCAACGCGCTCGCGCTCTACGACGACAACGGCAACGGCCGCATAACGTGCGCAGAGGCCAGGGCCCACGGCATCGCGCCGGTCCACCGCGACCACCCCGCCTACCAGTACATGCGAGACGGCGACAACGACGACGTGGTGTGTGAGTAGTAGATGGCGTAAGGGTCTCGCATTTCCGCCCTGGACCTGAGTTGCTTTGAGGAACGTTTTGCGGCAGAGCGCACCGAATTTTTCGCGGTCTGCGAAATCTGTAGTACAATCGGGTGCGCGAAAAAGCCGGTCGCGGGGCGAACCGCACCGGCGTGGCCCACGAGGTTGATCTCATGAATGCTCCGACTGTAACAAATTCTGATTCTACAATTCAATCCTGCCGGGCCAGGCCTGCGCTGCCTGCTTTCGACAGCCGTGGGGGGCCGGTTCGCAACCCTGCACAGGAGACTCTTAGATGATATATGCTCTGAACGGACAGGGCGTTCCCCTGCCTGTCCGAGAAACGATCGCTCATGCGATACTGGCCAACGATGCAAATGTTCTTAACGCGCAGGAGGAGGCGGGTACGATCGTTCACGTCGGGACTGATCCGGATCCGCATGGGCTTTTCTGCATTTATTGCCTCGACACCCTTGAAGTCGTACACGCAGCCAGCTGGTTTTTCAGACACAGCGACACAGCGATCTGTATAGGCAGTGATCAGTACCAGGGAATATTGAATCCTAGCAGGCACGGTGGGTGACGGAGAGTGAACAGATGGCATCAGGACTCACGGACCTAAAATCGATTCCCGTTGGGGATAGCGTCTTGCCGAGACCGCTACTCCGTACAAACATATCGATTCTCCACCGCATTCTGGAGGAGGTCTTAAAGGACTGGCTGCGCGCCGTGGAACCGTATCAAAGGAACGTTGATGAGGCGGAGGACGACTCGGCGATGATCCTAGCTGGCGTAACCGGCTTCGGGGAACTGCAACCCTTGTTTTTGAAATGTCTCTTTTCCTATGCCTTCTTCTTCGTTGCATCTGACGACGCCTACAAGCACCTTTATGCAGAGTTAAATCAAGCGAATAAGGACTTGGGCCTTAACGTACAGCATGATAAACCACCTAAGGTCACTCCATTTCTCAAGAAGATTCGCTTGATCAGAAATAATGCAATCGCCCACTTCCCGGGAAGGCCATCAGAGAAATGGTCCTCCCTTGATAATTTCGCTGCCATGTCCTGGCAGCCGATGGAAATGTCGTGGAGCCAGGGAAAGCGCCCAGACTTGGAAAAGCTGACCTTTGTACCAGGCCACTTCAGTGTCACAGATGACTCAGGCCAGAGCATAAAATCGCAGGACCTTGAAGTCACTGGAGTGAGGATTGCGCACAGCCAGCATTGTCTGCCATATTTGAACCAGTACGACAGGATGTGCTGCGATTATCTGCAGGCATTACATGCTGCGATGCCTTGAAAGGGGGGCGGCAAGCCGCGCAGAGATTGGTCAATCCCGATTGACAGGTCAGGTTGGTTAGGGGGCAGCTACATGTCCCCCCAACCGGGCTAATCGCACCATCCGCGAAACCGACATCGAACATATCGTCGCCCGCGCCGTCCTCGCCTCCTGCACGTTGACCGCCATGATCTTGAGTGCCGCCCCGGCCAACCCCCAGTCCCAACCCCCAGCCCCAGCCGTCTGCGAGTGAAGTGAGAGGACGATGAACGATCCCCAGGTTGTTGCGTTGATCTACACCGTCGAACACGGAAATTCGGTCAGCTATAAGGACGCGAAGCCTTTGCGTAATTTCCAGACGCCGGAGTTTGACTTGACGGTGGAAGACAAGATCGCACGGTTTGCGTTCAGGAAGTTTTACGCGACAAAAGACGAGGCTCTCCAAGCCGTCGAACCATTCATACGGCAGTGGGAGTTTGAGACCGGAATCCGATGGGGACCAAACAGCTTCAGTTTGAGTTTCAAAGATGCCGAAATAATAGACCGGAACCCTTCACCGCCTGAGCCCGGCACAATTCAACCTGGAGGCTCTATCGTTGTTTCAGGAGCCACCATAAGGGCAAGCGGAGGTGTCACTCTCGGTATGCCACACTATCCCCCTCCTCTGGTGGGCGGTGCGGTTGACCTTGAGGATCTCGACGTTGTCAAGATGACGCATCAATATCATCAATATCGTTTGGGGCGGGCCAAACTACCGGCGACGGCATATTTCTGCGTGACGGTTCTTGAAAAAAAGTATGAGGGCCTCCCTGAGGCCGCCAAGCAGTGTGGCGTTAGCAGAAAAGTTCTCGAAACAATTAAGAAATTGTCGTCAACAAAAGGCGGGGAGGATGCGCGCAAAGCTGAAGGCGCTGATGTTGAGTTTACAGGGCAAGAGAAGCGGTTCCTGAAAGAAGCCGTCGAGGAGATCATTATTCGTGCGGCGCAGGTGGCCGCTGATGACAGCCAGCGCCTTCCCCAGATCACGATGGCGAAACTGCCCAAACTTTAGAGCACCGCCATCTTCACGCGGCAGCCTGTAGCACTTGGCCTCGACGGCTTGAAACGGTATCCTACGGCGGACAGAAAGGTGCCATCCGTTCCTTTGTTTTGTCCGAATCCGCCAAAGGGGGTCGCCTATGCGCCGCAGGCAGGCTGTCGTTTTCATTGCCCTGATTCTGGTTGTCGCCGCTGCTACGAATCTGAGCGCGGCCGGGCCCCGTCAAGCCGCATCCCGACCAAACAGAGGAGACATCCTATGCCTAGGAGGCGTGGGACATCAGTAGATTCAGGCCGAAATAACATTTGGGGTTATGTAGAAGGGCCCTATCTGAACAGGCACAGCCAACTCCATGCAGCCTTTGTGAGTCAGCACTTGCTGATCGACGACACGCTGACAATCTCCAGGTCGGAGATAGAATCGATCTATCTGGGCTGGATTCGCATTCATTTTGACCCGGAATTCAACCAGCCGGAGCGCCGGGATATGCACAATCTCTACCTCCACCTTCTGATAGGCCAGGGGGTAAACGAAGTCGGCGATAGGTTCGAAGGGGTAGGACGCAGGACTTGATCATTTCCCCCGACACCGCCGCGACCGGGCCAACTGCAGCATTCATTATGGAAAATGGCTACTGATTCTCCGGACAAGAACCGCAGCCAATCAACTTGCGACAACAAGTGTATGCCGCCGGGAAAGTCAGCGATCACAAGGAAGATCGAGCGCCTTCGTAGAGGAAAGCGGCCGCGTGTCCTGGACATGTTCGCAGGGTGTGGCGGCCTGTCTCTCGGTTTTCTGGCGGCCGGTTTCAATATCGAAGCGGCGATCGAGAACGAGCCAAACGCGGCGCTGTCCCACGGGGTCAACTTCCATGACGGGGCCGAAAGACACACAAGGGCGCGTGATGTCTCTACGCCGCCGGAGGACCTCGCCGCAGCTCTCGATCTCGGGCCGGCCGTGGACGCGTTCGACGTGATTGTAGGCGGCCCTCCCTGCCAAGCGTTTGCCCGCGTCGGCCGTCCGAAGTTGCGCGAGATCGACGCCCACCCGCAGGCCTTCCTGCATGACCCCCGTGCACGACTGTACCTGGACTGGTTGCACTACATCGAGACCTGTCAACCACTTGCCGTGTTGATGGAGAACGTGCCGGATGTGCTGAACCATGGTGGCCAGAACATCGCTGAGGAGACTTGTGAGGTCCTGGAAGACAAGGGGTACGTCTGCGCCTACACGCTGCTGAATGCATCTTTCTACGGTGTACCGCAGATGCGTGAGCGGATGTTCCTGATAGGCTACCGGCGTGAGATTGCCCATGAGGTCAGTTTTCCTGAACCTATACGCTGGGCCGATCTGCCGTCAGGATACGAAGGGTCGCGGGCAGTCGCGCTCAAGTTGATTCGCCGACACGATCTGTTCGGCGAAACGCACAGATACACTTATCCGCCGGAGCCACGCAGTGCCTTGCCCCCGACGGTTACCGTAGAGGAAGCGATTGATGACCTGCCGCCCATCTATGCCCGGGCCGAACTGGAGGCAGGCACATTGCGACGCGGCGCACGCAGATTCGATGTCCCTCTTCCCTACGACAATCACCGGTCGGTGTCCCCATATGCCGCGCTGATGAAATCCTGGAAAGACTTCGAAGCGCCTGACGCCCTTTACGATCATGTGATTCGCTACCTGCCGCGCGATTTCGAGTTGTTTGCCCGAATGAACCACGGAGATCAATACCCGGAGGCCTACAAGCACGCGAAGGAAATGTTCGAGGAACGTTTGGACAAAGAACAGCAGCGGGGCAATGCCCTTCACCCGGAATCAGCTGAATACCAGCTGCTGATGAGAGAAACAATTCCACCCTACGATGCGGGAAAGTTCCCCAACAAGTGGCGCAAAATGTGGCCTGACCAACCGGCTCGCACGCTGATGGCTCACCTCGGCAAGGACGGCTACAGCCACATCCACTACGACAGCGCACAAGCCCGTACGATTTCCGTCCGTGAGGCCGCAAGACTGCAATCGTTTCCCGACGGATTCAGGTTTTGCGGGACGATGAACCCGGCCTTCAAGCAGATCGGCAATGCAGTTCCTCCCTTGCTGGCGAAAGCACTGGCAGAAGAAATGTTCAAAGCATTAAGGTTGCCAAAATGATACAGAAACTAGCACTCAAACGTCTCACAGCATCAGACCTTACATTCTTTGAATGGCACTTCAGGCACATAAATGCAGGAAACCAAAAGGCTGTCAATCTGAATGCGAATGTGTTGACAGGGCAACTCTATCCCGAGCTCGACACCATCGCCAGCGAACGCCATAACAGGTTGCCTATTGATCTGTGGATTACAGGCCCTGCGGCAGCCGAACCGCTCAACCTCCAGCGTAAAATTATCAAGGGCGAGAGTTACAAGAACTGGCGTCTCGACGGCGAGCTCGTTCATTATCCGGATGATATGCCTGACCGATTCAACATTCTTAAACCCGGCGACATCGCGCTGCTCGGATTTGAAGGGGCGCTGTGCCCGCACAGCGTAACTTTACTCCTGGTCGCGAAGGAGGCAGAGGAAGACGAAATCCTGTTTGAAGGTCTGGATGACATCCTCGGCAAAAGCCGCATGATGGCGCTTGAAGGTGATACTCTCGATGATATGTGCAGACAGCGGGATGTGAATCCGGAGCATCCCGTGTGGCAGGTAGTCAGGGATGAGGACCTTGTGGAAGCTGCATTGGGTCAGGCCCCGGCGGTGGAAAAATTATTGGCCCGGCCGAGGTATCTGAAACTTTCGTCTGAAGATTTGCAGAAGGAGAGACAGGAAGCAGAGAAGATTGGTCGCCTGGGCGAGGCATTGATGGACAGTCGTCTACGCGAACGCGAGGAGGCGGGTGAGATAGAGGCCTATGAGTGGACTTCCGACATCAACGCTATCTCGCCGCATGACTTTCGAATCAAGAAAGCCGGTGCTTGGGAGAAATTGGAAGTCAAGACGACAACCAAGGAATTCTGCCGGGACTTCTTTGTCTCGATTAACGAACTCCGTGATATGGCCAATGGAGAGGAAGAGTACTCGATTGGCCGGGTATACCAGGCATCCCAGGACGGCGCGAAACTGCGATATTCTTGTCATCTCCGGACGTTCGGCAAGTCGATTCTCGACGCGCTTTCAGACCTTCCTGAGGGGGTGATGGCCAATAGCGTGACGATCCGTCCAGACGAAGAGATGTTTGGGGAAGAGATCGATCTCACCTGGCCAGATGAAGACGAGGAGTAATCCGTTGCCCGACGTTCTCACAACGGAACAGCGCCGGCTGAACATGTCGCGCGTGCGAGGACGTGATACAAAGCCCGAGTTGACAATCCGGCGCGGACTTCATGCCCGCGGTCTGCGGTTTCGCCTCCACTGCAAAGATCTGCCCGGACGGCCGGACATTGTATTTCCGAAATATCGAGCGGTAATCTTCGTGCATGGGTGTTTCTGGCACGCCCACGACTGCCCGATGTTCAAGTGGCCACAAACCCGGGAAGAGTTCTGGCGCGAGAAGATCACCAGGAATGCAGACCGTGACCGGAACGCTTTTTCCCTCCTCCAAGACCAGGGGTGGCGGGTGATGACGGTGTGGGAATGTGCATTGAAGGGGCCGGGGCGATGCTCTTTGGATCATGTATTGCAGCGGTGCGAGGATTTTGTCCTCGACACCAGACATGGGTTTGACGAGATCAGTGGCTCACAACGGCGGAAGCCTGAGCAGACGTGAGCCCTGTGTTATGCATATTTCGAAAAGTTAGACGTAAATTAGCCGCCACAACTCTAATAGCTCACCCCCTACCCACCGCCCTTCCTCTAATCCCCTAGCCGCTCAGCCTTGCCCGCAGGCTTGCCAACGGCTAGGCGCGTCAGCGTGCTTGATTGCACTGTCCGTGGTGCCGGCTGCCGTGTCGCTTTGCCATGCGCGCCGACCGCGGCAGTTGTCCTCAGCCGATACGCCGGTTTCGACTGCCACGCTCAACCAGCCCGCAGCGCAGCGGTTGTATAGAGGCTCTGATGTGAGGCGGGTCAGGCTCGGGTGCTTTCTCTTCGTCTGTTTCTGGAAGGTTGACATAGTACTGCCACGATGCAGGGCTGAAATCACACGAGACTGACATTTGAAGGGAGTATACTTGGGCGTGTCTGCTGGTTGCCTCCCTGGCCGCGGCCGGTCTTACGCGGGGTGTGAGCAGTCAATCTCTTTCTTCCTGACATCTGCCTGCTGGCGAAAGACACAACACTATGGAAACCGTGAAAGTCATCCTCAATCCTTACGCAGGCCGGGGGCGCGGCAAGCGGGTCTGCGGGGAGATACGGGCGGCCTTCGAGCGCGCCGGGGTCCCCTACGACCTGGTGGAGACGAGCGCGGCGGGAGAGGCTACTGCGCTGGCGCGCGACGCGCGAAGGGAGGGTTTTGCAGTCGTCGCGGCCGCGGGCGGCGACGGGACGATCCACGAGGTTGTCAACGGGCTGGCAGAGGCGACAGCGGAGGACGGGGTTGTAACGGGACTGGCCCTCCTGCCGGCGGGAAGCGGCAACGATTTTGCTGATCTGATTGGCGCGCCGCGCGCGTACGACGAGGCGGTTGAGGCGATCCGGCAGGGCGAAACCCGGCGGGTGGACCTGGGGCGGGTGGAGGCTTTCGACGGGCGCAACACGGTCCGGCGCTACTTCGACAACAACTTGGGGGTCGGTTTTGAGGCCCAGGTGACGGTTGAGAGCCGCAAGATCAAACGGCTGCGCGGGTTTGCCATCTATCTGTGGGCCGCGCTGCGGGCGCTGCGAGCATACGAGCAGCCCCGTTTCGAACTGGGGTGGACCGATGGAGAGGGCGGGGCGCATCAGGCCGCCAAGAGGATGCTGTTGATCAGCATCGGCAACGGCCGCCGCGGCGGGGGCGGCTTCTATCTGACCCCGGATGCGGTGATGGATGACGGGCTGCTCGATCTGACGTTTGCCGACGCGCTTTCGCGGATCGATATCCTGCGCCTGATGCCGCGGGCGATGACGACGACGGGTCTCTACGGCCAAAAGGCGGTCAGTTTCGGCAAGCTGCGCTCTGCCAGCATCACTGCGGGGCAGCCGGTTCCCGTACACGCCGACGGCGAGATTTTGTCGCAGGAGATGGAGAATTTGACCGTAACGGTGCAGCCCGGCCGGCTACAGGTGGTCGGCGTTTCCCCTGTACCCGGGCATCTTCAGGCGGGATGAAGGCAAAACGCGCGCAGGAATGTCCTGCAGCAGCCGGCGAATTTTTTTTGGGCTTATATCGAAAGATCACATTGGCGTTTCAATGCCCCACTTTCGCTCCGTTATGTCGTTTTTTTAGGGAATTTGGTTGATCGTTCGCCCCACAGGGCGCGGGTAACGTTTTCAGGGGTGTCATCTATTTTGAGGGGCTTTTCGGGACGACCACGACGCCGATTTGACGGATTGGGCGAGGACTTCTGGCCTTTGTTTGGCAGTGATTTATCTGGCGTGTTCACCTGAGTTTCGTCCTGTCCTATAGATAGAGTCATTGGGGGGCTATTCAACTGCCTCCCATTTCGAGTGGCCGAGGAACTCACAGTGCGCCCACTTCTCCACCACAGTACGATCGTTTGTAGTGTACTGGATATAGATGTCACTGCTGTTCACATCGAAAGAAATGCTCGACAGGTACACGTCGCCGCTGGTGGCAATAGATTTGCCGTACTGAGTCCTATACGCGTCAGCTGTTTCTTGCCGGATTTCCATTTGTATAAGTTCTCCCCACCTTCCCTCTGAGTGAAGGGGGTTCTGGCACACGCCATCATCCAAATGAATGACATCTGGCGACCAAGGATCAGCAAACATCGCTTCGAGTGCTACCAGTCGCTCTTCCAACGCCGTGAACTGATCGGCCAAGCCCTCAAGCGACAACTCCTCTTGTGCCAAAAGTACGCCTGGAATGAGAAATGTTAGCAATGCGATAACGATAAGTGTCCGCTTCATGGTTTGTACTCCTCGTGTTTGGCCTCAAACTGACCTGCCCCCGATGTTTGTACCACCCGTTATGTTGTACCACCCGTTATGTTAGTCCGGCAAGCACGGGGACAGGGTCGGCAGGCATGAGGGCCTGGTCGTGGGGGAACTGGGCCTGGACGGCAGCGTGCGCCACGTCAACGGCGTCCTGGCGATGGCCGTGATGGCCGAGCGACGACGAGAAGCTCGCCAAGCACGAAAGGCAAGATCGCTCCTTAGATCCGAGGAGCCACACGAACAATTCCCCTTGAACCAGGTAGCAAGGGCGAGAACTTTGTTATCTCTTGTGAAGCAATCATCAAGGACGAAAAATAAGTGCCAACTGACCTAGACAAGCTGAATATCCAAACCATACGAGAGGACTTTGGCAGGTACCGGAATCTGTTCCACCATAGGTCGGTCATCCTTGAGGGGATAAGAAAAGTCGTTTATCGCAACATGACCCACATCACCGATACCATCACACTTCTGGAAGAGTCCGGCATAACCAGCGACAACCCCGATTGGGTGAATCAGATCCACAGTAAAATGCTGGCTGATCAGGGGGAGGAGGATGACGAACCCAACAGGCACTTATTGTGGTTCGCCACGTATTACTCGATGCAAGTATACTTGGCCCTTCTGTATGCCGAGGTTGAGTTCTACCAAAAACAATGCCGCACATCGGGGGTTACCCGTGATTCAGACCTGGACTCCTATTTGGACGCGGTGCCGGATTTTGTAGACGCCCTTCATGACATCCGTGATGTATTCCTCCACCCTCTAAAGGGCCATGTGATAACCATACAAGAATTTGCAGATGCTTCAGAGTCAATCGGTTTTGCTTACACGTTGCAGGATGAACTAGACAAATACCTAATTCGACTCCAGGAAGAACTAGCTAACCGGGCGAAATGGTTGCTCCAACAGTTGCCAATTGACCAAAGAGCACTCGTTCTGTTGGGGTACGCTCAGAGGAACGGCCCCAGAATGGCGTCCTACGGGGACCGAGAGGCGCTGGCGGGTCTGAAGGAGCTAACCGAGGATTTGTTAGAGTTGATGGAACGACCCGGCGTTGAATCTGACGCACCGTGGACCTTTTCACCCACGCAGAGAAAGGCTGCTAGAATCTTGTCGGACTGTTTGAATGACATTTACCCAGCAGCCAACGAAGGCCCGGCTACCCCGCTCCCACCGGTACAGACGCGAATGGACTGGGGATTCTTGTCCGAATTCGTAAGAGAGACACGCCGGTCCCACTTCGGAGAGAGCAGGATTGGCAAGCGCGTGAACCAATTCCTCCCGTCTCTCTCCAACGTCATACTAGCCTCCGGTGTGCTGATGAATGAGTTTTACACGATATTTGGCGAATTTAGCCACGAATACTTGGCCGAATTCTTCGGGGATGGACACAACGAAGCGACTTGGCTCGCCTTCGTCCAGAAGCACGGCATCTACGACAGGGGGCCGCAGTTTGAGATAGAATTGCTCTCGTTATCACTCGTAGGTTTAGCCCTAGCGCACGAGCCGCTAAGGATATATTGTAGTATAAGGGAAGAGCGTCCGGATATTTTTGAACCGAGACTGGACGGGCTGGTCGAGGGAGGGTGGTTGCAGAGGATCGGGGCGTTTCGGAATTCGGTATTTCATATTTCTCATCCGCTCCGGAATCCGCCGGATCTTAGTTCTGAGGGAATTCACGCGATGATCTCGGACCCATATGGGAGGGCAAACCTCCATGGGGGACTCGCATCATTCTTTTCTCCGGCGCCTTCTCCTGAGGACCACGATTCATTCGTTTAGCTCTTGGGGAGACTATGCACAACAGTGGTTTGGTTCCGCGAAGTGGGACATAAGGTGGAGCGGGGTGCCGATGCTGCTATGTGTCTAGTGTTCGTTGACATTTCGTTCGAGCCATATGAGCGTAGCGGCAAAGTGCAGGAAAGCCATGAAGCGTCGGGTTGGTTTGTCATTGCGGGTGAAAATGCGCCGATACCACTTGATTCTGTGGAGAAAAGATGGACCGTCGGTCGACTTTTCTAACGGCTGATTAAGCGTCATCACTCGAGCTCCAATCTCAACTGGCCGGCGCCGTGCGGGGCATTGTTTTTCCGTTTGGCGGCGCGTTTGGGGCCTTTCTTGACGTTGTGACTGTTATGATAGCGCGCGTATCCTTCGATTAGCCTTTTCTCCCAGCCTTCTTTGCGTCCTCGTTCGTACTCTACGGCAGCCTTTTCCCTCCTGCCTGCCGCGTATCCACGCGCATACGCGGCTCTCGTTTCTTCCTGGAGTTTGCGAACGAACGCCTCGTCTCCTTGCGCGAACAGTTCCTGCCTGCCTTCTTCCCTTCCCCTCTTCCACCCTTCCGCATAGCCTACCCGCTTTCCTTCCTGATAGCCTTTCCTTTCTCCTTGGGCGTAGTGCTTCGGTTTCGCCACCATAGGTGTCTCCTATGGGCGAGAGTAGCGAGAATGCCAGATCCGTTGTCAGTGGTCATGGCTCTCTGCCCTATCAGCGGGGGTAGAGGCGGGTGTAGTGGTAGTGGTGGGTGAGCAGCCGCCTGAAGGTGTTGGCGGCCTGTGCGTAGCGGCCGCGCTCGAAGGCGCCGATACCGGCGAGGGCCAGACCATCGGCGGCGCGGCTGCTGCCGGGGAAGGCGCTGGTGAGCATGAGCAGGTCGCCGACCGCCTTGTCGAATGGGTCCGGGCCGGCGCCGGGGGGGATATGGGGCCGGCCGAGGTGCTGCGCTACTGCCGGAGCGACGGGGGCGGATCACGTTTTCTTCTTTCACTGGAGTTCCGCCAGTTGCAGGTGCGCAAGAGCGATTTCCGTGTTCCAAACATCCAGTTCGGCGGCCGGCTTGTGCGTCTCAGAGTCGTAAATGACCAGCCTCAACTCGTACTCTTCGGGTTGGAGGTCCGCGGGGATATCGATATGGAAAAGATTGTCGACCGGTTCCGCCGACTGCCACTGGCTTGTACGCAAATGGTGCAAGCCCATCAGTGGCGCATCATGCTGGAAGACTCTTTCGTCCTCGGCATCGTAGAGACGCAGGGAGGCATTATAGTCGATATCCAGTCCCGGGGCGGTCTGCAGCTGCAGGACCATCCACATCGCACGTCTGGTGCCGAGGTTCGCTATCTCCTGTGCCGGGAGTTGCTGTTCGCCCTGGCCCAGGGCGAACCCCAGCAGAGCTATGCCGCCGTCATAGATGACGGTCCGCGGCTCCAGAAATTCATAGAATGCCAAGGGCCGGTCTAACGCCATATCTGCATAGGTGTGAACCTGAAAGTCGGCGTGTTCTTCACTGTGAAGATAACGGCCGTTCTTGTTCAGAAAGACTGCAATGTACTCTTCTTCATAGTGATCCCAGGGGGTGCCGGGGTTCCAATCCACCACTCTAACTGTGGACAGGTTATTCTTTTCGGTCAGCGCGGATTCAACTCTGCGAGGCAAGAATGGAAGGGTCGTATCAACGACATGGACCGACGCCGCGCCGTCATATAAGAAATCGAAACTGTTGTGCCCGCTTGATCCTTCTTTGGGAACCAGGTAGACCATGTTCGCATCTGACGGCAGCGCGTTCATCATCTCGGCCCATTCCGTCCACTCCGCTTGGTAGGCCCGATTCAGTTCAGGTGCGGCCGCCCACTCTTCAAAATAAGTACGGTAGGTGATTACGCCCTTCCCAAGAATCAATCCGCCAACTACGACGGTCATAGCAATAGCAGCGCCGAGCTGGTTTTCTTGAAATATTGTTGATAGGTGCTCAGGTAGGGCAGGCAAGCGCATGATAAGCAGATGGAACGCCTCCCACAAGCCGAGCGCCACGAGCAGGTAGACGACCGGAAAGGCGCCAATGATGCGTACGAAATTGGGGGAAGGAGGGCCGTCGACAGCCAGCGTAGCCGGCAGAATCAGGAGTACCAGCCATAGAAGCAACAGACGGTAGGCTGGCCGTTTCCAGCGCCAGATCGCGGCACCGACACCCAGAAAGAAGAAAAATGTTTCCCATGGATTCAAAAGCGGCTGACCGGAAAGATTGTGGCGCAGGTTCATGTCGCCGCGAAGTCCAAACGAAAGCAGGTATACCCACAGATTTTTGAGAAACAAGCCCAGGGGCTCTCCCAGACCGTAGCTGGGATCGAAGATCCAAAGTTGACCTGTGCGCAGAAACAGATGGTCCGGGTGCAGGGCGAAATATATGACCATCGGCGCAGCCGCGAGCGCGGCTGCACCTGCGAAGAGGCCTGCAAACGGCAGCTCGGCACGTAGCTCTTTGACGGCACCTTGGCGAATGGGCAGCACAAAGCTCAAACCGAACAGAAGAAAGAGGAAAGGTGTGATGCGTGAGGGCGTATAGGTGTGCAGGAGCAGGCCTGCGCATGCACCTGCCAGGAGGATGCGCCCGCGGCCTCTTTCCCTCCACCCCCACCATAGCAGCGCCAAACTCAGAGTAAGGAGCAAGGGCACGAAGTTGACCCGAAACGCGGTGCGGCCGAGAATCGTATGGCTCAAAGAGACCGCCATCAGCCCCGCCCCAACGCCGCCGATCAGAAGGCCGCGCCACGGGGCGGCTTTCCCGCTTTCTTCGATTCTGCCGAATAGCAACTGGCCCAGCCAGAAGACCGCCAGGATCGTAGCCGCGCTGGTCAGCGCGGTCGGCAGACGAACGGCCAGCATTGTCCTGCCAAAAAAAGTGATGGCGAGGGCGACTGGATAGATGCCCAGCCACTCGCGACCGTTGCTCCTCTCGGGGAAGAAAATCGCGTGATTCCCCTGTAAGACCTCAAGAGCATCCAGTCCATTGGAGCCCCCATCATAGTAGAGGCCGGGGGGAATCTCGCTGAGGCGGTGGAAGCGCAGCACCACGACGACCAGCGCCAATGCGACCAGGATTACTCCAGTCACCAAGGAGAGACGCAATCGACCGGGATCCTTGGATGCGATTTCCCTGTCCTGTCTCTGTGAAGAAGCTAACGATGCGGTCATCGGTTTACGGATCGGCGCTGGCTTGTGTGCCGGGTAAGAGCACACATTCTCGCAGAGACAGGCTGCACAGAGGCTGGCGGACTGCTGACGCGCACGCTGTTGCAACTGGTTGTTTCTTTGCGCAACATAGAATTCAAGTCAGTATACACCTCGCGTATGTCATCTGTGAGGCATACACACTCATTCCCGCGTCGGTTTTGTGTTAATTTCTGCATTCGGCGCCAATTCGCGCCAGACCTGACGGATGCCGCTATGACCGAAGACAACGGAGGCCAACGGGACGTGGTAAGGCGCAGGGGTTTCGCACGTCTGATGCCATGGTGGAACGTGAAGCGCGGCTGGCGGCAGGATTGGGCCGCTTGTTTGTATCAGCGGGGGTAGAGGCGGGTGTAGTGGTAGTAGTGGGTGAGGATGCGCCTGAGGTAGCGGCCGGTCTCGGTGTAGGGGAGTTTGTAGATGAAGAGGGCTTCGTCGGGCGCGGTGTAGTGGAACCAGGTGTAGGCTTTGCCGGGGCCGGCGTTGTAGCCGGCGAGGGCGGCGACGTCGTTGCTGTGGGCGAAGTCGCGCACCCAGCGCAGGTAGTATGCGCCGAAGCGGACGCTGACGATGGGCAGGTTGAGGAGCTCGGTGGAGTAGTTGGGGTAGTTGAGGCGCTGGGCGATCTCGGCGCCGGTGCTGGGGATGATCTGGGTGAGGCCGATGGCGCCGGCGTAGGAGCGCGCCTGCGGCTCGAAGATGCTCTCCTGCAGGACCAGGCTGTAGAGGAGCCGGGGGTCGAGCTGAAAGTCCGAGGCGTTCGTCGCGACGAGGCGGGCGAAGTGTCTGGGATAGGCGATGCGCTGGAGGAAGAGGGGGGCCGCGGCGATGCGCTCGGCGGGGCTGAGCTCGATGAGACGGTTGGCGGCGGAGATGGCGAGACGGTTGGCGCCCAAGGCATCGAAGCGCAGCATGAGGGAGTAGAGGGCGGCCGGATCGTTGAGATAATGCCAGTAGACCAGCTGGAGCAGGTACAGTCCTTCGGCGCGGCGTCCCAGCCTGACGAGCAGCTCCCCTTTGACGAGGATGGGACCGCCGGTCACAGTCTGTGACTGGTCCCACTGCGCTGCCGGGAAGCCATGCGGACCCTGCAGCCAGTTTTCGGCGAAGGCGCGGCTGCCGTCGTCGCCGGGAAGGGCGGGCACAGCCTTTACGGTAGCGCCGATGCGGGGGACGAAATCCTGTCCCGGCCGGTGGGCGTCGGCTTCCAAGGCGGCCAGGACACCGTAATAGGATTCGGGCGCGCGGGCGGCGAGCGCCAGCCAGAGGGAGCGGGCGGCGGCGATTTCGCCCTGGGCATGGCGGGCGCGGCCCAACCAGTAGGTGGAGAAGTCGGGCCGGGCGTTGGGGAAGTGGGTGAGCAGCCGCCTGAAGGTGTTGGCGGCCTGTGCGTAGCGGCCGCGTTCGAAGGCGCCGATGCCGGCGAGCGCCAGTCCATCGGCGGCGCGGCTGCTGGCGGGAAAGGCGCTGGCGAGCATGAGCAGGTCGCCGACGGCCTCGTCGAAGGGGTCCGGGCCGGCGCCGGCGGGGAGTGCTTCGGCCTCGAGGGAGGAGAGAGCGCTGAGCCAGAGCGCTTGCGGGGCTAAAGGATCAGCAGGGTATTGGCGGGCGAAGGTGCGGTAGATGCGGCGGCCTTCGGCGGGCGCGCCCTCGGCGAAGGCCAGCTGGGCGAGCGCCAGCCAGGCATCGCCGAAACAGGCGCAGTCGGGGTGGTTTTCCAGCACCTGTTCGATGGCGAAACGGGCGGCGGTCCACTGTTGTATCCCCATCTGGGCGCGGGCGATACCGAGCCAGGCCTCCCCAGCGCGGACGTCCTGCGGCGACTCGTCGAGGAGGCGTTCAAAGGCATATGTGGCCGGCAGGTAGGCCCCGGCGAAGAGGCTGACATCGCCGCGCAGGAAGAGGTCGACGGGCACGTTTCTGTTGACCAGCTGGACGAGAGAGAAGTAGGCGGCTTCGCTGGCCGGCTCTGCGGCCAGGGCCGATTTCCAGCGGGCGACAGCGGTCTCTTCGTCGCCGCCGGCGGCATAGGCGATGCCGGCGCGGTAGAGATAACCGGCGCGGTAGATGGGCCACTGGCTGAAGGCGGGCAGATCGTCGCGGTCACTGGCAGGGTATAGCGCATCCGGGTCCGGACCTTCCCTGTCGGAATCGGGGTTGTTGAGGATCTCATCGTAGACTGAGGCGGCCTCATTCCAACGCTCCATGTTTTCGAGAACGCCGGCCAGCCGGTCGAGCAGACGGGTCTCTTCGCGCCTGTTCACGGCGTGATTGGCGGCCTGGCGCAGCGCGCCGGCGGCCGGCGACAGTTCACCGGCGGCGAGCCAGGCATCGGCGACAGACTCCTCGACGACGTCGATAAGCCGGGGGCGTTTTTCGAGGAATGCGCGGTAGGCGGTTACGGCTTCGGCGGAACGGCCCACGGCGGCCAGCGCTTCGGCGCGCAGGAAGATGCCGTTGATCATGCGCTGGGCGACGGCATCGGCGCCGTCGGGCTGGGGCCCGGTACTGTCTGCCGGCAGCAGGTCGCCCAGGCGCCGGAGCCGATCGAGCGCGTCGAGCGCGGCGGCGGGTTCGCCGCCGGCCAGATAGGCCAGGGCCAGCTGATAGAGCAGGGCGCTGCGTTCCTGCAGGAGGGAGGCGGGGGACGTTTCGCGGGGTTGGGCGGGCGCTGTCTGGAGCTCGGCCAGCGCGGTTTCCAGCAGGCGTTGCTCGTGGCTGTAGTCGCCGATGCGGTGGAGGTAGGCGGCCTGCTCGAGGGGGGATGCCGGCGCGAGCGTCTGTGCGGACGCGGGCGGCGGCGGGGTCGGGGTATGCGGGGGGGATGTTGCCGGCGGCGGTTGGGTCGGGACCGGGGTTGGGGCGCGGGGGGACGCCGTAACGGCATTTGCAGCCGCCCTTAGCGCGGCGGTCGGCGCGGGTTGATCGGTGGGCGCGGGCTGGGCGCGTCTGTTGCGGCAGCCGGCCGGAAGCAGGGCGAGCAGGAGAAGACAGGTGAAGGCGGTGGCGAGACGGAATTTTCCTCCCGGCCGGGAACGGGAGAGCAGCGGCGTGCTGTTCAACGGGTTGCCCTGGATTCGACGGTTGGCCCCACCCGGCTTGTTGCGCAGATTGCCGTGGGACGGCCCTGTTTTGTTCTCGTCGTGAATCAGACTCATGCGGCCGACTCGAGCTTGCTCGAAAGCGCTGTCCTTGAATCATACAGTCTTGAAATGTCATGTGCGTGTAATTCGGGGTCTTTTGTGTGGCAAAAGTGTGCCAATTTGCCTGGAAGCGGCTGAATGCGGGCTGGCCGGTCATGTACGGGCTGCCGGCGGGGACATCGAATAAAGGATCTAGCGGCGGCGCTTGTCGCGGAGCGGCCGTTCGGTCCGGTTCGATCCGTTCCAAATCCGCAGGCCTGGTTCAACCTCGCATGTACGGTGGAATCTCGCTGGCAGGTTTTCTACAGTAGTCCGTAGATGCTTCGTAGGCATTTCGTAGGAAATTGGGCTGTTTTCCAGTATTTGACAAAGTAGCCCGCCCGGACTATAATTGAGACCGGACACGTCGATAGGCGGTATATATGCGTATACATATGCACATGCGTATATATATGCATATGTATACGGTCGTGTTCGGCTCAGCCACGGAGCCCAAAAATGTGGTGAAATCCAGGGAGGTTGTCCGCCTTTCTGGTAGCAAACTCTAACTGTCGGCCCGCCAACCGGCACCCAGGAGCGCCTGAAGGGGCGCTCTTGTGGTTTCTGGGAACGTTGTGGTACAGTGATTTTCAGAGTTTGTTAGCTGCTTGGCAGGCGGCTATCTACACGGACAACTTCGGTATGAAGCGCGACAACCCACAGACTCACCACAATCGAATAGCGGTGCGCTGTCTGCTTGCCTGCCCTGCGGCCCATAGGCCACGGGGGCAGCCATGGGCGGCGCGTATCCGGCTGCGGTAGCCGACCTGCAGGCAGGCGGCCTGCACTACGTTGTGGCCAATGCCAGAGACAAGTGGCCGTTGAAGGCCGGCTGGCTCAAACGTCCCGCGTCTCCAGAGGAGGTCGCGGCGGCGCGCTCGGAGCCCTATCTGCTGCTCGGTCACGTGCCGTACCGGGCCGGTCTTCTGGTGGTGGACATCGACACAGACCGCGGGAAGCCCGTCTGGTGGTGGCGCGAGGCGGTGGAGGAGTCGCTGGGGCCGCCGCTCTTTGAGGTGAGGACGGGCTCGGGGGGCCTTCACCTCTACTACCGGTGTGACCGGCCCGTCGGCAACCGCAGCTGGGCAGGGGGCGAAATCCGCTGTGCGAAGGGACATGCGGTGCTGTGGGACGAGGACGCGGTCCTGGCGGCGCTTGAGGGTCTGTCGGAGGCCGATCCGGTCGATCTGTCGCGCTGGCCGATCAACCGGGTTGCCGTCCGGGGATCGGCCCCGGTTCATGCGGCGCTGGACCAGACGGCGCGGGCACGGTCGGCCCTGCGCTATCTGATCTGCGCTGAACTTGATTACGATGAGTGGCTATACGTTGGCATGGGGCTGCATCACGGCGAGCATTACGGCTGCGTAGATGACGGGCGGGAGCTGTGGCGCGAGTGGTCGGCAACGGACCCGGCCCGCTACAAGGTCGGCGAGTGCGCGGCCAAGTGGCGGGGATTCGACCCTGACGGCGGCATCACGCTGGGGACTCTGTTCTGGCTGGCCAAGCGGCACGGTTGGAAGGTGCGGCGCGGGCCGCGGCTGTCGAAGCCGAAGGCGGACGAATGGGACCATCCACACCTGAACCGGCGCCAGTGCGAAACGCACAGCATCCTGTCGGCGATTGCAAAGCCGGGGAAGGGCGGGAGGCTAACCGTCAGCGTACTGCAGCAGACGCTGGCCGATCACCACGGCTGCAGCCGCAAGACCGTCACGCGCGACGTCGCCCACTTGCAGCGGTGCGGCTATCTGCGGCGCGTGGGGCGGAAGACGATCCGCGAGGCGGACGGCGGCTTCGTCGTGCCCGTCTACCGACCGACCGATCCTGACAGGGAGCGCTGGCTGGAGCACGCGCGGGAGAAGGCCCAGCCGGCGGAAGGGCAGGGTCCGGTCGCGTACATGGCCGGGGGGGTCTGGGACATTTTGCCCCCTATTCCAGGTGTTGGGCGCGGACTGCCTGTGCTGAGACGACGAGCCGACCCGGCAGCCAGGCCTGAGGAGCCGCCTTGAGGGGGATTCGGGGATAGATTTCGGGTGGAGGCGCGCGGGTTGAGCGTGAGCGCCATTGTGCAAGAAGTGGATGTCGTAGAGCGCGCGGCGGGAAGGCGGCAGGATGGAAGTGGCTGACAGAGTCGCGGTAGCAGGGGGTGAGCGGTTATTGCTTCGACCCAGCATCAGACGCAGGCGGCGCGCGGGGCAGATCCAGACGCGGACCCGGACTCCGGCGCGGTGGGCGACATCCACGCGCGGGGCAGATCCAGACGCGGACCCGGATTCCGGCGCGGTGGGCGACATCCACGTCGCCGTGTGCAGGGCTGACGCGCTGGGGACGCGCGCGCGGTACGGTGCTGGGAGAGGCTGCGCCGCGCGCCATTGCGCGCGAGCCGATCGAGACCGTCGGCCGCAGTGTCGCGTGCGACTGGACCTTACGAGCGCGCGCGGCGTCCCACGCAGGCACGCCGGGCATCGTGCAAGGCTGTCGAGCGGCGTGCTCTCTCGCCGTCAGCGGCGCAGGGCGTGCCGAATGGGTTAGAAGGTATCCCAGGTACCCTCAGGCAGTTTCAGGCGCTCTACGAGCCTTACAGCGGGGGAAATTTTGTTCTAATCGGGCTGAAAGGGGACAAATGCGGCGGATTCGGGCATAATCGACACGGTGCGCGCACCAAGAAAACCAGCAACAGCGCCGGCAGAAGGCGTGCGCAGGAAGAGAAGGACGTTTCGGCTTACCATCTGTGGCCTAGGGCGGGCCATGAAGAACCGGCCCGGCAGAGAAGAAGGGAAGAGGAGGATTCGAGTGGCCAACACCGTTTCAGAGTCGGTTATCAGAGTTGTGAGGCCGGTGGCAAAGAAGCTCCTCTTGGCCTGGGAGCGCCTGGAATCTGGCGTCAGCTACGACTTGACTTCCCCCAAGGTCAGGGCCGACCCATACGACCTCTATGAACGGATACGCGTCAAAGACCCGGTTCACAGGATGCGGCTGATCAACGCCTGGGCAATGACGGGGTACGAGGATGCCCAGGAGGTGCTATCGGACCACAAGCGTTTCTCCAGCGGGGACAACAAACTGCAGTATGCTCCGTACAGGACGATGCTGGACCTCGACCCTCCGGACCACACGCGGCTGCGGTCGCTTGTCTCGAAGGCATTTACGCCGCGGTCGGTGTTGGAACTTGGGCCGCGCGTTCAGGAGATCGTGGACGAGCTTCTCGACTCGGTGGCCGGCAAGGAGCGGTTCGACCTGATCCGTGATTTTGCGTTTCCGCTGCCGGTAATTGTGATCGCCGAGATGTTGGGGATTCCGGCGGAAGACCGGGACCGCTTCGACGTCTGGTCCAACGACCTGGCGCTGGCGGTCGAACCCCTGCTCAGCGCCGAAGAGGTGGAGCGGGTCGAGCGGGCGTCCGACGAGATTGTGGCGTATTTTGAAGGGATCATCGAGCGGCGGCGCGAACGGCCGGAGGACGATCTGTTAAGCGCCCTGCTCGCGGCCGAGGAGGAGGGGGAGCGGCTCTCGCACGACGAGCTGCTGGGGACGCTGATGCTTCTCCTCGTGGCGGGAAACGAAACGACGCGCAGTTTGATCGGGAACGGGATGCTGGCGCTGCTGAAGCATCCCGACCAGCTGCAGAGGCTGCGGGAGGATCCCCAGCTGCTTGAGACGGCGATAGACGAGCTGCTGCGCTACGACAGCCCGGTCCAGCTCATTGTTCGGGTGGCGCTCGAGGAGATGGAGTTCAGAGGCAGGAGATTTGACGCGGGGCAGCGGATCATGGTACTGGTTGGCGCCGCGAACCGGGACCCGACGGTATTTGTCAACCCGGGCGCGCTGGACATCGGCCGCAAGGAGAAGAGCCACATTTCGTTTGGACGGGGAATTCATTACTGTCTTGGCTCGCCGCTGGCGCTGCTGGAGGCGCGGGTCGCGTTCGCCAATCTGCTTGAGCGCTTTTCCTCGATAGAGCTGGTATCGGAGCCGGCGTTCAAGGACCAGATCGTATTGCGGGGTGTCGAGAGCCTGTGGATAGAGGTTGAGCGAGCTTCCCGGGCCGCGGCCGAAGAGCGATAGATCCGCCCCGGCGGTTTCCCCTTCAAATCCCCCATTCCTGTTGTTAGCGAGCCCCCGTCCGTGCCCCTCAAACTCGCTCACTCCTGCTGCACCCTCAGTTCAGCCGGATCCTGCCGACTGACGAACAGCCTTCACTTCCAGCTTCACGCCCTCATGCCGCTGAATGCAACTGATGACCTCGAACAGGTTGCGGGCGTAGGGATTGCCGGACGGTCCGAACATACGCATCAGACTCTTGGGCGGCTTGTTCGTGAGGGAGCCCAGCTCCTCGAACCCGATTGTGGCGTTGATGTAATCACGCAGTACGATCTTGCCCGTATCCACGTCTCCTGCAAGCAGGCACTCGACACCTTCCTGCAGCAGCCCTTCCCGGAATACCGGGTCGCGTTCGGCGCGGAGCTGTACGGTCTCTTTGAAGTCACGGGTGAGCGGCATCTGTCGCACCTCCTGCTGCTTGCGGCGTCTGTACTGCTACCAGAGTTCACGAGCGCCTTCAACGTCCATCTGCTGGCGGGGCGACCCATAAGATCGCGGCGGTGGAGTGAAGCCAGCTACCGCATCAGTTTCTATGGGGTACTGGTGAGGATGGGTTGGTGGTGAGGGTGGCTAGAGGCTAAACCTCCACTCAATTGGGGCTGGTACCCGAACGAGACAAAGTAAACTTGGCCCCAAGAGTTGAACCAAGAGCTATGGCGCAAATTGCAGCACTGCCCCCAAGTCTGTTGAGAGACAGATTCTAGCCAAGACTCACCGGCGACACATTGCAGCCGGCAGCGTTCGTCTGGATGCAACTTATTCTTCCCAATTCGTGGTCTAACGATTGGGGCCAACCATACTCTTCTTATTGCTTCTTCTGCTTTCTCTCCATCCACTTATGAAACGGCTCGGCTATCCAGCGATGGAGGCTCCTGTGTATTTGTGGGGCAAACAGTCCACAAGTGAGTAGTACTGCGAAGCCCAAAATCACATCAATCCACCACTCGAATAGGAACATTGATTCACCTCGTGGATTTCTCGACGAATGCGAGTCGCCACCAGCCATCACATCCCTTTCAACGCATCTACATTCCGATCCCCAAAAGACGACACAATCCCGGAACCGTGATGATCAAAGTCAACGCGCCGCCAATGAGAATTTACGCCATGCCACAATTGTCCAACCCAGCTGAGACTCTCGAGTCAGGATTCTTGACTCCGCGATGCGGACACGTATGCGTGTGTTGTTACGAGTTCTATGGTTGTGCCAACTCGTTGCAGGAGACTTCTTTGGAAGCGCACATACGCCATTTCCATTCTGAGCAAGCGGGTTTTTGCGGATTCTCGATTTTATCTGGGTAGGCGCATCCATAGCACCAGAGGGCTGCCCAGCAGATGGGGCCTCGTGTTGCAGCCCATGGGATGCAGTCGTAACACCAAGTGGCTATCCAGTGGATGGGGTCTTGAAGTTCGTCATGGGCTTTGAGCGTGATGTCACGGAGTTCAAGAAGGTCGACTGTAATTTGGCGGTCTTTCTCTGACATAGGTGCGTAGAAGAATTTCCAGGGAACATGATCGGTAAAGGATGACTCCAGCTCGTAGATTCTTCGTTCAACGAATGTCAATGGCTGATTGTCATTGGAGGGGTCTTTGTCGATCTGTTCGGCGACGACCAACATAGCGGCTATAGCCGCCAGCATCAGTATGATCTGGATGAGATGTTTCTTCATGTGGTCAGGCAGATGCCGAGCGGATATTGCCCGCTCGGCAATTCTTGCGCATGAAGACAAGAGGCGTCGTCAGCGATTCGGGATCCATGTATCACTCAGATTATGGCGGATTGCCTTCAAGGCGCTACCTGGAGTCGCTATACTTATCGACGCATCCATTGCGCCTGGGGCAGAAGGAGAGAATCGATGAAACGGGAACCCATCGTGGAGCCCGTCTGCTGCTGGATTCCGGCTCTGCTCCTCTCGGGCACAATCGTCACTTCTCAGAACTACAAGAGCCGGCGCTGAAAATTCCGGCTGGTTGCATTGTGTATGTCAGTCCCAAAACAGGTTGAAGCGGCGACCTACTCTTCCCCGACGGGGACGATCGCGCCCACCACCTCATCGCCGTGCTGCAGGCCGGCGGCGCGGACGATGGTCCATTCGCCGTGAAGGCCCTCGGGGGTCACTGCAAGCGGGAGATGCTCCTGGCCGCGCACGACGGTGACAACGGTTTCGCCGTCGACCTCCTGGATGGCGGTGGAGGGGACGAGCCAGCGGTCGCCGGCCGTTTCGCTGCGCAGGGTGGCGACGGCCGTCATGCCGGGCAGCACGGCGTCCAAGGCATTGTCGAGAAGCTGTATGGTGACGGGATAGCTGATGACGCCGCTTTGGGTCTCTGTGAACGGCCCGATGCGGCTGATCACGCCGGCGAATGTCTGGTCGGGGAAGGCATCGATGACGACGTCCACCGTCCGGCCGATTTCGATTCTGGGGATATCAGATTCGGCCACTTGCACGGTCAGCTCGAGGCGGGTTGGGTCGGCGAGGGCGGCGACAGCGGCGCCCGGCGACACTTTCGCACCGGGGGCGGCATCGAGGCGCAGCACGGAGCCGGCGACGGGGGCTGTGAGCCGTGCGTCGGCCAGGTCCTGCAACGCTTTCTGCAGGTCCAGCTCCGCTTGCGCGACGTCCAGTTTTGCGAGCTCCAGCTCGATTTCGTCCGCGCTGGTCAGCAGCCTCCTGTTCCTGAGCCGGGAGGAGGCGAGGTCGATGCGGGCCTGCTCCACGGCGCGCTCGAGGTCGTCCCGTTCCAACGACAGAAGGAGATCGCCGGGGCTGACCGTGTCCCCGACTTGGACCAGAACATCTGCGACGAAGCCTT
>DAOUHX010000113.1:0-3045 GCA_034428395.1 Caldilineaceae bacterium
ATGGATGCCGCCTTCCTCGTGCCATCCCTGGATCTCCACCACCTGCGACAGGCCCGGCTCCTCGTTCATCGTGAACTTCGTCCGGTCCTCGCTCAGCACGTCGCCGCCCTTCTGCCACATCTTCACCCACGTGTTGCGGTTGCGGTGCCAGTCCGCCGTGCCGAACACACGCTCCTGGTCTTCGCCCTGAGTAATCGCCGCCGCCGCCTCCTCAAAGTCGGTCCACGTCCAGTGGCCCGTCGGTCGTGGTGCACCCGCGGCGTCGAACAGCTCCGCGTTGTAAATGATGATCGTGCTCGTCGTCTCGCGCGGGAACCCTATCTGCCTGCCCTCGTACTGAAAGTCCTTGTACGCCGCCAGCAGAAAATCATCGCCGCTGATATCGTCGTCCGCGTCGATGAACGGGTTAATGTCCAGCTGGATGTTGCGCACGGCTTGCCCCGAGTTGGTGTAGCTGTGCGCCCAGTACGCGTCCGGCGCGTCCCCTGCCGCGATCAACGTCAGCAGCTTCGTCTGGATCTGAATTGCGCCGCCCGGTTCCCAGATCGGATCGATCGTGATCATCGGGTTCGCCGCCTGGAAATCCTCGATCAACGGTTCATAGCGCAATAGCGAGATCTCACCCCCGCCTTGCGTCAAAAACGAGACCGACGTCGGCTCCGCCGCAGCCTCACCGCCATCAGCGCCCGGAGCCACCGGCACACACGCCGCCAGCGCGCCCGCGCCCAAGCCGATCGCGGACAGACGCAAAAAGTCGCGACGTGAACCATTCACTCTTGTCCTGCCTTCCATTTTCCCCTCTCCCTGGTCTGAAACTGTGATTAGAAAACGCTGCCCTCCGTGAGGCGCAATACTTCCTGAATTCTAGCACAGGCATACGCTTCCCGCTACCACCCCCCTCCGCCTGAGCGCAGTCCAAAAGTGGGGTTCAGATTCACTTATCGCTCCTGGCAGCGGAGTCATAGCCCGTCCACGCTCCCTTCCCCGACCACTATTCACTATCCACTGTCCACTGTCCACTATCCACTATCCGCTTCAGTCAGGGCGGCCCCAGCAGTTCGAATCACGATTCACGATTCACGGCAGTTCCATCCTATCGCCGACGCGCCGCGGACGCGACGCCCCCGTGCGTGTGCGGCCCCCGCAGTTCGAATCACGATTCACGATTCACGAATCACGGCAGTTCCGGGCGCATCCGCCAGGCCCGAGCATAACAGCACAAGCTGTGCTATTCTGTTTGGAGACGCCCGCAAGCGCGTCCCGTAAACGGGCAGTCCGGCCCGCCCATACAGGCCACAACCAGACGAGTCGGCTCCCGTCACAAAGAGACGCGTACAGACACACCGGTCTTTCGCATGAACCTGCAACTGCTCCAGGACGGAGTAGAATCCGGGCTAGAGACCGCGAAATGTGCTAGGAATCGTTGACATTGCCAATGCCTGGTCGGCAAGAGTCGTCGTCGACAAGCTTCCTGCGTACAGTTCTAGCTCGGGTTCCCCAGGTTCTTGGAGCAAAGACCGTTGCCTGAGCCGGTGCAGGGCACTGTGAAAATCATAAGAATCATATGAATCAGAAGAATCAGAGTTCAGACAATTGTCAACGCAACCTGGAAATAAATGCTCGCCCAAACCATCCCCAATCCGCCCGGGAGTCCTCCCGCCGCCCGCGCCCGCACCAACCAATTCTCCCAAAAATCCTGCGAGAGCCCCGGAAATGCGTTACACTGGTCACTACAACCGCCATTCGCGCCCGCGGCCCTGCCGCAACTCGGCACTTTACGACCCACGAAAACCGTCTGCCCATCCTACTTACCTCCCCCCAACCATGCCAAGCGCACCTCCGCCCTCCCTGCCCAGCCTTGCCACATCCGTCCACGGCCCGCTTTTTCGTCAAAGCCCTTTTTCCGTACGTCTCAGATCGTCTCAGATCGTCTCAGATCGTCTGGGATCGTCCGTCCGCACCGCCCGCCATTCCCGCAGAATCGCCGAAATGTTCGCCCGATTCCGCCTCCCAAGCCGGCAAACGCCCGTGAAAAAAGTTTCGCCGCGACATTTGGGTATAGTTGACACTTCCAACGACTGGTCAAAAAATGTCGGCATCTACAGCATGACTGCGTTCAGCGTTAACTTCGGTTCGCCTGATTCTTGGCGCGCAAACCGCCGCCCGAGCCGTAGCAGTAATCTGTGTCCATCACAAGAATCAGATGTACCGTAGTGCAGACAAATGCCAACAAACTCTGGAGCCAACAGGGGCTCCGCGCATCCCCCGCCATGAGACAACCGCACATGCAGCCTCCAATGGCCGAGAAAATTGGGATGCCCCCGACCTGGCCCGACTTGACCCGATCTGACAGTACCTGAAATGGCCCTACATCCCTTTCGTACGTTGAAGTGAATAGCGCCAAGAGGTCAATCAATCGAAGCCTCAGGCTCCCTATGTGAAACTGACCAGTTGCTTGAAACCAACTAAAAACTCAAAACTCAGAACTGAAAACTAACAAAGGCCCCCCGCAACATCAAGGAGAACACCGTGCAAAGCCAGACACTCCGCTACCGCGATGACGGCACAATCGAGCTCTATCTCACCGAAGTCGATGACCCCGGCCCCGGCCAAATCCAGGTCTCCGGCGGCGCCTGCGGCATCTGCTCCTGGGACATCGTCACCGCCAAACTAGGCGCCAAGATGGACCCCGTCGCCCCGCCCGGCCACGAAGGCGTCGGCTACGTCTCCAAGGTCGGCGCCGGCGTCACAAACCTCAGGGAAGGCGACCGCATCGCCGGCGGTGGCTTCGCCACCGTCCGCAACTTCGCCAGCGACAAGGTCTACCCCATCCCGCCCTCCGACCTCGCCGATGAACACTGGATCGTCGAACCCGTCGCCTGCGCCGTCACCGGCATCGACCACACAAACCTCCAGGCCGGCGACACCGTCGCCCTCGTCGGCTGCGGTTTCATGGGACAGCTCATCCTCCAGGGCCTACTCCATTCACCCGTCGGCCGCCTCATCGCCATCGACATCGCCGCCGACCGCCTCCAGCTCGCCCGC
>DAOUHX010000114.1:0-8782 GCA_034428395.1 Caldilineaceae bacterium
CCATCGAGGGTCCGATTCGCTGTCAACAGGAGATGAGATAATGACGCAGTCGCGCAGAATGGAAGGAAAGCGTGTTCTCGTAACCGGTTCCGGTACGGGCATCGGGCGTGGGGTCGCGCTCGAATTTGCCAAAGAAGGCGCAGCGGTCGTGCTGCACTACGCGCACAGCGAAGCGGGCGCGGCGAGTGCGGTGGAAGAGATCCGACAGGGCGGCGGAAAGGCTGCGGTCTTCAAGGCGGATTTGGCTGAAATCGATCAAGTACAGGGCTTGGCAGAACAAGCCCGCGGCTTCCTGGGCGGGATCGACGTTTTGGTGAACAATGCCGGAATCACGATGAACAAACCGTTCTTGCAAGTGACGCCGGAACAGTTCGACACGCTCTACAACGTCAACATTCGCGGCATGTTCTTCCTGACCCAGACGGTCGCGCCCGGCATGATCGAGCAGGGGGTCGGTGCTGTGGTCAACCTGACTTCGGTCCACGCCTTCGCGGGGATGACAGAGCACACCGTCTACGCCGGCACCAAGGCGGCGATCGTCGGCTTCACGCGCGTGCTGTCCCTGGAGCTGGCGCAGAAGGGTGTCCGCGTGAACGCGATCGCCCCGGGCTGGATCCTTGTGGAGAACCACCTCAAAGTGCTTGGAGATTTCGATCAGGAGGCGGCCGCGGGCGAGATTCCGGCCGGCGTACTCGGCGCGCCGCATGATGTCGGCAAGCTGGCGGTCTTTCTGGCCTCGGAGGAAAACCGGTACATCGTGGGACAAACGGTGGTGATCGACGGCGGCCAGCTGGCGATCATGCCCAACACCGGTGATTTCCGCGAGACACGCCAGGAGCAGTGGGGCCAAGGTTACGTTGCCGGAATCTGAGTTTCCAGGGGCTCTGGCGGCTTTCCCGTCGAGCTGCGCTGACCGCGGACTCGCTCCCGTCGCGGCGCGCCCTCCGCACAAGCCGAGTGGTCCAGCCTGAATACATACGCCCCATTCGCAGCGATTCCCATGGCTGGTCGACGGTCCTTTCGCTTGCCGGGTAAGCCCGCGTCGACAGCCAATCCCAAAGTCTTCTCGGCTGGCGACTTTCTTCATGGTCCGTCTGGCACAAAACTTCGCGCACGACTGCCGGCCAGAGCCAATCCCCGCAAGACATTTCACCGCGATCCGCGCCAGGCAGTTCTCCTGCGCCTGACTGGCCATGGCCGCGAGAATTCGGGCGCTCCGGGTTAAAGAGTCGCACAACATAGCATTCACGGGTCGAGCGAAGCCAACCACTACAAACCCCAAGCTCATCCCCACTGAAGACCATGTCAGGTCATTTCTGAAGGGTTGCGACCTGCTAGGATATACGATATTATGCCGTCTGGTTGGTGTCTTCCCTGTACAAATCCAGAGTGAGAACTTTCGTCCTGTTTGCTTCGAGGTGGCTCGGCTTTCCTGCACCAAATTGGAGTGCTAAGGAGGTGACGAATTAGAAATCCGCTTGATCTTCGCCGCACCACCGGAATGCTTGTGAACGAGAGCTCTTGTTCGTGTCGAAAGCAGAAGCAATACGTGTCACCCTCATACCGCCATGTAGTGCAAAGGAACGGAGGAGAACATGCGTAACCTATCCCATGCTTTCGCATTCTTGATGATCGCCGCCTTGCTGCTTACAGCCTGCGGGGCGGAGGTCGTAGAGGTAGAGGTCGTCGTCACGCCCACCCCGATTCCGATCGGACGCGAACTGATCAGGGAAGGCCTGTCAGGACCTGAAGTCGTCCTCGACCCGGCCGAATGGCCTACCTCATACGATGACGCGCCGATGCTCCAGCAAATGGTTGATGAGGGCGACCTTCCCCCTGTCGAGGAGCGCCTGCCGCTGGAGCCGCTCGTGCTGAGGCCCCTCAATGAAATCGGTCAGTACGGTGGCATTGTTCGCCGTGGTTTCACCGGACCGGGAGACGCTTGGAACCCGAAACGTTATGGGGCCCATGATCACATCCTCTTCTGGAAGTACGATATGACCGAGGTCATTCCCAACATCGCCAA
The DNA here is from genome assembly GCA_034428395.1 of Caldilineaceae bacterium. Classification (GTDB taxonomy): domain Bacteria; phylum Chloroflexota; class Anaerolineae; order Caldilineales; family Caldilineaceae; genus Bin5. The sequence continues at coordinate 2,027 of DAOUHX010000114.1, forward strand.
GGGCTGGGAAAGAAGTGACGACGGGACCGAGTGGACGATCTTCTTGCGCGAAGGCATGAGATGGTCCGACGGTGCACCCTTCACCTCTGCTGACTTTGTATTCTGGTTCGATGATATCTACAGCAATACAGAGATCATTGCCGTTCCCGGCGTAGACCTGCCGGTCGGCAGCCAGGTCGTGGCTGTAGACGAGACGACGGTCAAGTACATATTGCCGACTCCCAACTTCCTCTTCCACCAGGCGCTGGCCGGCTTCTCACTAATTGCCAGCCAGGCCAATTGGGGACATACGGGCATGGGAGGTTTTGCGCCCGCGCACTACCTCAAGCAGTACCTTCCCAGCTATACTTCGCAGGAGCAGGTCGACGCCCAGGCTGACGAGGCAGGGTTCGACAACTGGGTCAATCTGCTCAAATCCAAGATGAGCTGGCAGGGCAATCCTGACCTGCCCGCGGTGACGCCCTGGACGACGTCGATCGCGATCAACAATCCGAGTTGGGTGCTGGAGCGTAACCCCTACTACTGGGAAGTTGACACCGCCGGCAACCAACTCCCTTACCACGACTATATCGTGTTGGAGGTGGCGGAGTCGGTTGACGTGATTAACCTGCGCGCCGTCGCCGGAGAATACGATTTCCAGGCCCGGCACCTCGACATCGTCAATCTCCCCCTGTTCCTCGAAAACCAGGAGCGGGGCGGCTACAACGTCTTTCTCGACCCGACCGAGAGAGGCACGCAGGCAGGGCTCATCTTCAACATGAGCTATGACGGCGACCCGGAGATCGTCAAGTGGATCAACTCGCTGGAATTCCGCCGCGCCATATCTCTGGGGATAGACCGCGAGCAGATCAACGAGGCCTTTTTCCTCGGTCTGGCCGAGGGGGGCAACGTTCTGCCGGTCGAGACCAATCCCTTCTCACCGGGCGCGGACGAGAATGGTGTCCTCTACCGCATGTACTGGCACACCTACGATCCCGATGCGGCCAATCAGATGTTGGATGATCTGGGCTTGACAGAGAAGGATGCCGACGGCAACCGCCTGCGGACCGATAACGGCGAGCCGCTGATTTTCGAAGTGCTGGCCGCGTCCGAAGCCTTCCTCCCCTTCCCTCAGATCAGCGAAATGATCAACGACCAGTGGAAGGAGATCGGCATTCAACTCGACATCAGGGCGGTGGAGCGCAGCCAGGGTGAGACGATGACGGCCGCCAACCAGCACCAGATCTGGATGTGGGAAGTCGGGGACAACATCGTCAGTCTGGCCTCAACAGCCTTCCCCAACGGGGCCGGCGGCTATGCGTCCGGGCCTCTGTACGGTGAGTGGTTTGACTCGCGCGGGGCATCCGGCCTGGAGCCGCCGCCTGAGATGCGCCGGGTGATGGAGATGTGGTACGAGCTCGGCGGATTCCAAACCGACGAAGAGGTCATTGCGCAGGTCAAGGAGATGTGGAAGATCATCGCCGACCAGACGTGGACCATCGGCACGGTTGGCGCCGGCCCGGTCATCTTCGGCACCCGCGTCGTCAACAAGAGGATGGGGAATGTTGCGCCCAGGCAGATTGTCAACACTGCCGGCATGACCCCGGGCCTCATTCGCTCAGAACAGTTCTACTACAAAGACGAGTAGCGTTTTTGCCCGGCGATTTCGTCGCGAACCGGGCGGCGCAACCGGCTTCAGGCGGGGCGTATCCACAACCCGGGAATGCATCAGCGGAGAGCGCCCGGTGCCCCATGCGTACCGTCTGCAACCGGTGCAGTCTTTCAGACATCGTTAGGATGTGACCCCAACGGCGGGAGAGCGGGCTTCTTGCCCGCTCTCCCCGATTGTAGCCTGTTTGCCAAGACCCGACATCGAAACTGAATTCCCTCTGGTTGCGAACCGGCAGGCGGAATGCTAACATTTGCGTCAGCCAGCGCGACCATGACGAAGATCGAAAGCAGGGTCACCGCCGCCTTTCCTCAACAAGGTCAAAGCGTTCATCGTGGTTGATCCGAGTAGACCCTTCCTCCAGACCGCGGCCACACTCGCTCGCGGTTGCGAATCGCCAGAGCGCTGGTCCCTCCAGCTTCTCTGCAGCGTGCCCCCCTCCTTGAAGCACAGACCGAGCCTGGCGCCGAGAATGCCTGTACTCTCTGTGCCGGCACGCGGCCCGCGACCGGCGAGAGGGTAACAGATGTTAGCCTACCTGGCACAGCGATTCCTGCTCGCGATTCTGACCGTATGGGCGGTCAGCGTGCTTTCCTTCTTTATCATCCAATTGCCGGCAGGCGACTACGTTGATGCCTATATCGCTTTGCAGCGCGAGACGGGCACGCTCGTCTCCACGCAAGAGGCCGAGAATCTGCGCTTGCAGTACGGCCTCGACCAGCCTGTATACGTGCAATACGCCAAGTGGGTGGCGTTGATTCTGCAGGGCAATTTTGGCATGTCGATGGAGTGGCGCCGTCCCGTGCTGGAGGTGATCGGCGACCGGCTGGCACTCACAATCGTCGTTTCGGTCGTTGCCCTCCTGTTCACCTGGGCGGTCGCGCTGCCAATCGGTATCTATTCGGCCGTACGTCAGTATTCCATCGGTGACTACCTCTTCACCTTTGTGGGGTTCTTTGGCTTGGCAACGCCCAGTTTCCTGCTCGCGCTGGTGATCCTCTACCTGGCCTTCTCGCTGTTCGGCGCGAACGTTGGTGGACTGTTCTCTTCAGAGTTCAAGCTGGCGCCCTGGAGCATGGCCAAAGTTTGGGACCTGGCCAAGCACTTGCCGGTTCCGGCCCTCATATTGGCGTTGTCTGCGACAGCCCAGCTGATCCGCGTCATGCGCGCCAATCTCCTCGACGAGGTGCGCAAGCCCTATGTCGTCACCGCGCGGGCCAGGGGACTTCCGGAGCGCAGAGTCATACTGAAATATCCGGTGCGCGTGGCGCTCAATCCCTTCGCCAGCACACTCGGCTACCTTTTTCCCCACATCGTCTCCGGCAGCATCATCGTTTCGGTCGTGCTCAGCCTGCCCACGATGGGGCCGGTCCTGCTGCGCTCATTGCAGTCGCAGGATATGTTTCTGGCAGGAACGATTGTCCTGCTCATCGGCGTGATGACCGTCATCGGCACGTTTATTTCAGACATGGTGTTGATGTTGATCGATCCGCGCATTCGGTTGGAGGGTGGGCGATGACGGAACGGATTCTGCCGGTAGAGGCCGCTATCGCGCCGGAAGAGGGCGACCGCATTTTTGTTGCCAGCCAGTGGCAGTTGATGTGGTGGCGTTTCCGCAAGCACCGCCTGGCAATGATCGGCGCCGTCGCCATCATCATCTTTTACCTGGTGGTGATCGGCGCCGACTTTGTGTCCTACTCGGACCCCGAGGTGACCGAAGCAAATTTCTCGCAGATGCCGCCGCAGCCGATCCGATTGTTCGATGGAGGGGCGTTCAGACCCCACGTCCTCGCTGTGAAAGGGGCGCGCGACCCCAATACATTTAAGCGTGTCTTCCAGACCGACCCCAACCAGAAGATTCCACTGCGCTTCTTCGCCCGCGGATACAAGTACGAGTTCCTGGGGTTCATTCCCACCGACCGTCACCTGATTGGGGTTGCAGAGGGCCGGGCTGAAGAATCGATTTTCATTCTTGGCACCGATACGCTGGGGCGCGATCTGTGGTCAAGATTGATGGCGGGAACCAGGGTTTCGCTGACGATTGGCCTGGTTAGCGTTGCCCTCAGCCTTTTCCTGGGCGTGCTTTTCGGTGGGCTTTCCGGACTGTACGGGGGCGCGGTCGATACGACAATCCAACGGCTGATCGAAATCCTGCGTTCCATCCCGACGATTCCACTTTGGATGGGGCTTGCGGCCGGTCTGCCGAGAAACTGGACGGTCTTGCAGGTCTACTTTGCCATCACCATCATTATTTCGCTCATCGGTTGGACCGAACTGGCCCGTGTCGTGCGCGGACGCTTTCTGGCCCTGCGCGAAGAGGACTTCGTCATGGCCGCGGAGCTGGCGGGCTGTAGCCAGTGGCGCATCATCTTCCGACACCTGGTCCCATCATTTATGAGTCACATTATCGCCGCCACAACGCTGGCATTGCCGGTGATGATTATCAGCGAGACCTCATTGAGTTTTCTGGGCCTCGGCATCCGCCCACCCGCTATCAGCTGGGGCGTCCTGCTGCAGGACGCGCAGAGCCTGCAAAGTGTCGCACTGTCCCCTTGGCTGTTGATACCCGCGATTCCCGTCATTGCGGTTATCCTGGCCTTCAACTTCGTTGGCGATGGTCTGCGAGATGCCGCCGATCCATACGGCGTGTAAAGGTCTGGCATGGAAAACCAAAAGCCTCTCATTCTGTCAGTTCGCAATCTCAAAACCTACTTTTTTATGGATGAGGGCACCGTTAAGGCCGTCGAAGATGCCAGCTTCGATGTCGAACCCGGCAAGACGCTGGGCATTGTAGGGGAAAGCGGTTGCGGCAAAAGTGTGACAGTGCGTTCAATCCTGCGCATCGTCGAACGGCCAGGTCGTATCGTCGCCGGCCAGGTCCTCCTTTATCGAAATGGCCCCGACAGCCGGTCCGACCACGTCGATTTGACCCAGTTGGAGCCCAATGGCTCCGAAATGCTCGCAATCAGGGGCGATGAAATCGCCCTCATCTTCCAGGAGCCGATGACCTCTCTCAGTCCCGTGCATACGATCGGCAATCAACTCATCGAAGCCATCCTGCTTCACAAACAGATGGCCCGGCGCGAAGCGCGCGAATTCGCCGCCGACTTGCTTCACCAGGTCGGCATCCCGCGGCCGGCCGGCCGGCTGGAAGAATACTCGTTCCAGCTGAGCGGCGGCCTTCGCCAGCGGGCCATGATCGCAATCGCCCTCTCCTGTGACCCGCGGCTCCTGATTGCCGACGAACCTACCACCGCCCTTGACGTGACCACCCAAGGGCAGATTCTGGACCTGCTTCGTTCTTTGCAGGAGGAGCGGGGCATGGCAATCATCCTTATCACCCACAATCTCGGCGTGATTGCCGAAATGGCTGACGACGTGGTTGTCATGTATCTGGGACACACAGTCGAAAAAGGGCCCGTGGATGACATCTTTCATGCACCGAAACACCCTTATACGCAGTCGCTCCTGCAGTCGATCCCAAGCATACAGTCCAGGCCCCGCGTGAATCTGCCGACAATCACAGGTTCGGTTCCCCATCCTTACAACCGTCCGTCAGGGTGTTCCTTCCACCCGCGCTGTACACAGAACATCGTTGGTGTCTGCGAGGCGCGCGTGCCCAGCCTGTTGCCGGTAGGTGAGCGTCAAGAGGTCAGCTGCTTTCTCTATGAACACGAATGACGAAGTTTCGTCGCTGACTTCCGGCGACGGACGGCCCCTGTTGCAGGTGAGAAACCTGCGCAAGGTCTTTCCCATCCGAAAGGGCCTGCTGCGGCGCAATGTCGGGCAGGTCCGCGCCGTCGACGGCGTCTCCTTTCACGTTCAAGAGGGGGAGGCGTTGAGCCTGGTTGGGGAAAGCGGGTGCGGCAAAACGACAACCGCGCGCTGCGTCTTGAGAGCGATCAAGCCGACCTCCGGGGAGATCCTGTTTCGCACGGACGAAGACACCATCATCGACGTCTCCAGCCTCTCCAAGCGTGAACTGCGGCCTTTGCGTAGCCAGATGCAGATGATCTTCCAGGATCCCGTCTCGTCTCTGAATCCGCGTATGACCCTGTTTGACATTATCGGCGAACCACTCCTCGTTAACGGCATGCGTGAACGCCAACAACGGATAGAGCGGGTCGAGGAGTTGCTCGGCCTGGTTGGATTGCCGCCCGAGTACCTGCAGCGATTTCCCCATGCTTTCAGTGGCGGCCAGCGTCAAAGAATCGGCATCGCACGCGCACTCGCCTTGAACCCGCGACTCGTCGTCGCCGACGAGCCCGTGTCAGCGCTGGATGTATCGGTGCAGGCCCAGATTCTGAACCTGATGCTTGAGTTGCAGGAACAGTTCGGGCTCACCTATCTCTTTGTTGCCCACGACCTGAGCGTTGTTAAGCACTTCAGCCACCGTGTTGCCGTGATGTACGTCGGCCAGATCGTGGAAATGGCGCCCTCAGAGAATCTCTTCAACGCCCCTCAGCACCCGTATACGGAAGCGTTGCTCTCGGCCGTGCCCAAGCCGGACCCCCGCCTTCGCACCCAGCGTGTCATTCTGCAAGGTGACGTGGCAGACCCGTCAAATCCCCCAAGCGGCTGCTACTTCCATCCCCGCTGTCGCTACGCTGTCGATGTCTGTCGCAGCGAGACGCCCACATTGGAAGAGACGGAGAGCGGCCACTACGTCAGTTGTCATCGAGCGAGCGAACTGGTTCTGGAAGGGGTCTCGGGCAGTGCCGAAGACGAGAGCCGGTCGACTCATAGCGCTTGCGCGTAAGTCGTGAACCAGACCTCAACCGCGGCAACTGTTGCTTCAGCCAGTGCGCTGGCCCTCACTGCCGTGTGGTCCCGCGAGCGACGAGACCTGGAACTCGCTCATTCTTTCCGCCGACAGGCCGGCCTAGCCAATCCCAATCCCCACTACGTCCCTCAAGTGTGATACAATCCGTTTATCCCATCCGTCCGATAATAGAGAGGAAGTCCATGAAAAACGCGTCCTATTTCACATCCAAGCTGCGCCGCGGCGAAGTCTGTCTTGGGAGCGGCATCTCCTTCGCCGACCCGACGGTCACCGAAGCCCTGTCCGGGCTGCTGGATTTCGCCTGGATCGACATGGAGCACAACGC
>DAOUHX010000115.1:0-3831 GCA_034428395.1 Caldilineaceae bacterium
GGTGAGCGGCGGGCCGCCGGCGCCAGTGGACTGGCCTGCGGGCGCGACGAGGAGGGCCGAGCCACCGCCGGAGAGGAGGGCAATAACCAGATCCTCTTCGCCGGCCTGTTCGACCAGCGCCAGCATTTCGTTGCCGGCGCGTACACCGGCCTCGTCGGGCATGGGATGGCCGGCCTCGACGATTCTGATGGAGGAGGGGGCCGCGGGCGGGTGACCGGCGGTCAGGGCGTGCCCGTACTTGGTCACGGCGAGCCCCTGTTTGATGCGGTCGCCGAGCAGATCTTCGACGGCGCGTGACATGGGCGCGGCGGCCTTGCCCGCGGCGATAACGAATATGCGGCGGTAGCGGCGCAGGTCGTAGGTAAGCGCGTCATTTTGCTCGTTGCCCGAGGGGTCGGTGACGGTCAGGGTATCGCCGTCGTGACCCAGGAGGTTTTGGACTGCAGCATAGGGGTCGACGGCGTCGAGCGCGGCGTCGAGCACCTCCAGGATGGGGGCCCGGCGGGCGGGGTCGGGTTGGAGGACGGAGGGGGCGAAGCGAGTCACTCTAATCTCTCTGCGAAGTCTAGCTGTTGTTCAATTCAATCACGAGCCGATGAACTGTCGTGGAAGGATCTTCATTTGCTGGGTTATGGAGAGAGTATTGAGCAAGCAGTTTTTCGGCATGTGTTATTGCTAACTCTTGCTTGGCAGCTAACCGATCGTAAAGATCAGTCGCATTCTTGCGGTAACGGTAGCCAAGCAACTGGCTCAACTTTCCTTGATATTCCTTGCGGGGCATTGGGGTTTGGTAGAAATGAAAGTGGAGCAAATACCATAGTTCAAAAGCCTGATTGGAGTAGGCCACACGGATCCCTTGGCTCACAGCCCGCTGAATCGCGCCATTGAATTCGCCTGCACCCCAATTGTTTCTATCAAAGACACACCAAACATGATCGTACTCGTCCTGGGTCTTCATTTCCAACGCCTTGTTCACCAGTTGGGAGGGGCTAATCCCGAACCCTTGCACGTGACCAGGGACACGAAAGCGACGGAAATACTGTGGCTCGGTCTCTTGTCCTTCGCACACGATTAGGAAACGCTGCCGGTCTTCTCTTCCTCTCGTCCTTCTCTTTCTGTGTTGTCTGGACCTCCTCGTAGGATTCTCCTTCCATCTTCCTTTCCTGGCCATCTACTCTACTCCATCACAACTTGACGGATGTCTCCAAGGTACGGAATAGCACCGTAACGACCCAATACATAGTCCTTGTCGTAAACAGCGTTGTCACGCTCCTTAAACTCTACAAGCGAATATAGTACAGATGCTCCTTGCCGCTCTTTTTCAATAAACCAAACCTGGTCCCGGCGCAGCAAACGATTGTCCAGTTGATTCGTATCCTGTGTTGAAAAGACCAATTGAGCGTGGTGAGGGTTTGTTTCCGGATCATTGAACAGTTGAACGATCTGCCGCGTCATCAAGGGATGCAAACGTGCATCAAGCTCGTCAACTATCAGGATCTTTCCCTTTTCCAAAGTGTCCAGCAGTGGACCGGAGAATGCGAAGAGCTTTTGGGTACCCTCCGACTCGTGTTTCTCCATCGTGAAGAAATCCTGGCCTATCAGGTCACCTTCATCATTGTAAAGTCGATGCGCAGTTTGAACGCTAACTCGCTCAAGGTCAGAATCGTCAAGGAGAACACTGAGTGCTTGTTGAACCTCTTCACGCAACCCTTGAGGAAGCTCAGGCGTTTCTTTGATGGTTGACAACTGAATATCTTCAATACCAAGGTCCATTCTTCGGACAAATTCTACAATCTTTGACTTCATTTCGCTGTCGCGCATTTGACGAATCGTATAAGGCAAAGAACTATGATCTGAGAGACCTATCAAGGCATTGCAGTTCCTGAACCATTCCAATACTTTCTGAGCGACTACACCATCGAATTGCGCAACCACGGAGAGAAACAGAGCATTTGAGCGAGTCTTATTCTTCAGATCCCTGCCTTCAGCTTCGAATCCTTCACCCAGAGTGATAGTGTCACCGTTCCGGTCAAATAGTACGTATTCATCGGTACTTTCTTCATGGGCATTCGATTTACCGGTTGTGGGGAGAATGTGCAACCATTCAGCCTCGACCCTTTCCGTGGTTACTTCAAAACCGTAACGATAGTGTTGGTCTTCCACAATGAACAGAACCTCAAAAAATGAAGGCTGGTTGGGCGCGTGGGGAGTAAAGCGAAAAGATTCGGTCTTGATGCCCCCAACTCTCTCTGTGCTCTCCTGAGAAGTTTTCACAAAACGTATCATGAAACTGATAGCAGAGATTAGATTACTCTTTCCACTCGCATTTGCACCGTATATTGCAGCGCTCGTCAACAGGCTCAAGTCGTCCGGCGCGACGAATAGGTTTCTATCGTCCGACTCACCATTGCCCGTTGTTAGCGGGCTGGCTACCATACTCAAGGTGGCCTCGTTCCGGAAAGAGCGATAATTTGCGACTGTAAATTCGATAAGCATTGTTGTCTTCCGGTGAGAATCCAGAGGCGTTCGACCAGAAAGCCTCGAACGCCTCTATGTTTACTTCACAGCCACACTCCTTAAAAATGGAAGTGAGCAGGGAAACGGAGTTACTCCTCGTCCTCTCACAGGCGGCGGAATTTCTGGAGGCCGTCGTCGACCTGGACCTGGCCGACGTAGAGATCGCCGTGTGAGTCGGCCCAGATGCCGTGGGGGCAGCCGTTGAATTCGCCGGGTTTTTCGCTGCGCTGGGCGCCGCCCCAGTGGCTCAAGAGCTGGCCGTCGAGGCTCCAGACGCTGGCGCGCTGGTCGAGCTCGGCGGCGTAGAAGACGTCGTCGATGGGATCGAAATAGATCGTATCCGGCTTGAGCAGGCCGGTGCGTTCTTCCAGGTAGTTGCCGTCGGTATCGAAGATCTGGACGCGGTCGTTGGTGCGGTCGCAGACCCAGACGCGATCGTCCTTGTCGAGGCGGACGGAGTGGGAAAGCTCGAACTGGCCGGGGCCGGTCCCCCAATCGCCCCAGGAGAGGATGTGTTCGCCGGCGGCGGAATATTTGTGGACGCGCGCGTTGTCGTAGCCGTCGGAGATAAAGAGATCGCCGTTGGAGGCGACGGCCAGGTCGGTGGGCAGACGGAAAGGTTCGCCGGGCGCGCCCTCCTGGCCGGGCACGCCGATTGTCATTACCAGCTCGCCCTGCGGATTGAACTTGAAGACGCAGTGGGTCTCGCGCTCGGTGCACCAGACGTTGTCTTCGCTGTCGATGAAGATGCCGTGCGCGTCCTTGATGACGTCCTCGCCCCAGGAGGCGAGGAAGTTGCCTTCACGGTCGAAGACGACAAGCGGGTGCTCGCTGCGCGAATAGGCGAAGACGCGGTCCTGCGAGTCGCAGGCGACGGCGGCCACCCAGCCGAACTGCCAGCCGGCGGGCAGTGTGCCCCAGTTCTCGACCAACTCGTATTGATAGTCCCCCGATCCGAACGACATCGTATTCTCCTTTGGCTGGCTATGTTGATGCAGGATTCTCGTGCTGTATGTGCGCGGCCCGCGAACTCGACTGTCAGTCGTCCCACGCCTTAACCGCGATCTTGATGACTTCCTCGCCGCCGAGGCGGTATGTGCCGTTGAGGGCGTGGAAGCCGTCCTCGACGCGTTCCAGGGGCAGCGTGTGGCTGACCATATCGCCATAGGGATATTCGTTCTTTTCAAGAATGCGGAGCCCGCGCACGAAGTGGTCATAGGTGCTGGCCCAGACTGCCTCGAAACGCAGGTTTTTGCGCATGAGCAGCTGGTTGATGTTGAAGTCGATGGAGCCCATGTCGACGAAGTGGCCGAC
>DAOUHX010000116.1:0-7251 GCA_034428395.1 Caldilineaceae bacterium
TTGCCCAGAACAGTGGCGCGCAGCGACGCGTCGATCATCGAGACCGGTTCGTCGGCCACGATCAGGCGCGGCCGCAACAGCAGCGCACGCGCCACCATGATGCGCTGTCTCTGCCCGCCGCTCAACTGGTGCGGACGTCGCCCCAGCGTGTTTTCGGGGCGCAGCCCCACCGCCTCCAGCGCCTCCTCGATCAGCCTCTGGCGTTCCTGGCGCGAGCTGGCCAGCCCAAACCGGGCAATCGGCGCCGTCAGAACATGGTCCACCTTGTAGAAGGGATTATAGACCTCGAACGGGTCCTGGAAGACAACCTGCACGTCGCGCCGGAACGAGTGCCACTCCGCAGTCGACAGTCCCTGCAGATCTTTCCCCTGGTAGAGCACCTGCCCCTCGGTCGGCGTCTCCAAACCCAGCAGAATGCGGGCCAGCGTCGTCTTGCCGCTGCCGCTCTCTCCTACCACAGCCGTGATCGAGGGCGGCTCGCTGGCGATCGCCAGCGAAAAGTTCTCCAGAGCAACCGTCCTGCTGCGGCTGAACAGACCGCCGCCGAAAACCTTGGTAATGTGTTGTACTTCGAGCAAAGCGCTCATCTATCTTGTGACTCGCAATTGGTTCAGGCTACTGCGCCTCTCCGGCCGGCTGCAGATCGTGTATCAGCTCCACGCGATGACAGGCCACCCACCGTCCCGGCTTCACCTCCGCCAGCGTCTGCTCCTGCGTTGTGCATTCGTCCGCGGCATGCGGGCAGCGGGGATGAAAGAGGCAGCCCGATGGACGTTCGAGCAGTGAGGGCGGCAAACCCGGAATGCCTTCCAATTCATCCTTGCTCTCCAACGAGGGCACGCTCTCGATCAGCAGACCGGCGTAGGGATGCAGAGGTCGCCGGAAGATCTCACGCACCGGCGAGACTTCAACCAGCTTGCCGGCATACATCACCCCCACGCGGTCTACAAACTGTGCCATGATGCCCATGTCATGGCCGACCAGTATGACTGCCGCCCCGACCTCCTCCTGCGCTCGGCGCAGCGTCTCCATCACCTGCATCTGCACCACCACGTCCAGCGCGCTGGTCGGCTCGTCAGCGATAATCACCTTGGGACGCAGGCTGATCGCCATCGCAATGCAGACCCGCTGCTTCATCCCGCCGCTCAGCTCGTGCGGGTACATGTTGGCAACCTGCGGCTCCAACCCGACCCGCGCCAGCAGTTCGCGTACGTAGTCGTCCTGCTCCCGCCGGTTCATCTTCGCCGCGGCCGCTCCGCCGTCGGGCTCGGCCTGCCCGGCCGCGTGATCTTTCATCCCGTCAAGCAGCTGACGCCGGATGCGCGTCACCGGATTGAGCGAGTTCATCGAGCCCTGCGCCACCAGCGCGATGCCCGCCAGCCGCAACTGACGCATCCCCTCACCCGAAAGCGACAGCACATCCTGGCCGTCCAGCCATATCTGGCCCGACTCGATCTGTCCCGGCGGCTTGATCATGCGCAGCAACGCCATCGCCAGCGTCGTTTTGCCCGAACCGGACTCGCCCACCAGCCCGAATCGCTCGCCAGCTTCCAGGTTGAAGCTCACGTCGTCCACCGCCCGCACCGCGCCTTCCGGCGTCGCGTAGTGGACGTGCAAATTCTGCACCTGCAGCGTGGCTGATTTCCTCGCCGACTCGCCGTTTGCGCTCACCGCCGGCGTCATACGCTTCTCCTCAACCTCGGATTCGCCAACTCGTCCATGCCGATCGAGGTCAGGTAGAGGGCGATAAAGATAAGGACGATGATCACCACCGGCGCCAGCCACCACCACCAGTATCCCCCCAGGACACCGGCATGCAATATGACCCAATAGATCGTCATGCCCAGCGTCGGGTGGGAGGTCGGACCCAGGCCAAGGGCTTCCATGCCGATGGTGGCGAGTATGGCCGAAGCGGTGGTGTTGACGAGATTGGCGACGATGAAGGGAATGAGGTTGGGCATCAGCTCGCGCACGATAATCTCGTACCCGCGCATGCCGGACATGCGCGCCACGTCAACGTAGGCGCGCTCCTTCAACGAGAGGACCTGCGATCGGATCGTGCGCGTCGGCCACAGCCACGCTGTCGCAGCCACGATCAGCGACATCTCCGTCGGGTTGACGCCTCTAAGTGCGATCGCGATCAGGATCAGAATCAGGATGCTGGGGATCGTCAGGCCGACGTCCACAACCAGGCGAATGACCGCGTCGATGATGCCACCGTAGTAGGCCCCGGCAAAGGCCAGCAGGCTGGCAAAAGCCACGCCCAATATGCCGGCCAGCAGGCCAACGCGCAGGGTGAGCGGCGTGCCCACGATCATCACTGCCAGCAGGTCCCGGCCCACCTTGTCCGTGCCAAATGGATACTCGGCGGAGGGCGCTTTGAACGGAGGCGCAGACAGGGGCGAAGCGTCTTCCACGTTGACGACCAGCCGGCCCACGACCGAAAACAACAGGAGGATCAGAATCAGGCCCAGCCCAAAGGCAAGAGGCGGGTTGCGGCGCAGGTAGCCCAGGGCTCCCTGCATCGGTGAACTGGTGCTGAGGCGCGTCGCCGTCTCGCCTTCCGCCCGTACTGCCATCTATGTCCGCCTTCTGATTCGTGGATCCAGGATCGGCAACGTCAAATCCAGGATCAAGGTCGTAGTCGCGAGTGTCAGAATGATCGCCAGTACGATGCCCTGGATCACGGGGTAGTCCACGCCTTTGATCGCCTGGAAGAGCACCGTCCCGATGCCGGGAAAACCAAATACCACCTCGACCAGCAGCGCGCCGGAGAAGACATATCCCATCGCCAGCGCCAACGAGGTGATCTGCGGCAGGATTGCATTGCGCAGCCCGTAGTCGTAGAAGAGACGCCCGCTCCTGATTCCCTTGGCCTCGGCCAGCGTCATGTAGTCCTCGCCTTCGACCGTTACCATCATGCCGCGCATGGCGATGGCCCAGAAACCGAGGCTCGATAGCAGGATCGAGAGCGCGGGCAGGACGGCGTGTTCACCCGCTTCCAACAGAAACTTCCAGCTCAAGTTGGGAATGTGGCCGATGCGGTAGCCGCCGTGACCGGGGAACCAGCGCAGCTCAAATGCGAAGATGAAGAGCAGGATCAGCCCCAATAGGTAATAGGGGATTGCCGCCATCGTCATAATCGGCGGCGCCAGCGAGCGCAGCCACAACGGCGCGCGCGTCCACGCCACAATCGCGCCGAAGACCGTCCCGAACAGAAACGACAGGAGCGTCGTTACCGTCAGCAGACTGATCGTCCACAGCATCGAATCCCGCAGAATCTGTTTGACGGTCCTGGGGTAGGATGCGATCGAATGGCCCAGTTCAAAGCGCGCCATGTCGCCCAGGTAGGTCAGGTACTGCTGCCACAGTGGTTTGTCCAGGCCGAACTTCTCGTTGTAGAGCTCGACCATATCCTCGATGCCCTTGCCCCAGGCGCTGCCCGACTGCACCAGCTTGATCATGCGCTCGCGGATCGGGTCCTGCCCGGACAGCCGCGGCAGGAAGAAGTTCACCGTGGCCGCGGTCCACACGATCAGGAGGAAGAAGGCGATTCGTTTGAGGAGATAGCCGGCGGCCCACATCTGCAAACCCCCGTAGATAGAGCTGAAGCGACGAGTGGCCGGCTCGATTGCGGACCACTAGCCACTCGTCACTGTTAACTACAGTAAACTACTGTAAACTATTGAGCCGGTTCGAGATGCAACAGGACCAGGTGGAAGCCGAGCAGCTGCGGCGCTTCGTTGACATACTCGCCATCCTTGCTGTCAACGGTCGGCCAGTTCTCCCAGTAGGTCTGGTTCATCGCCATGTTGTGCTTCCAGTTGAAGAGCATGACCGCAGGCAGCTCCGGCAGCCAGATCTCCATCGCCTGGCGGAAGAGCGCCTTCATCGTCTCGGTATCTTCCGGATGCACCCGCGACATCTCCAGCACGACCTCGTCGAACGCTTCGTTACACCACAGCGCCTGGTTGGAGGCCCAGTTCGCAGCCGGGCCGCCCTCCTTGCCGCAGGTGTACAGGTTCAACGCCTCGTAGGGCTCCTTCAAGCTGCCGGTGTGGCCGGCGGGGAAGGCGGTATACGTCTTGGAAACGAAGCGGTCCCAGGCGTCGGGCGGCGTCGTCAGCTCTGCTTCGATTCCGCCGCGCTTGAGCTGCTCGACCAGCACCTCACCCGGCGCGTTCCAGGCAAACCAGGACTCCACCGGCACCTTGATCGTGTTGCCGTCGGCGTCCGCCCACATGCCGTCGTCGTTCATGCTGTAGCCGGCGGCCTCAAAGTGTGCGGCGGCCTTCTCCGGGTTGAACTCGTTGGTGTCGTACTGCTCAAGCAGGTCGGCGATCGACTCGGTGTACTGTTCGAGTCCCGGATACGGCGGATACGGCATCCGGTTCGGAGGATTCAGGCCCTCGAAGGCGATGTCCACGATCTGCTGACGGTCGATCAGGTAACTGATGCCCCAGCGCACGTCGACGTTGTCGTAAGGCGGCTTCTCATTGTTTAGCCACAGCGCCTGCGTCCACCAGTCGACATAGCCGTAGGGGGCCTTGCGGCCGTTGTGGGCCGTTACCTTCTCATTGCGTTCGATGGCCAGCCGGATTGAGGAGCCCTGCAACGCGGTGATGTCGATCTGGTTGCTCGTGACCAGCTCGATCAGCCGCGTCTGGTCGGTGCCGGCAACGACGAACATGACCCGCTCCATGTTCAGCTCGTCGGTCAGGCCGGACTCAGCCGCCCACCAGTCGTCCCGCCGGTCGAATATCTTCTGTTGCGGCGATGAGTAGACCACCTTAAGCGGCCCGGTCGTCACGGGCCAGCCCTTCTCGATGTCCAGGTGGGTGAAAGTTGCCCAATCCTGCCCTTCGAAGATGTGCTTGGGCATGATCGGGAAGGCGCCCGAGTCCCACTTCCAGACGAAGAAGCGGTCATGGTAGCGCGGGAAGGGGTAATTCAGGCTGATGACGACGGTGTGGTCATCGGTCGCAACCGCCTCTTTCGTGTACTGCTGGACCTCGTTACCGTGGCGCACCGCACCGCCGATTTCGCTCAGGTGGTTGATCGTATAAACGACGTCGTGGGCGGTGAACGGCGTTCCGTCGCTCCACATCACCTCCGGCCGTAGCGAGATGGTCAGCTCGGTATAGTCGTCATTGTATTCGAAGCTTTCGGCCTGCCACATGACCGTCTCGTCGCGGAAGGCATTCCAGTAAGCCATGCCCTCGTAGACTACGTTGAGGCCGCGCTGATAATCGCCGCCGATGGCGAAGGGCGTATAAATCTCAGACTCTTCAAACTCGTTGCTGCCCCACCAGCCGACTATCAGGCTCCGCTCTCTGGGCACATCCATGACGCCTTCGACGCCGGTCGTCTCTTCGGCGGGCTCCTCGGTCATCTCTTCGGACGCGGGCGCGGCCTCCTGCCCGCAGGCGGCCACCAGAAGGGCCAGCACAGCCAAAAGCACAGCGATCTTCAATGGTACGCGGAACTTACTTCGCCTTTCCATCACTGTATCTCCCTTTGCGTGTGAAATGGGTCGCTGATACGCGCTGGATTCGCTGGTATTGCGGCACTGTCAATGGATAGTGTGGTATTGAGGAACAAGTGTGAGTCTGGGCTGCCGCTGACCTGAACCGGCGGACTTTGGCGGTGACCAAAGGGCGGCAAAGACCGGACAAAATACGAACACCTTCCTGCTGGCAGCGGCCTGGAACAACTCCACTCTTGCAGAATTCGACACTGAGAAGTCTAAACGACGGAGGTGCTTTGGGCAAACGCGAAAAATTCGCTCCCGACAGGTGAAGGATTCCGCGCGCAGCTGGCCGGGCCCGTCAACTCAAGGCAACCGAACGCAGCAGATCGCGCATCTGGATCGTCTCAGACAAGCTGTTGACCTCTTCGTAGGCCTCCCATTCGGTCCACACCTACTCGACGCAGATGTAGCCGGCATGGCCGGCCTCGGGCAACGCCTGCACCGCCCGCCGGTAGTCGATTATATCGTCGCGGAACTTCGACAGAACTGCATTGCGCAGCCCGACTGCACCAGTTTGATCATGCCCGCGCGGATCGGGCCCTGCCCGGACAGCCGCGGCTGGAAGAAGCTCACGCTGACAGCGGTCTATACGATCGGGAGGAAGAAGGCGATCCGTCTGAGGAGCTAGCCGGCGGCCCACATCTGTAGACCCCCGTAGAGAGGGGCAGTGACGAGTGGCCAGCGGGGCTGCAAACCCTTAACCACTCGTCACTGTAAACTACTGCTGTAAACTACTACATGTAAACTACTGTAGACTATTCAGCCGGTTCGAGATGCAGCAGGACCAGGTGGAAGCCGAGCAGCTGCGGTGCTTCGTTGACATACTCGCCATCCTTGCTGTCAACGGTCGGCCAGTTCTCCCAGTAGGTCTGGTTCATCGCCATGTTGTGCTTCCAGTTGAAGAGCATGATCGAAGGCAGCTCCGGCAGCCAGATCTCCATCGCCTCACGGAAGAGCGCCTTCATCGTCTCGGTATCATCCGGATGCACCTGTGACATCTCCAACACGATCTCGTCGAACGCTTCGTTGCACCAGAGCGACTGGTTGGAAGCCCAGTTCGAGGCCGGGCCGCCCTCCTTGCCGCAGGTGTACAGGTTCAACGCCTCGTAGGGCTCCTTCAGGCTGCCGGTGTGGCCGGCGGGGAAGGCGGTGTGCGTCTTGGAAACGAAGCGGTCCCAGGCGTCGGGCGGCGTCGTCAGCTCAGCGTCGATCCCGCCCCGCTTGAGCTGCTCGACCAGAACCTCGGCCGGCGCGTTCCAGGCAAACCAGGACTCCAGCGGCACCTTGATCGTGTTGCCGTCGGCGTCCGCCCACATGCCGTCGTCGTTCATGCTGTAGCCGCCCGCCTCAAGGTGTGCGGCGGCCTTCTCCGGATTGTACTCGTTGGTATTGTACTCCTCAAGCAGGTCGGAGATCGACTCGGTGTACTGTTCGAGTCCCGGATACGGCGGGTACGGCATCGGGTTGGGGCTGGTCAGGCCTTCGTAGGCAATGTCCGCGATCTGCTGACGGTCGATCAGGTAGCTGATGCCCCAGCGCACGTGGACGTCGTCGTATGGCGGCTTCTCGTTGTTCAGCCACAGCGCCTGCGCCCACCAGTCGACATAGCCGTAAGGGGCCTGGCGGCCATAGTGCGCCGTTACCTTCTCATTGCGCTCGACAGCCATTCGGATCGATGCGCCCTGCAACTCGGTGATGTCGATCTGGTTGCTCGTGACCAG
>DAOUHX010000117.1:0-8277 GCA_034428395.1 Caldilineaceae bacterium
ACGACGGATGAAGATCGGTGTGATCCAGTTTCTCAAGCATGAGAATGCCCGTTTCGGCGAGATAAGGGCTGCCGAGCGGATGGGGGAGATCGACTGGATCAGCACGGGAGACGGCTGGACGTGGACCAGTGGCGACATCGACGAGACCGTCGCCCGGGCGCGCCATGCCTGGTCGGTCGCCCAGGAGCGCATTGTCGATGGCGGCTACGATCTACTGATTCTTGACGAGTTCACCTATCCGCTTCATTACGGGTGGGTGGACGGCAACAACGTGCTGGCGTGGCTGGAGGCGAATAAGCCGCCCATGCTGCATCTAGTCATCACGGGGCGGTATGCCCCTCGCAATCTGATTGATTTCGCGGACCTGGTGACCGAGATGCGCGAGGTGAAGCATCCTCTGAGCGAGCAGGGCATCCGGGCGCAGGTTGGCATTGAGTACTGAAGACGCGGCAGGCAGCAGGGAGTCGAGGAGTAGAAACGCGCCAGACCTGATTGGAAGAGATCGAAACGGGAGACACTGCGATGGCGGAAGTTCGTAAACGGAACATGGTTGAGCGCCTTGACGGCCACCTGGTCAACGCGGGCCGACTGCGGGGCATGTTGATTGTGTGCGCGACGGGTTGCTGCTGCGGGCGGACGGAGCGCGGCTTCGCGGAGGTCGAGCAGGACTTCTATCATGCCGAATGGGAGCGCCGCCGCCTGCGGAACAGGATCCATCTCAACCAGGGAGGATGCCTGGGTCCATGCGTCCTGGCGAATGTGGTGATGCTCGTCATTGACGGCCGTCCGGTCTGGTTCCACTCCATAAACGACAGGGGGAGTGTGCTGGCGATTTTTGACTACATCGAGTCGCTACTGGACGAGGTCGACGCGCGGCCGCCCATGATACTGCGTCCGCATATCTTCAACGGATTTGCATGGAATGGCGTGACGGAAGCAGGTGCGGAGCGGCCAGACGAGTTTGCGGCCGAGAGCTCCGGGGAAGGCTTGCTCTTCCTCAGCCAATCGGATACCGAGCTGCTGACATTGGAAAGGGGGCGCGGGTTGTTGCCCCCCGGTTTTGCCGATCTTCAGGCCGCTCACATTGGCCGGGCCGAGGACAACGATTCGGTCGACGCCCTTCTGCGGCGGCTGTTGCCATCCGCCCAGGTAGTTGTGGCCAGGCTGCTCTCGGTCCGCTCGTACGAGTACGGTTTGGAACGCCTCAAGCAGTGGGTTGAGCGAACCGGGGGATTTCTCTTTTGCCTGCCCGCGGTCGAGGCGTTCGACCATGACCTGATGCGACAGTCGAACGTCGGCGTGCCCTTGGCACAGGCCGTAAACGCCTATTTGCAGTGCGGGGGCGCTGAGAATCTGGCAAACGGACTCCGATGCCTGAGCGATCATTTGCTCGTCACCGGTTGGGGCTTTGACCAGCCCAGGGAGATCCCGCTTCACGGGCGCTACGAACCGCAGATTACGGAGAGAGTGGACGGACAAGATTTTGGCGGACCGCACGGGGAAGATGCGGATGGGCAGGTTCGCAATCAAACGCCGGCAAGGGTCCCCACCGGCGTAGAAGTGGGAGAAGAGGCCTTAACCCAGAGGGGGCACATCGGCATTCTGTTCTACCGCGCG
This sequence comes from Caldilineaceae bacterium, assembly GCA_034428395.1. Classification (GTDB taxonomy): domain Bacteria; phylum Chloroflexota; class Anaerolineae; order Caldilineales; family Caldilineaceae; genus Bin5. The sequence goes on from DAOUHX010000117.1 coordinate 1,618, forward strand.
CACCTTTTGAGCGGAAACACAGCGTTTGTCGATGCGCTCGCGGCTGAGTTTGGCAGGCGCGGCATTTCAGTGTGCGCGGTATACACGCAATCCCTCAAGGAGTGCGACGCAGACGGCATGCCGCTGGCGCTTAAAGAGATGAAGAAGAGCGGACCGTTAGACGCCATCGTAAGCACACTCAGTTTCGCGCTGGGAGATGGCGACGGGGTCCTCACTGGACTCGACGTGCCAGTCGTGCAGGCGATTACCTGTAGCAGCGACCGGGAGGCGTGGCAACGGAACGGACGCGGACTAGGCCCGCTGGATACTGCAATGAATGTCGCTATCCCGGAGTTTGACGGACGTATCGTGGGCGTGCCCATAACATTCAAAGAAAATGTGGGGGAAGGCGGCGCCGGCTATGTGCCGGACAGCGAGCGCGTCTCCAGGCTGGTCGGCATTGTTGAGCGACTGACTGTTCTGCGGCGAAAGGCGAACGATAAGAAGCGAATTGCCGTGGTTTTGACAAATAGCGCGGCAAAGGCGTCGAAGGTGGGAAACGCGGTCGGGTTGGACGCCCCGGCATCGCTCCTGAAGCTACTACGGCGGATGAAGGCGGCCGGATACACAGTAGATGGGCTGCCCGCGACCAGCGACCAACTGATTCTTGACCTGATTGCGCGTTGCTCCTATGACCTGACCTGGCTAGACGAAGAGCAGCTGGCGCGTGCGAACAAATTGCCTGTCGACCGGTACGCGGACTGGTTTCAAGAGGTCCCTGAAGAGATTGCGGGCGACATGGTGCGCCAGTGGGGAGAGCCGCCGGGCAAGGCCTATGTCCAAGACGGAGCCTTCGCGCTGGCCGGGCTGGAATACGGCAACGTGTTCGTGGCGCTGCAGCCGCCGCGCGGCTACGACATGGACCCCGACCTGATCTACCACCGGCCAGACTTGCCGCCGCCGCACAACTATCATGCGCTCTACCGCTGGCTGCGCGACGAGTGGCGTGCCGATGCTATCCTACACATGGGTAAGCACGGGACGCTCGAATGGCTGCCGGGCAAGAGCGTCGGACTGAGCAACTCCTGTTTTCCCGACCTCTTCCTGGGGGACCTGCCGCTGGTCTATCCGTTTATCGTCAACGATCCTGGCGAAGGCAGCCAGGCAAAGCGGCGCGTTCACGCAACCATTGTCGACCACATGACGCCGCCCATGACGAGCGCAGGGGCCTACGGTGTACTGGAGGAGCTGGCGCACCTGGTAGACGAGTACTATACGGCTGAACAGCTTGACCCGGCCAAACTTCCCCTGCTGCAGAGGCAGATCTGGGACGTGATCCAGCGGGACAATCTCGAAGACGATCTGCGATACATTCTCAAATCGGACCACGGCGACCACAGCCACGATTGGGACGGGACTTTTCTGGAAGACGGTACACCTTCGGCCTTTGCCGAGTTGAGGGGCGCGCAGGTTGCTCATCTTCTGGAGGATATTGAGGGTTATCTATGCGAATTGACAGGCGCGCAGATACGGGACGGTCTGCATATTTTGGGAGACGCGGCCGAGGGAGAGCAGCTGGTGGAGCTGCTCTATCATCTCCTTAAGCTGCCGAACATGGGAGCGCCGGCTCTGCCAGCGCTAGCCGCCGGCATAGCGGGAGAGAGCTGGCAGGCGCTGCTGGACCGGCCTGGGGCGAGGCGCGCGGATGGATCGTCATCGATACAGACCAATGCGGACCTGGTACAGGAATTGGAAGCAGAATGCAAAGCGGCTCTCAGGGAGACCGGGGATTGCGGCTGGCGGTCCGAGGCGGCGCCGGCCGTCGGCGAGAGAGCTGCGGAACGAATGGCTGCCCTTACGCCCGAGGGGAAACGACGTGGGGGAAATGGCCTGCGAGGCGGCCGGAGCCGTTCTGAGCTAGCCTCCGTTCTTAACTTTGCCTGCAGCTTTCTCGTTCCCAAGCTGCGTGAGAGCGGGAAGGCAGAGATAGACAATCTGCTGCATGCGCTGCAGGGCGGTTACGTCCCGCCCGGGCCAAGCGGGTCGCCGACACGGGGTATGGCGCATGTGCTGCCCACGGGACGAAACTTCCACTCGGTTGACCCGCGGGCTTTGCCGACGCTGGCTTCATGGGAAGTTGGGCAGGGTTTGGCGGAGACGTTAGTTGCCCGCTACCGGCAGGAACACGGGCGGGACCCGGAGAGTGTGGGGTTGAGCATTTGGGGCACAAGTGCGATGCGCACTTCGGGGGATGACATTGCCCAAGTGCTTGCCCTGCTTGGTGTACAACCCGTCTGGCAGGGGGAGAATCGACGGGTGATCGGAGTCGAGCTCATCCCGCTGGAGGAGCTGGGTCGGCCTCGAGTGGACGTTGTCTGCCGCATCAGCGGGTTTTTCCGCGACGCGTTTCCCCACCTCATCGAGCTAATCGACGGCGCGGTGCAGGCAGCCGTCGATGCTGACGAGCCGCTCGACATGAACTTTCCCCGTAAGCATGTACTAACCCAAGAGGCGGAGTTGCGGCTGGCCGGTCTTGGAGACGGGGCCGGCGAAAGGGCTCGGTACCGCATATTTGGATGCAAACCGGGCAGCTACGGCGCGGGCATTCTGCCGCTCATTGACGCCAAGAACTGGCAGACCGACGACGACTTCGCGCGGGCGTATCTCCTTTGGGGCGGATACGCGTACGGCGCCAAGCAGGCTGGCGTGCCGGCTGAACGGGAGTTTTCGCAGGCGTTGCGCACGGTCCAGGTCGCGACCAAGAACCAGGACAACCGGGAACACGACATCTTTGACAGCGATGACTATCTGCAGTTCCACGGCGGGATGATCGCGACAGTGCGGGCGCTGGCAGGCAGGAATCCCAGCCGATATTTCGGCGACAGCAGCGATCCGTCGCGTGTACGCACACGGGACCTGCGGGAGGAGGCGCGCCGCGTCTTTCGCAGTCGCGTCGTCAATCCAAAGTGGCTGGAAAGCATGCGCCGGCATGGTTACAAGGGGGCGCTGGAAGTTGCGGCGACGGTCGACTACCTGTTCGGATACGACGCGACGGCTGAAGTCCTCGAAGACTGGATGTACCACCGGGTGGCCGAAGAATTTTTGCGGAGCGAATCGATGCAGGAGTTCTTTGCTGAGAGCAATCCGTGGGCGTGGCAGGCGATCGCCGAGAGACTGCTTGAGGCGATCGAAAGGGGAATGTGGAAAGATCCGGATCCATTTGACGTCGCACTTCTTGAAGCGGCTCGCGAGCAGGGCTTGCAGGAGCTTGACAGAATGAAGGAACATCCGGGCTCTCGGTAGGAACGCGGACGCTAAGAGGCGTTGAGGGCAGCAGGCAGGATAGCTCTTTGGCCGAAAACCGGCAGAACCGATTCAACAGGACATGGACCCAGAAAGGACCGAAAATGAAAAGGACTCTTCTCGCTCTGATCAGCTCGATTCTCTTGCTGTTATCCAGTTGCGCAGTCCCCACGACGGAGGTAGACATGGCGTTGGAGAGTGGTAAGGAGGGCGAGCCGACCGGGATGTCGACGGCCCAGAATTCGAATATTCTCGACGGCTGCGTAGTCAACTTCGAACCCGGGACAGACTATTTTCCCCAGAAGATTCAGCCGGAGTTCGCGCAAGGTTGGACGGTGGAGTATCACGATAACTTCAAGCTGCTGACGTTGCTGAACCCATGGCGGGGATCGGAGCAGAAGTTTCAATACCTTTTGGTGCAATGCGGGACGCCTGCCCCGGACGGGTATGTGGATATTCCGGTCCTCGAAGTGCCGGTTCGCAAAGTCGCCGCCCTAACGACGACGGTGCTGCCTCATCTGCAACAGCTGGCATTGCTCGATCGACTCGTGGCAGTCGAGAAGTTCGAGCTTGTCAACACGTCCGAGGTACGACAGATGATCGAAGACGGGGCGTTGCAGGAAGCGGGTTCGGGGGCCAGTGTCAACACGGAGACGCTTATTGACCTGGACCCGCGCCTAATCGTCACATTTGCTTACGGCAATCCAGAGTATGACACGCATCCAAAACTGCTGGAGGCCGGCTTGCCCGTGGCGCTCACTGCCGGATACATGGAGACGACGCCGCTGGGCCGGTCGGAGTGGTTGAAGGTGACCGCACTCTTTTTCAATCGGGAAGAGGCGGCTGACCAGAACTTTGGCGAGACGGCTGCGCGCTACGCAGAGATGGCAGAACTGGCCTCAAAGGTCGAGGAGAGGCCAACTGTTCTGGTGGGGATCCCTAGGCGGGACTCCTGGCGCGTGCCGGGCGGAAACAGCTACTTCGCGCGTTACATTGCCGACGCGGGCGGAGACTATCTTTGGCGAGCCGATGACTCGACCGGCTCGATCCCCCTCTCGATGGAGTCGGTATTTGAACAGGCGGTAGACGTCGACATCTGGTTGGCGAACACGGGTACTTGGTTTACGGCGGAGGATATTCTGGCAGCGGATGAGCGCTATGCGAGCCTGGCCGCGGTGCAGCATGGGTCCGTTTTTTCGAATAACGCCAAGTTGAATGAGTGGGGCGGCAACGATTACTGGGAGACGGGCGTCGCCAACCCTCACCTGGTATTGGCCGATCTGATCAAGATTCTGCACCCCGATCTCTTGCCTGAACATGAATTGATCTGGTTCCATCAGCTCCAGTAGAGAGGCGAAGCGGTGGCAAAGGCGCTGATGACTTTAGGGACCCATTCCAACGCGGGCAAGAGCCTGCTGGCTGCTGCGTTCTGCCGGATTCTGGCGCGCAAGGGGGTGCAGGTGGCCCCGTTCAAGGCGCAGAACATGAGCAACAACGCGGGCGTGACGCCGGAGGGGGGCGAGATGGGTCGGGCTCAGATCGTGCAGGCGGAGGCCGCGGGCATTTATGCGCATACCGACATGAACCCGGTGCTGCTCAAACCGGAGGGCAACCGGCGGAGCCAAGTGGTTTTGAACGGCGAAGTTGCGGGGCGGATCGGGGCGGGGAACTGGTTGACGATGAAGGAGCGGTTGTGGGGGGAGGTGAAGCAGGCCTATGACCGTTTGGCTGCACGTTACGGGATGATTGTGCTGGAGGGAGCGGGGAGCCCGGCGGAGATCAATTTGAAGGCGGGCGATATCGTCAATCTGCGGATGGCTCGTCATGCCGGCGCGCCGTGCCTGCTGGTTGGGGACATCGACCGGGGGGGCGTCTTCGCGGCGCTGGCAGGGACGATGCTCCTGTTGGAGCCGGAGGAGCGCATGCAGGTGGGCGGCTTCCTGATCAACAAGCTCCGCGGGGACCCTGCGTTACTGGGTGACGGCCTCGAACAGTTGCGGGAAAGGGCGTACGGGGTCCCGACCCTGGGCGTCATCCCCTACTTGGAGGAGGTTGGGATTGCCGAGGAGGATGCGGTGCCTTTGGGCCAGAGGGGGCGTGCGGACAGGCGGCCCGCGGGCGGGCAACTTGACATTGCCGTCATCCACCTGCCGCACGTTGCGAATTTCGACGAGTTCGACGCGCTTGACGCCGAGCCGGGAATCTGCCTGCGCTACGTGCAAAGGGGGGCGTCGTTGGGCAGCCCTGCCGCGGTCATCATCCCTGGCACCAAGGTCACTCTAGGCGATCTCGACTGGGTGCGAGAAACCGGACTGGACAGCGCCATGCTGGCCGCCCACAAGCGGGGCGCGCAGTTGATCGGGCTTTGCGGCGGCTACCAGATGTTGGGGGAAGCGCTGTGGGACCCCGCGGGCGTCGAAGGGCCACGCGGCAGGCATGCCCTAGGACTGGGTCTGCTGCCTGTTTCCACGCAGTTCATGTTGCAGAAACAGACGTATCAGTCCCGCCTGCGTCTGCCGACGGGGGAGGTCGTTTCGGGCTATGAGATTCACACAGGGGCTACAGAAACGCGAGACGGCGCAGCGGGCTTTGGTGAAATTGTCGAGCGAAACGGTCGCAAGGTGTCGGTTCGCGACGGCGCGGTGGCCGAAGGCGGCCGGGTCTGGGGCACGTATCTTCACGGACTGTTCGGGAATGACCGATTTCGCCACCGATGGATGCGTCAACTGGGTTGGACGGGGCCGGTGGTCTCGACGTCCACCATGCGCGAGCAGGCGTACGATCGTCTTGCCGACGCGGTGGAGGCGTCGGTCGACTGGGCGGCGGTCGAGCAGTTGATTGGGTAGGCAGCTTGCTCGATCGTAGGTACACCCCTTGAGTTACGGCAATGACGCTTGGAAGGCGCCGATCTCCGCGGCAAGCAGAGCCCGGCTACATGCCTCCAACCGTCAGATTCGTCCTGCGCACCACTGGATCCCGCGGCGTATCATATTGCGAAAGTTCGGGTCGACGTAGGTGAGATTGTCGTGGCCCGACTGCAGGCAGAAGACGCGTGAATTCCTGAACTGGCGGGTCCAACCCAGAACGTGCATGCTGTCGGGATGGTCGGTGGTGAGAAGGATGCGGCTGTCGTCACCTGCGCTGGCCATGGAATAGGTCTCGTCGAGCATCTGCCAGGAGGCGATGCCGTTGGTGATCGGGTGGTCGGGGTCGGCGACATTGACGGGGATGTCCTGCATCATGGAGAATCCGAAGCTGCGGTCGGGGATGCCGACCATTTCGCTCCAAAGGGACCAGGGCAGATAGGCGAGAATGGCGTGGTGCAGCAGGAAGATGCCCTGCCCGCTTTCGCCCAGATTTTCGAATGCGGCCTGTGCC
>DAOUHX010000118.1:0-6265 GCA_034428395.1 Caldilineaceae bacterium
GATTGGACGTTCTTGTGGAGTTTGACTCCGGTGTAAAGGTAGGGTTACTGCAGTTGGCTCGTCTGGAAAGGGAATTGAGCGAAGCGCTCGATCGGTCAGCCCATCTGCTGACCTATAGGGGCGTCGAGAAAAGCGCTAACCCTTTGTTCAAAGAGGCGATAATCGATTCAGCCGTGCTCCAGTATGAACATAAATGATGACAGAGTACGTCTTGTTGCCATGGGTGTTTATGCCGTCAAAGCGATAGAAATGTTGGGTACGACAAGCCAGGAAGCGTTGGAACGGAATGAAATGATGCAATTCGCCCTTATAAAGCTGGTTGAAATTGTGGGCGAGGCCGCCAATTATGTATCCGATCAGACGCGGAGCAAACCCCGGAGATTCCATGGAGTGACGTGGTCGGAATGCGCCACCGGTTGGTTCACGATTACGAGGCCATAGATCTCGTTCTGGTGCGCGAGACAGTTGTCGATTATCTGCCTTCGCTCGTTGAACAGCTTAGGGAAATTGTTGGCGAGGGAACCGCTGCTCTTGCCTTCCCAAGGTCCGGGTCGTAACGGCCTGATCAGTTCTGAAAGAGGAGACCGAGAAGACTATTTCGGCGTTACGCAGCGAGGGCGAGCAAGACGAATGACGCCCAAAGGATTGAATCGATAGAGAGAGTAGCGCTTACTTTCTGCTTCTGACTCTTCACTTCTCGCCACTGTCCGCCGGACTCGGAAATGATGCGTTTTGCGCTGTTTGGCGCCGGCCGCGCCGGCACAATCCACGCCAACAACATTGCCGCCCACCCCGCGGCGGAACTCGGCTACATCTTTGACGTCGACCAGGTGGCCGCGCAGCGACTCGGGGCGGCGCTGGGCGCGCGCTGTCCGCAGCGCCAGGAGGAGATCTGGCAGGCCGACGACGTCGACGCGGTCCTGATCGCCTCGACGACCGATACGCATGCCGACCTGCTGCGGCAGGCGATGCAGGCGGGCAAGCCGACCTACTGCGAAAAGCCGATCGATCTCGACATCGACAAGGTGAGGGCGGTCGTGGCCGAGGCGGCCGGGTACGACGTGCCGATCTTTATCGGCTTCCGGCGCCGCTTCGCGTCGGAGTTCCGGCAGATGCGGGGGCGCATTCAGGAGGGCGCAGTCGGGCGGGTCGAGTCGGTCCGCATCGTTGCGCGTGACTTTGAACCGGCCGCGCTGGCCTACCTGGAGCGCTCCGGCGGCCTGTTGCGCGACAAGATGGTCCACTATTTCGACCTGGTCCCCTGGCTGGTATCCGAGAGGCCGGCCGAGGTCTACGCGGCCGGCTCCTGTCTGATCGACCCGGCCAACGTGCCGGAGGGCGACGTGGACACGGCGGTGGTCCTTTTGCGCTTTCCCAGCGGCGCGCTGTGTACGATCGAGAACAGCAGGCGGTCGGTTTACGGCTGTGACGACCGGATCGAGGTCTTCGGCTCGGCCGGGCTGCTGCAATCGAGCCCGGCCCGGAGCCATCCGCTGGTCCATTTTACGGAACACGGCATCGTGGAGGGCGGCTTTTCCCAGTCCTACAGTGAGGAGAGCTTCGCGGGCGCGCTGGCCGCCTTCATCAGTGCGGTCGGATTGGGCGAGGCCGTCTCGCCGTCGCTGCAGGACGGCTACCAGGCCCAGCTGATCGCGGAAGCCGCGGTCGAATCCCTGCGAAGCAACCGCCCGGTTCAACTCCAGTGGTAACCGTTGGTCTGCTGCCGGTTCTGCTTTCTTATGAGAGCACGGGTGCAGTCCTATCAGCCGCTACCCGCCAATGAACGCCAAAGCCGACCCCTTCTCAGCTCCATATCAGCTGCGAAACGGAGAGAGCGTCCTCCTTCTCGACGAGGCGCTGGTCGAGGAGGAGGAGGGCATTAGCCGCGAGGTGCAGCCTTGCAGCAAGACCCCTTTTGTCATGGAGCCGGACGAGGACAAGCCGTGGGAATACTGCGGCCCGGGCATGAGCAAGCGCATCCATCTCTACGGTACGGTCCTTTACGACGAGACGGTGGGCAAGTACCGCATGTGGTATTTCGGCCGTATGGGGCCCCACTGGCGCGTACCGGCCGGTAACTACCAGGTCCCCGGCCTCTTTATCCCGCGCAGCGACGAGAGACCCTTTCACTGTAACGGCGTCACCGCAGACGGCTACGGGCGCCGCTTCGTCGACAACGATCGCGGCGACCTGACCCTGTACGCGGAGAGCGACGACGGCATCAACTGGGCCAAGCCGGCGTTGGGCATCTTCAGCTTCAACGGCAGTACGGCCAACAACATCATCTGGGACCTGCATGGCGCTTCCGTCTTTATCGATCGCGCGGAGGAGGACGCGGACAAGCGCTACAAGGCGATCGGTTTCTGCCGGCGCTACCGCGGCATCTTTCTGCTCACCTCGCCCGACGGCATCCGCTGGGATGACAGCGGCCATCTTGAACCGGTGGTGAGGCGCAGCAACGAAGGCACATTCAACGTGACCTTCGACACTGCGGCCAATCTCTACCGCGCCTACTCGCTCCAGCGCTTCGACGACCGGCACAAGCGCCGCGTAATCTGTTACTCGGAAAGCCCCGCTCTGACCGGTCCCTGGAAGGACTCTTACCCGATTTTGGAGCCGGGCAGCTGGGATGACGAGGTCGCCCACCGCAGGTATGGCGCGCTGCGCGCCGAGTTCCATAATCTTTCCGCCTTTCGTTACGGCAATATTCATCTCGGCCTGCTGGGCGTGCTCTACGTGACGGCCGAGCAGATCCCGGGGGAGAAGAACCAGATCCCGTGCGACGGCCCGATCGACGCGCAGTTCGTCTACAGCCGCGACGGGATAGGCTGGCAACACGCCGACCGCGGCCGGACGACGGCGCTTCCGCGCGGCGAGGGCGAGGCGTGGGACAGGGGAATGATCATCGGCACGGCGAAGGAGCCGGTCCTGGACGGGGACGAACTACACTGGTACTACACCGGCTGTGAGCATACGCACGGCGAGACCGACATGGAGAAGCGGGTCAAGCGGCTGGGGCGGGCCACCTGGAAGCGCGATCGTTTCGTTGCGCTGGCCGCGGCCGGCGAGGGTATGGTCGTGACCAAACCGCTACTCCCTGCGTTCCGGGGTCTGTTCGAGTTGGAAATAAACGCTGACGCGGCCGGCGGTCAGCTGCGCATCGAGATTTGCCGGCCCGACGGCCGTGCCCTGGAAGGCTTTTCGCGCGAGGAGTGCGCACCTCTGCAGACCGACGAACTGCACTGGCGTGTCCCACTGGTGGAACATCAATCAAAGTTCAAAGAGCCCGTTCAGATTCGCTTTTTCCTCAATCGCAGCAAGCTGTACAGCTTCAGATTCATCTGAACTTTGCACTGTGCCCGTTCTTCCCGCTAAACGCAGGGGAATGCACGGCGGGCCAGGCTGTGACAGTCATAAGAGGTATCCAATGCATCTCACCGGCCAAGAGAAAGAGTCCTATGAGGCCAACGGTTTTCTGCTCAAAAAGGGCCTTGTTCCTGCAGAGGATATCGGGCGAATCCGCCAGGAGTTGAAGGACATTCACCGGCGCATGGTGGCCGACCCGCCGCCCGACATTCATGTTGCCTGGGAGGACGAGGACGCGCCCGATGAGAGCAAGATCATCCGCCAGCTGATGCACAGCGAGTTGGTCAGCCCCACGCTGAACAGAATACTGCGCAGCGACGCGCTCGTCGGCATCGTGGCCGAGCTGATGCATCCGCAGGTGGCGCTCTACCACAGCAAGCTGCTGCCCAAGGAGGCCGGCATCGGCGCGGCCACCCCCTGGCACCAGGACTATGCCTACTGGAAGGCCGAAGGTAACCTGCCTTTGATGATCAACTGCCAGCTGGCCATCGACCCCATGACGCTCGAAAACGGCTGCCTTGAGTTCATCCCCGGCAGCCACCGCTGGGGCCTCCAGGACCACGAGCAGCACCAGGAGACATTCGGCAAGTTCCTGCCCGGGCACTACTACAAGCGGGACGAGGGCGTGACCGTGCCGATGGAGTCGGGCGACGGCATCTTTTTCACCTCCCTGGTCATCCACGGCTCCGCGCCCAACCTGTCACCCCATCCCCGCTGGGCCAACACCTTTGCCTACAACGTGCCCGGCAACGGTGAACGCCAGGAACGCGAAATATTGCGTTGATCGCGGTGGTCCCCTGTGTATGCCTGAATTGCTACCTCAATAATTGGTCATACCCGCCCGTGTGTGTATAATTTCGTCCCAAACCCTATCGCCCCCTTTTTATCCGGGGCACAGTGCAGCGAACGTGCTGTCGGCAGTCCGGTTCGCCTGAAAGTCGGCAGCAGCTATAGATCGCCCCAATGGCGGGCGGTTTTCCCGTTAGTCTTCTGTTCGGTGACACAGTTGACCGAGTCGGTTTTTCGGAGAATCACGGTCTCTTTCCCCGCGTTGAGGCTGTTCCCCTGTGATGCGGCCGAGCGAAGACGGCGCCCCAGTGCCGGCTCTTTCTGGTCATCTTCAGGCAGGGATTTCCAGTGGTTGATCGGCAGTCGGTGGCCTCGGTCGGCTACTGTCCCATGATGACGGCATTCTGTGATTCTGAGAGTTTTCGGCTGTCCCGTTCGGGCTTGAGGGGGGCCTTGCCGAGAACCGGATGCTTTCTACAAGAGATTTGAAGTTCGGTACCAAACCCTACCAATGGGAGGAGAATCCATGACCCAAAGAGAGATTTCGCGACGAAGATTCCTACAGGTGTCGGCCTTCGCAACGGCCGGCGCGGTACTGGCAGCCTGCGGCGGCGGCGGTGACGAGCCGGCCGCGGAGGCGCCGGCAGCCGAGGCCCCGGCCGCGTCCGACAGCGGCGAAGCCGCGATGCCGGCGTCGCAGTACAACGAGGCGCCGATGCTGGCCGACATGGTCGCCAACGGCGACATACCGCCGGTTGACGAGCGGCTGCCCGCCAACCCAATGGTGATCGAGCCGCTGGATGAGATCGGCCAGTACGGCGGCACCTGGCGCCGCATCGGCGTCGGTCCTGGCGATGCCGGCATTTTCCGGTACCGCCTCATGTACCCGCAGCTGGTCCGCTTCAACATGGACGGCTCCGACATCGGCCCCAACCTGGCCGAATCCTGGGAAGTCTCCGATGACGGCACCACCTACACCTTCCACCTGCGGGAAGGGGTCAAGTGGTCGGACGGCGCGCCGCACTCCTCCGAGGACTTCATGTTCTGGTATGAGGACGTGCTGGGCGACGAAGACCTCGCCCCCAGCTTCCCGACCTGGCTGACCGTAGGCGGCGAACCGGTCGTGATGGACGCGCCCGACGACTTGACGATTCGCTTCACCTTCCCCGGCGCGCATGGCATCTTCATGACGCTGATGGCGGGGGCCAATGGCGCTTCGATGACCTGGTATCCCAAGCACTACATGACCCAGTTCCATCGTAACTACGAAGATGAAGAGGAGTTGAACGCGCAGGCGTCGGAGAACGAGTTCGAGTTCTGGCACCAGTACTTTAACAACCGGCTAACGCCGCGCCTGAATCTTGACGTGCCCGTCCTTTTCGCCTGGCGCTTCACCAAGATCACACCCGACGTTCCGATCGTGCTGGAACGCAACCCCTACTACTGGAAGGTGGACCCCGCTGGCAACCAGCTGCCCTACATCGACAAGGTCTCGACCGATATTGTCGAGGACTCGGAGGTCCTGAACCTGCGCGCGGTGGCCGGCGACATCGACATGCAGCACCGCCATATCCTGATGGAGAACTTCTCGCTCTTCAAGGAGAACGAGGAGGCGGGCAACTACGAGATCCTGCTCTGGAAGTTCGGCGAAACGAGCGATTCGGTCATGTCCTTCAATCTCTGCCATCCGGATCCGGTCCTGCATGAGATCTTCAACGACAAGCGCTTCCGCTTCGCCATGTCGTACGCGATGAACCGCGACGAGGTGATTGAGGCGGTCTACCTCGGCCAGGGTGAGCCTGGGCAGCCGGCGCCGCTCGCCAGCTCCCCCTTCTACGATGAATCGCAGGCCAAGAACGCGACCGAGTACGACCCGGACCTGGCCAATTCTCTGCTGGACGAGATGGGCCTGACCGACAAGAACGACGACGGAATCCGTCTGCGTTCGGACGGCGAGCCGCTCAGCATTATCTTCAACTACGCGCCGGTCTTCGGCTCCTGGCGCAGCATCGGCGAACTGATGCAGAAGTACATGGGCGACGTCGGCGTGCAGCTGACACTGAAAGAGGAGGCCCGCCCGCTGTGGAGCCAGCGCGTCCAGGCTTCCGAG
>DAOUHX010000119.1:0-1943 GCA_034428395.1 Caldilineaceae bacterium
AGAGATACTTGGCCAACTTCCGAGGATTGGGCGGCCAGTCAAAGACCGGGCTGGGCAGTTTTTCGCCTTCCGGCTGCCAGTGCCCGCGTTCGTCGCGCGGCATCCCGTCGATCAGACCGTCTCTTTCAGCGCTGACGTCTGCCATGGTCACTCTCCTGGTGCGATTGTTTTGGGCGCCAAGCACGGGTGGGCCCTTCCAGCCCGACCGGTAAGCGTCTTACTTTCTCTGATTTTCGCGGCTATTGTACAAAAGAGAGATGCGGCCACGCAACCGTGCACAATCTGCCATTGATTTTCGCTGGCGAGCCTCGAAGTGCGATAGGGATATCTCGACTGTATCCAGGGTAAGAAGCCGCTACGCCGCGCTGGCAACATTCGCCGATGCCACATCCGCCGTCGGACGGGCAAGTCTCATTGCATCAGGTAAAGCAAAAGGCAGTTAAGACACGCGAAAGAGGAGAGGGAACCCCCTCTCCTCTCTTGTTCTTGTTTCGACTGGGTTCGTCGAATATTGGGTACGCCGCCGATGCGCTTAGGCGGCCGACGTGCGGATCTTGTGGCTGGCGAACCGCTTCGCCCGCATCGCCTCGTGGTCTTCGGCCGAGCCGTTGTGGCTGGTGCCGAACCAGACGTCGAAGGGTATGTCCATTTCACCGTAGTTGCATTCGAAGTAGCGATGGTGCAACTGGTGGAAGTAGGACGCCCCCCTCAGCATGGATTTGCCGTTGACGACGATCGCCTCGAAGCCCGCGTGCCCCTGTGCCGGCGTCAAGGCGGCGTGCTGGCCGTTGAACACGGCATGAATCGGGTGCGAGGGGATGATCCAGTGGATCAAAACGCCGCTGAAGTAAAGGATGTGCTCAATCGGGTGCATCGAGAGGCCCGACCAGGGGCCGATATTGATGTTGCGGTGGTGCAGGTAGTGGCCCGCCTTGTAGAGCGGCGGCCAGTGCAGCAGACGGTGGACCCAGTAGAAGTGGAACAGGCGCCAGAGTTGAATTCCGCACAGCATCAGGACAAAGTAGACCGGATGCCTGGCCGGGTCCAGGTAGGGAATAAACTCATTGGCATAGGCCCAGAGGGTGACGACTTCGTAGGCGGTCCAGATGATGCCGCCACTGACACAGCTCCAGAAGATGTTGTCGTAGAGCTGGTTGCCGAAGAGAAACTGCTTCTTGCCCTTCGCCAGCCAATCCGGGGTGTACTTGTACTGGAAGCCCTGCGACTTGCGCGACCAAAGCCACAGGTGCCAGGCGCTGACGACTACGATCAGCAAGATCTGGTTGCGCACGAAGATATAGGCGATCCAGTCGGCGCTGAAAGTGGTCATTTTGGACATCTCCGGCTGCAGGTAGACGACCGTCAGCACGGCGATGAGCATGTAAATTATGTTCCAGGGAAAGAGGTAGTTGTAGACCCACTTCACTATCTTCAGCGGGTTGGGCGGCCAGTCAAATACGGGATTTGGTAGTTTGAGCCCTTCCGGCTGCCAGTAGCCGCGATCGTCGCGCGGCATTCCGTCCATCAGACCTTCTCTTTCAGCGCTAACGTCAGCCATGATCACCCTCCTGGTGTGGTCAATCGGCGCGCCATTGTAGGTGGGCCATTCCAGCCCTTGCAGCAGGTATTTCGTTGTCCTCACAGGTTGCGGCTATTCTACAACGAAGATATGTAATATTGCAACTGCGTAAAACGGGCAGCGACTGCTAAGATTGGACTGCGCGATGTTTTCATGCGTGCTGGTCCTCCACCGGTACGCCGGCCAGCAGCCCGCTGCTGTGCATGTCGACCCACTCGTCCAGGAAGACCTTGTTCCAGTGGTCGGTGAGCGGGTGTTCAAGCATGTCACGATAGACTGTCCACATGGTGACCAGCTCGTCGGCGCCGTCGCGGAAAGCGGCGTAGGCGGTTTCGACCGATCGTACGAGCGCGGCCATGATGAA
>DAOUHX010000120.1:0-20534 GCA_034428395.1 Caldilineaceae bacterium
CGATCTGCCGAGGGAAATGGGGGGGCTGCAGATTGCAGCCGGGTCGCACCGGCGCGGCGTATACGACTTCCAACCGGCGATGGGCGCGGGCGGGCTGGAGGTTCTCGACCCGCTCGAGGGTACATGGAGATACAGCCCGTTCAAACAGGGGGACGTGCTCATCTTTCACAGCCTGGCAGTCCACAAGGGGATGCCGAACGGCTCCGACCGCCTGCGCATGTCGATGGATGCCCGCTACCAGAGGGCGAGCGAGCCGATTGCGCCGGGAAGTCTGCAGCCGCACAGTCAGCCGAGCACGTGGGAGGAGGTCTACGCGGGATGGCCGGAGACGGAGCTGAAGTATTACTGGCGCAAGTGGGAGATGGAGCTCAAGGAGTACGATAACAGCTACCACGAAAGACGGGATGAGATGGCGCTCGAGATGGCCAAAGAGGGTGATACGCGCGCCATTTCGACGCTGCAGCGCATCATTGCCCGCGATGATAACCCGACCAAGCGCGCGGAGGCGGAGGCGCTGCTTGCCTCGCTGCAGGAGTTGGCGGACGCGTAGGGGGATGGAGGGCGGTCTGACAGGATGAATCGGGAGAAAGGATTAAGAAAGCCTTGAACTCCTCGAAGAGACGAGGCCGAAACTGCGCGTACTGCTCGGCGGACTGGCTTCCGCGCTGAGCAATTGGCTGAAAGACAGGCTTCCCGAACAGCCGGAGCAGGTCGGGAAATCCAAGTTGAGAAAATCGTGCAGTTCGGACCCGCTCCCAGAAGTTCGGCGGTCTTTCAGCAGCGCCTAAGCGTTCTTTTGACAAGATAGGACGCAAGAGAAGCAGCGCCAAACCTACTCTTCCACCACCGCCGCAAGAATCGATTTGCTCGAAGCCGCGGTCATGCGTTATACTTTCCCCACTTTCGGGGAGTAGCGCAGCTCGGTAGCGCGCTTCGTTCGGGACGAAGAGGTCGGAGGTTCAAATCCTCTCTCCCCGACCAATACGCAGGCCGGTTGATCCATTTCATTTACATGATTCTGCTTGTGGCCCGGCGAGTCTGCGAATCAAAGCACGCTGTTTAATTTGCCGTCGGAAAAAGGAATTTCTGCGACGGCGTTTTTTGTCCCGCGGGGATTGCGGGAGCCGGGGCGAGGGCACGGCGAGGACGCCAACTCATACGGCGCAGCGATGCCCGTCGATCAAAATGGATGCAAGGGTCAATTCCTGTCCTTCCTTGACGGAGCGCGATATTGCGCTTCTTTACCGGATCGAGGCCTGCCTGCCGATCACGGCCGATGTCAGCCGGTCCGATGTCATGTTGTGCTGTCTGACGGACAGGAACCATGTTCTCTCTTCACAGTACGGAGGCAGAGTGCCGCCTGCGGATGCACGCATCCTGGTGGCGCGACATGCAGCCCCCCAATCGCTCTCTTCAATCTACGTAGGTGACATGACTGGGCGCGCCTACACGCTCGCAGCTCAGCCGACGGTTCATCGCGCGTTGATGGAGGACCGGAGAGGCAAGGTGGCGGAGAAGAAGGTGCCGCCGGGGCGGACGAGCAGCGGTGCGCCGGTCATACAACAGGTATTTCCGGTTCGCAACGCGGCGAACCGGGTGATCGGGGCGATGCTGATTGAGACGAACATGATTGAGTACGAGCGGCAGCGCCGGCGCGACCGGCCTTTCCGTCAGGCGGTCGGCTGGCTACAGAGTATGGCGGTGCAGGGCGAAATCGAGGTGCCGGAGGCGGCTGGAAGGTTCGGAAGTCTCGACGGCATATTCCTGGTTGATGAACAGTCTCGTATCAGTTACATGAGCGGCATCGCCATGAACCTGTTTCGCTCGGTCGGCAGGGAGGCGGAGACGCGCGGCGGGCCGATCTCAGACCTGGAAATGGAGGACGAGCGGTTGGTCAGCCAGGCCGTGCAGGCCAACTGCTGTGTACAGAGCCGTAGAGAGAGTGAAGGTGGGCGCGTCTGGGTGAGAACGGCGATACCTCTGCGGGCGCCGCGCGGGAGCCTGTACGAGATGAGCCGGCGGATGCGGGAACAGCTGCAGGCAGGGCGGCTGCGCTCTCTGGTCGAACGAACGCCGCGGATCGATGGCGTACTGGTACTGATGCACGATGCCACGGCGGCGGTGCAGACTGAACGGGAGCTGAACGTAAAGTCGGCGATGATCCAAGAGGTACATCATAGGGTCAAGAACAACCTGCAGACCATCGCCTCTATCTTGCGGATACAGAGCCGGCGCAGCGAGAGCGGTGAAGAACGGCAGCACCTGATGGACGCTGTGAACCGCGTTCTCAGCATGTCGGTAATTCACGAATATCTGAGCCAGGATGAACACCGCCCGATAAACATTCGCGACGTTTGCCAGCGGATCGTGGGGCAGGCACGCGAGGTTGCGGTCAGTCCCGGCCGGGGTGTGGAGATTGAGATGGAGGGGCCGAAGATTCGCCTGCCGGCCAGCCAGGCGACCGCCTCGGCGCTGGTTGTCAATGAGTTGCTGATGAACGCCATCGAACACGGCCTCAAAGACCGGGAGGACGGGAAGATAAGGATCGCTCTGGAAGATCTGGGCGATAAGGTGCGCATCGAAGTGGCAGACAACGGAGACGGGTTGCCGTCAGATTTTGGCCCGGATTTGAAGGGAGATGGCGGCGGCAGCCTGGGTCTGCAGATCGTGCATACATTGGTAACCGATGACCTGAAGGGCGAACTGCTGATCGAGCCGCAGGGGAACGGTGAGCGTATTGACGACTCATGGAGGCCGCCAACGGCCGCCAAGACGACGGCCAATGGCAAGGTGGCAGTGGCTGCTCGCAGCGGAACGCGCGCTGTTATCACTTTCCCGAAGCGCTCGATCAAGATAGAGTCGGTCGTCGCGCGAGTACAGCAGCAGTGGCCGCCGGCCAGAATTCAAGGGCCATCAGGACCGCGAGCCTACGTCAAAGAGCCACAATCAACTGAGGACTCACAGTGGAGCGGACACGCATAATTGTTGCCGATGACGAATCGATAATCCGCATGGACCTGCGGGAGATGCTGACCAACCTGGGCTATTTGGTTGTTGGCGAGGCCGGCGACGGGCAGAGCACCATCAATCTGACCTGGGAACTTCGTCCTGACATCGTGATCATGGACATAATGATGCCGGATATGGACGGCATCGAGGCGGCCCGGATTCTGACACAGGAGAGGCTGGCGCCGGTGCTGCTGCTGAGCGCGTACAGTCAGCAGGATCTGGTGCAGCGCGCGCAGGAGGCGGGTGTAGCCAGCTACTTGGTCAAGCCGTTTCGCGAGAGTGATCTTACCCCTGCGATCGGGGTGGCCCTGGCGCGTTTCAACGAGTTCCGAACGTTGGAAAAAGAGATAGATGACCTCAAAGAGACGCTGGAGACTCGCAAGGCGGTCGAGCGGGCCAAGGGCATTCTGATGGAAATGCAGAATATGAACGAAGCGGAGGCGTTCCGTCGTATCCAGAAGATGAGCATGAACAACCGCAAGCCAATGAAAGCGGTAGCTGAAGCGATCATCCTGGCTCATCAGGCAGGCGAGTAGCCGAAGCCCAGTTGCGGACAGCCATTGCCAGAGTATGCGACTCTCGATCATTATGCCGGTCTACAACGAAATCGGCACGCTGGAAGAGATCGTTCGACGCGTGCGCGCGGTGGACCTGACATTGAATGTCGATGGGGCCAACACGCTGCTCGAGAGCCCGTTGCAGATGGAAAAGGAGATCATCATTGTTGATGACGGCTCCACCGACGGCACGCGTGAGATCCTTGCGCGCATGCAGACGGATTCGGCGGCCGATCTGCAGATTGTCTACCACGAGCGCAACGGCGGCAAGGGCGCGGCGCTGCGAACCGGCTTTGAGGCGGCGAGCGGCTCGATTTTTGTGGTGCAGGATGCCGACCTGGAGTACAATCCCAGGGATTATGTCAGCCTTCTCGTCCCTATTCTTGAGGGGCGCACCGATGTCGTATACGGCAGCCGTTTCCTCGGGGGGCCGCGGGCGGCGATGAGCCTCGCGCACACGCTTGGAAACAAGGGCGTCACCTGGTTCACCAACCTGCTCTATGGCACGGTCCTGACCGATATGGAAACCTGCTATAAGTGCTTCCGGCGCGACGTCATCGCGGGAATGCCCCTTCACAGCGAGCGATTTGAAATCGAAGCCGAACTGACGGCCAAGATTCTGAAGCGGGATTACTCGATTTTCGAGACGCCCATCAGCTATAACGGGCGCAAGTTCCACGAGGGCAAGAAGCTCACCTGGCGAGACGGATTCACCGCCATCGCCACGCTCATCAAGTACCGCTTCCGCGATTGAACGCCGGTGGTTCGCGGCATGGGTGTTGTTATCGGCGGGTCAGAAACGACACGCCACCTCAGTACGATTCGCCGCCTCTTCCCGCCACTCTTCGCAGCTGCGCTCCTGGCGCTCTTTGTTCTCCTGCTGTTCTACCGCCTGCTCTTTACGGACCGGGTGCTGGCCAGCGGCGACATTCTCCACTACTTCTATCCCTACCGAGACTATGCGGCGGCGGCGATGCGTGCGGGCCGCGTTCCGCTCTGGAACCCCTACATTTTTGCTGGCGCGCCCTTCCTCTCCAACCCACAGGCGGCGGCGCTGTATCCACTGCACTGGCCGCTGAGCTGGCTGCCCGTGACACGGCAGCTGTATTGGAGCGGCGCCTTCCATGCCTGGATTCTGGCGCTGGGAGGCTATGCGCTGATGCGGCGCTGGGGAACGGGGTGGCTGGCCTCTGTCTGCGCCGGCCTGGTGCTGGCGGGAAGCGGATACTACGGCGGATTGCTGGGGCACATCAACCAGATGAACGGCGCGGCCTGGCTGCCCTGGCTTCTGTGGACGTTGGAGATACCGGGGTTGGGCGGGGAAGAGGAGAAGACGGCCCGCCTTGCGCGCATCAAGATGCGTTTTCAGTGGTACGCGCCCCAGTTACTGTCATTTTCCCTGTTCGTTGCGCTCACCCTGCTCGCCGGACATACGCAGACTACCTATATCAATCTTTTCGGTGTGGGCGTGTGGCTGCTGGTGCGCTGCGGGCTGGCGGGGACGCCGGGCCTGCGCCGCCTGATCACCTCTTCGGTCCTCTATGCAATGGGCGTGCTGTTAGGGGCGCTGATCGCGGCGGCGCAGCTACTGCCGACACTGGAACTCAGTCAACTGGGGATTCGCAGCGGCGGTCTCAGTTACACGGAGGCAACCAGCTTCAGCCTGCGTCCCCTGCTTCTCCACTGGACGCTGCTGCCCTCCTTCGGCCTGCGCGATCTGAGCGTCGTATTTGCCACGCTAGGTTATACGGAGTACATCGCCTATGTAGGCGCGCTTGGTCTGATTCTGGCCGTGTTGGCAGTGGCCGGGTTCGCAGTGGCGGTCTACAAGGGGCAGGCGGCAAAGGACTGGACCTTGGGCATCGGGAAGTGGCCTCATGCCGCGCAGTGCGGCGCATTCTTCGCCGCCTTTGGGCTCTTCCTGGCGATGGGGCGCTGGAACCCGTTCACGTTTCTCTTCTTCCATGTGGTCCCCGGCTTCGACCTGTTCCGCACGCCGGCGCGCTGGATGATGTTGTACACGCTGGGGATGGCGGTGCTGGCGGGCCTTGGGACACAGCAGGTTGCGGGCTGGATCGCGCGAAATCGCCCGTTTGGCAAGAGGAAAAACGGGTCTCGGTCTCCGAGCATTGCTCTTCACGGCGCGCTTCTCGGCGCGCTGGCGGCCGAGCTGCTGCTGGCCGCACGCACGCTGCCTCATACACAGCCGACCGCGCCCCAAGCGGTGTACGACGTGCGCACGGCACCCGCGCATCTGCTGACGGAGCCGCGACGGACAGTCCATCCAGCGGCGATGGGACGTTTTCTGAGTATCAGCGAGATCAGCTATGACCCGGGCGACATGGCCGACTGGCGGCGCGTCCTGCGCGGGGGCAGGTATCCGCAACTGAGCGGGGCGGCCTTCACCGAGTTTGTCATCGCGCTCAAAGCGCAGGAGATCCTGGCACCGAATCTTTCCCTGCTGTGGCGCGTCCCTGCGGTGGACGGCTTCGACGGCGGAGTGCTGCCGCTGCAACGCTATAACGCATTCTTTTCCCTGCTGATTCCGCCGGAGGAGCTGGTGCCGGACGGGCGCGTGCGCGAGCAGCTGCGCGCGATTCCACCCGGGCACATTCTGGAACTGATGGATGTTCGCCATCTGATCACCGACAAAGTGCGGGATGTATGGTCCGACGACATCTACTACGACCGACAGATCGGCGCCGCACTGACGGCTGACGGCCTCAAGACGCTCACCGTAGAGGCGCCGCACAACTTCATGGCGACAGACGTCGCCGTCGTTGGCTCGATGACCCGGAACCAGAAAGGCTCTGACTTGGAAGACGCGGGCAATCGGCCACTGGCGGAAGTCGACGCGCTGGTTGACGGTGAACGTATTGCGCTGGGACGGTTGCTCACGGGCAATAAGCATAGGGACGCGTTCCGGGTGGCGGCAAATCTGGCAGCGGAAGCCGGTTTCATAGACGCGCCGCCCGTTTACTTCGACGGCGACAACGAAAGGCAGGAGTATCTTGCCCGGTTTTCTCTGGCCGAGCCGTCCCGTCTACAGGCAGTGGAAATCAGATTGACGGCGACAGACGAGCAGCATGGACTGGCCGTGCAGGCGGTGACGCTCATCGACGAGCGCACGCAGACATTTGTGCCGCTGGTGCCCAGCGATCGCGGCCGTTTTCGACGCGTACACAGCGGCGACGTGAAGATCTACGAGAGGCTTGGAGGAATCGGACGTGTGCAGCTGGTAGAGTCGGTGCGGGTGGCCTCCTCACAGGAGGAGGCGGTCACTTTGCTGCGCGATCACGCGGGTAGGGGCGCGGTGGTAGAGGCGAGTGCGGAGGCAGCAGAAGAGTGGGGGCTGAGCGCCGCGAACGCCGGCAGCGGGGAGGCCTCGCTGATATCGTATGCGCCGGAGCAGGTAGTGGTGCGGACGGACAGCGAAAGGCCGGGTCTGCTCGTGCTGAAGGACGCGTATTATCCCGGCTGGGAGGCTAGGGTCAACGGCGAGGCGGTCGGGATCTATCCGGCGAATGTACTGTTCCGCGGCGTGCCGGTGCCGCCGGGTGAAAGCGAGGTTGTCTTCACGTATAGGCCGCAGAGCTGGCGGACCGGACTGCGCGTGAGCGCGGCGGGCGTCTTACTGTGGCTGCTGCTGGCTCTCGGTTCCATCTGGGCGAGGGGAAAGGGAAGGCAAAGGCAAACCCCCTGAGAAAGAGGCGAATCCGGCTCTACTTCACGGCCAAACAGGCCCTGATGTATAATCGAGAGACCGACGTCAAAAGCAAGGAAAGGACCCTCGGGTCGCTACGCAGACGTGATCAACACATTTAACCGCATTGTCGTTGTCCTGCTCTGGCTGCTGATGTTGGCGGCTATAGGCTACATTACGATTTTTCCCGACGCAGCCTTCACAGAGCTTGTGGAGCGCCTGTCGCTGGCCAAGGAGATGCTGCGCGTTCAGCAGGAGGCCGACGGCAACTATTTTCTGATCGGCCAGGTGGCGGTAGGCATTTTGGCGGTGCTCGTTTTCGGCGGCCTGCTGTGGTTGGAGCTGTGGCCTCACCGCCAGCGCGGGGTACGCGTAAGGACGGTGAAGGGCAGTTCGGTCGAATTGGACACGGACAGCATTGCGCGCCGCCTGTCGTGGCACCTGGACCAGCTCGCGGATGTGATTACGGTGTTCCCGGAGGTAAGATCGCGCGGCAACGCGGTTGACATCGAGCTGGAGGTCGAGACCTCGCCCGACATCGACGTGCAGATGAAGACGGACGAGGTCGTGGAATCGACGCGCGACATTGTCGAAGAAGGGATGGGGCTGCGGCTGGGCAAGTTGGACGTACGCATGCGTCATCTGCCCTTTGAGGATGAGTGGGAAGCGTGAAGCTGAGCGCGCTGTTGGAGAGCCTGTTATTCGTGGCTGCGGATCCGGTCACAACGGGACAGCTTGCACGGGCCTCAGGTTGCCCAGAGGTCGAAGTGGACAAGGCGCTCGACAAGTTGCAGTGGGAGTATGAAGAGCAGAACCGCGGCCTGCGCCTACAGCGTCGCGCCGGAAGAGTCCTCCTGGTCACCAACCCCGCTGCGGCCCAAATAGTTGAAGAGTTTCTCAACCTGGAAATGACGGTGCAGTTCAGCGCGCCGGCCCTCGAGACTTTGGCCATTGTCGCCTACCTCCATCCGGTCACGCGGGCGCAGGTGGAAGCGGTACGGGGTGTGGACTGCTCCAATACGCTGCGCAGGCTGCAGCAACAGGGCCTGATTGACGAGTTCGACAGGATGGACGGCCCGGGCCGCCCGATCCGCTATGCGGTGACCGACCAGTTCATGCAGCATTTCGGCCTGACAAATTTGAATGAGCTGCCGGAACTGCCGCCGCTGGAGGGCGAAATGACGGGTGAGGGACAGGAGTAGAGAATCTCCCTCAGCGAAAATACCAAGGCCCAATCCAGCCGTCCCTTATCCGAGCAGAGGCCCCCTCGCCAATCTCTCCGCAATCCACTCGGGCACACGCGTCATACGGCCTGTGTTGTCGACGCAGATATGCTGCGTGTGGCCGTCGGCGTAGATGACGTCCGTCTCCCGGTTGCGAATCTCGTATAGGAACTCGATCTGACGGCTGCGTAACACTCCCAGGCGGGAGACCACCTGTACGGGATCGCCGAAGCGGATGGCGTTGCGGTAACGGCACTGCAGGTCGGTGACCGCGAAGTTGAAGCCGGCGCCGGCTATTTCCGTGTAGGGCATCCCCGCGGCTTCCATCCAGGCAACGCGCCCGGCCTCAAACCAGACGACATACTCGCTGTGGTGTACGACGCCCATCTGGTCGGTCTCGGCAAAACGGACGGTAATGTCCAGCGGGACGGCGAGGCCTTCAATGCCGACCCTCTTAGCGACGGGGACGGGTTCAGCTCTTGTCATTTACGCCTGTCATAGAATTGCGAAAGAGATTGGTCGAAGCCACACGGCGCCTAGGAGGTGCAGGCGAGTCTTCGCTCTTCCAGATAAGCAAGATCAGCCCTCTGTCCCATGATGACAAGATCGTAGTTGTCTGCGTCGTATTCGTCCTCGGCGTATAGCCGTTCACCGCAAATGACTTCGTAGGCAAGATGCGGGTCGGCGCTGCCCAGGTCGCCGAGAGCGACCCGCTTCACGCCGAGAAGGTCCTCCAGGGAGTGCGTCAACGCCACCGCCGAATTCAAATCCAACGCGCTTTCCGGCTCCTTTGGCCCCCAGCCCCGCTCGTCGGCTGTGGAAGGCAACCGTACGGGCTTCGCCCCGATGTCGACATCCGACGGACCGGGCGCGAGGACGCTATCCGCTTCGTCGAGCCATGCCAGCACCTCGCGGGCGCGGCTGCCGAAACTGTAAAGAATTGCGATTCGGTGTTGCCGGCAGACAGTCTCCAGCGCGGCGCGTCTTTGATTCATGGCAAGTGCTGATGGTCGAGCTTCAGTGATAAGAAATCTGTGATCCGTGATCAGCGGTCAAACTCTATTCGCGTCACTCCGGCCACGAACCACTGGCCACCGACCACTGACCACTGCAGTCTACATATGGATCGCCAGCCCCTCGACACCGTGGGCCGCCTCCATCACCACTTCGGCCAGTGTCGGGTGGGCGTGCACGTTGTGGGCGATCTCCGCCGGCGTCAGTTCCATCATCTGCGCCAGCGTCAGCTCCGGCAGCAGCTCGGTCGCGTTCGGCCCGACGATATGCGCGCCCAGGATTTCGCCGTATTTCTCATCGGCAACGATTTTGACGAAGCCGGCGCGCACGCCCTGTGCCTGGGCGGCGCCGTTCGGCATGAACGGGAACTTGCCCACGTTCACGGTGTAGCCGGCTGCCTCGGCTTCCGCTTCGGTCATGCCCATACTGGCGACCTGGGGCACGCAGAACGTGCAACGCGGCATGAAAGTATAGCGCTCAGCCGGAATCGGGGTTGTCGGCTGGCCGGCAATGTGCTCGGCGGCTACAACCGCTTGCGCGCTGGCAACGTGCGCCAAGGGCATCTTGCCGGTGCAGTCGCCTATCGCGTAGACGTTGGCGCGGCTGGTGCGCATGAATTCGTCGATTTCGATGTACCCTTCGCGGCTGCGCTCCACACCGGCCGCGTCGAGTCCGAGCTCCTCGGTGTTGGGCGTGATGCCGACCGCCAGCAGTACCTTCTCGACTTCGACCGTCTGCTCGCTATCGTCGCCGGCATTCCTGATCGTCACCCTGACCGACCGTTCAGAGAGTTCAAAGCCCTCGGTGCGGTGCGAAGTCAACACGGACATGCCGCGTCTCTCGAAGGCGCGCACGACCTCCTGCGCCACTTCGGCATCCTCCAGGGGCAGCGCCTGTTCCAACATTTCGACAATCGTCACCTGCGCGCCGTAGGTGGCATAGATATGGCCCAGCTCCATACCGATCGGGCCGGCGCCCACCACGAGCATCGACTCGGGGATTTCAGTCAGCCGGATGGCGTGTCGGTACTGGAGAACACGGTCGCCGTCGGCTTCGATGCCGGGCAGATCGCGCGCGCGGGCGCCGGTTGCAACGATGAAGCTGCGCGCGGAAACGGTGCGGGGTTCGGCTTCCGGGTTAAGCGGCCCGGCGCTGACCTGCACGCTGTTGGCGTCGATGAAACTTGCGTGGCCTTCGATGACGTCGATCTTGTTTTTGCGCATGAGGAAGCCGACGCCTTTCGTCTGACGGGAGACGATTTGCAGCGAGCGGGCGACCGCGGCACCGTAGTCGACCTGCAGGTTGTCAAAGGTGAGCCCGAACTCTTGCGCGTGCTGGAGGGTGTCCAGCACTTCGGCGCTTTTTACAAGCGATTTCTTGGGAATGCAGCCCCAGTTGAGGCAGACGCCGCCGAGATGCTCGCGTTCGATCAGGGCGGTCTTGAGGTTTAGTTGGGCGCCGCGAATCGCCGCCACATAACCGCCCGGCCCGGAGCCGATAACGATCAGGTCGTAGTCGTAGTTGCTTGCCACAGCTTCCTCCGCACGGCCGGTGGCCGCTTGTCATTATGGTCTACGCCCCGCCTTCTTCGAGCTGCGGGGCGTCGAACTCTTCAAGGTGCCTCACCACGTCAACTAGAAATCTGTCGGCGCCCAGGCCGTCCAGGATGCGATGATCGAAGGCCAAGCTCAGATAGCACATTGGGCGGATCGAGATGGTGTCTTCAGCGCTGGGCAGGAGGGGATCGGCGGCCGGCCCGACCGGTCCGCTGCGGACGACGGCGCGCTTGGTGATATTACCGATGCCCAGGATGGCGGCCTGCGGCTGGTTGATGATCGGCGTGCCCAGCAGACTGCCGCCGACCCCATGATTGGTCAGGGTGAAGGTTCCGCCGCGCAGATCGTCGGGCGCCAGCCCGCCGCGGCGGGCGCGGTCGGCCAGGTCGTTAACCGCGCGCGCGAGCCCCTGCAAGCTGCGTTCATCGGCATCGCGGATCACCGGCACAACCAGCCCGTCCGCGACCGCGACCGCGACGCCGACATGGATGCGCCGGCTCAGCGCCAGCCCGGCGTCGGTCCAGCGGCTGTTAACCGTCGGATGGCGGCGCAGCGCGGACGCGACCGCGGCGACGAAGTAGGGCGTGAAGGTGAGGCTGATCTCCTTCTGCGCGAACGACTCCTTATGGTCGGCGCGGTGGCGCACGACCGCGGTCATATCGGCCTCGTGAAGCGTCACCACGTGCGGGCTGGTGCGCACGCTGCGGACCATGTGCTCGGCGATCGCTTTGCGCATGGTCGAATGCGGCTGCAGGCCTTCGTCTTCACCGAGCGCGGCATCGGGCTGCGAAGCCCTGGCCGGCAACTGCCGCTTGCGCGCGTCAAGAAATGCCAATAGGTCCTTCCTGGTGACGCGCCCCTGGCGGCCTGTCCCCCTTACTTCGGCCAGGTCGATGTTGTTTTCTGCGCTGATTCGGGCGACGACCGGACTGACGAAGGCACGGCCTGCCGGCCTTTCGGCCGGCGCCCGTTCTTTTGTTCCACGGGAACGGGTGGGCTGCGAGGAATCAGCAGCGAGAGCTTCATCTTCTCCCACCTCACTCCCCGGCCCTGTCTCTTCGGGGCCCTCTCCATCATCGCCAATGTAGGCGATGATGGAACCAACTTCGACAGTGGTTCCTTCGTCCGCCAGGATCTCCAGCAGGACTCCGTCTGCGGGCGCGGGCACTTCGGTGTCGATCTTGTCGGTGGTGATGTCCAGCAGAGGCTCCTGCCGCTCGACGGCATCACCGGGCCGTTTGAGCCAGCGGGCCACGGTCCCTTCAAAGACCGTTTCGCCCAGCTGGGGCATTTTCACTGGCGTTGGCAT
Source organism: Caldilineaceae bacterium (assembly GCA_034428395.1). GTDB lineage: Bacteria > Chloroflexota > Anaerolineae > Caldilineales > Caldilineaceae > Bin5. The sequence goes on from DAOUHX010000120.1 coordinate 12,372, forward strand.
CGCCTGCGCTCCAACATCAGTTTCCAGTTTCCAGTCTTTGGAAACGGCATATCGTCAAATCAGGGGGGCTCTGAGGACCCCTGAGAACCAGAAACGGAAAGCGAGAAGCGGTTAGATCATGGGTGTTTTGCGCTGAACGAGCTGCACGGTCACGTTCCAGGGATCGCGCAGGAAGCAGAGCTTGTCCCCTGTTGGCGTGTTGTTGATCTCGCCGTCCGGCGTGGCGCCGGCGCGAATGAGGCGATCGCGCTCACCCTCCATGTCGTCGACACTGAAGGCAAAATGCAGGTTGAACGGGTTGATACTGGCATAATCGAGATGCTCCATTTCCTCGTTGCTGTACAACTCCAGCATGCTTCCCTTTTCATCGGCGATGAAGTTCATGTAGGGGGCGACATCACCAGCGGCGACGATACGCATCCCGAGATGCTCCTTCCACCATTGGACCTGCTCTTTGACGTTGGGTACGTTGATGGCAATGTGTTCCAGGTTCATTGTTTTGCTCCGTTCGAGAGTGTGCGTGGGATCTGGTGACTGTCTTGGCTATGTGTTCCGGCGCAGCGCGCCCACGGGGTAGTGGGCGCGGTTATGCCCCTGCGATTCGTTCGAACCGGGTCGGTTCGCGTTCCATCTCAGCCTGTACGAAGCGCTGCAACAGATCCGACTTGACACCAGCGAAGGCCGGGTCGTGCCAGCGGTTGCGGCGCTCATCAGGGTCTTCGTGCAGATCGAACAGTTCGCCGTATTCGTGCCCGCGGTAGACGGTCAGTTTGTGGCGGCTGTCGACCAATGTGCGCAGATGCAGCGCTGTCGGCTGGTGGCGGTTCTCCACGAGTACATGGTCGCGTGCTTTGTCGGCCGCACCGGTCCACACCGGCAACTGGTCGACGCCCTGCATCTGCCCTGGAATGTCGATACCGGCCGCGTGCAAAAAGGTCGGAGCGAGGTCCAAAAGCGACTGGAGCGAACTGTTGGCCGCGCCGGCAGGCACAGGCCCGGGCCAGCGCACCAGAAATGGCAATCGAATCAGGTCTTCGTAATGGAAAGCCCCTTTCGCGACCAAGCCGTGCTGACCGAGAAAATGCCCGTGATCGGTGGTGAATACGACCAGTGTACTGTCGGTGATGCCCAGTTTATCCAGCCTGTCCAGTATGCGTCCAATTTCACGATCCATCAAACTGACCATTCCATAGTAGACGGCCATATCCTTGCGCAACGCGGGCGGCTCACGCAGATGGCTGTGAAAGCCGTGATTGCCATGCGAAGTCTCCTGCCAGGCGGAGAAATCGGGCTGCCGCGTCTGGGTCTTGGCGAAGTGGGGCGGCATCGCGTCGAGCTCGCCCGGCTCCAGTCTTCCCGGCTCCATCGCATCAGGACCGTACTTCGATGCCCACGGTTCGGATACGAGGTAGGGCGGGTGCGGATCCTGGAAGCTGGTCCAGAGGAAGAACGGCCTCTCGGCGGCGACGCTGCGTTCGATGGCCGCGATCGTGCGCTCGGCCGTCCAAACGGAGTAGTGGAACTCCTCGGGCAGGTCCCAGGCATGCCGTCGTCGTGCGGCGTGGGGGTCCGGCGGCCAGGTCTGGAAGTAGCTTCTCCAGTTGGGCAGGCCGTTCTCCTCCATCCAGATGGCATAGTGCTGTCCGGCATGCGCCTCGTCGGCGTGATTGCGGGCAACCTCTACGTGCTGAAAGCCGTACCAAGGCCCATGGAAATCGCGCCAGAAGTTGAGGTCGCGCAGGGTTGGCTGGCACTCGAGCGACGCCTGTTCAGGACGGGATGCGAGCGGCTGAAAGTGGGCTTTGCCGATAAGGGTTGTGTCGTAGCCGTGCTGGTGCAACAGGCCGCCCACAGTGGGCACATCTTCTCCCAGTTTGACCCCGATCGTCCAGCAGCCATGCCAGGCCGGATACTGGCCGGTGATGATTGTCGACCGCGAGGGTGAGCAGACGGGATTGTTGCAGTAGGCGCGATCGAAGCGGACGCCTTCGCGGGCCAACCGGTCGAGAGCCGGCGTCTGAATTCTGGAATTGGTCACGCCGAGGGTCGAGAAGTGCTGCTGGTCGCTCGTTATCAGCAGGATGTTGGGCGGAATGGCCACAGACGGTCGCCTTGGAAAGTGGAGATGAAATGCGCCCCTGTGATCGTATCACAGCCTGTCGGTGCGCGCTAGTAAGCACTGTGATATACTCAGCGCGTTCGCGCGAATAGATTCAGAGATGCCGGCACGCAGAGGTCCGTCGAATCACCGGCGGCACAGCGTTTCCAGTCCGACTTCAGGAGTCGGGAACGAGCAAAAGCAGCGCGAGATACGACGCTCAGTTCCTCAGTTTACAGCGACAGGCAGGAAGCACTTACCAGGAGGTCAACGTACGATGTCCGAAAACAACAGCCAGCCCGCTCCGAATGTCTCGGTAACTTCACCACTGGTAATGACATTGCTGACCGTAGTTGTCCTGATCGTCCTGTACGCCTTGGTTGGCAGAATAGAAGAGTATGCACATCTCAGCTTCCTGGTGGCATACAAGGAGTACATCTCTGTCGGCCTGGTTGTGGTTTTGGGACATTTGGCCGTTCAGGCCGGGACCAAGTGGATATTCGCCGTCGCGCGAAGGCGATCATCATCAGACGTGGCCGGATCGATGCGAATCATCGCTCGTCTGGTGGGATATGGGCTGATATTCTCCTTCCTGGTGTCCGTCCTGACCGACAACGCCGCGGCCGCGTTGACAATGGGCAGTTTTGCGGGCCTGGTGGCCGGTTTTGCCTCCCAAACTGTGATGGGCAACACGGTCGCGGGCATCTTCATGGCCATTTCCCGACCGATAGGAATCGGAGAGAGAGTGACCGTTGGCGGCAAGACTGGGACGGTGACCGACATCACTTTGATGCACCTCGTGTTGGACACAGAGGATCAGCGAATTCTGATACCAAGCTCCACGACAGTGACTACGGTCCTGATCAAGCACAAACCGAGCGAATGACGAGGCCGGCGCGACTCGATAGGCAATCGATCACCTGACGGAATCGTCAGGTCTCGAACCGGCATTAACCGCATCTGAATGCAGGAAAACGCGAGAAATGATGGAAAAGACAGTATTGCAGAGTGTGCAGACCCACTGGAGAGACCTGCGCGGCCGCACTTATGATCTGCTGGATGTCCTGGCCGATGCCGACCTGAACGCGCGTCTGCCTTTCGCCGAATCGCAGAACATTCTCTACCAATTTTACTGCATGCTGGGGACGCAAGAGAGCTGGACGCCCGTGCTGCTGGAAGGGGGGATGCGCGGTTGGGGATGCAGCCTGAAACCGGCGCCCGCGGGAGAGGTGATGCCCATAGAACGGGTGCGTGCGGCGATGGAGGCGGCGGACGGGGCCTTGGAGACGGCGTTTGAGCGGGCAGACTGGTTACGCGTCTTTGAGAATGGCGCCACGCCGCTGGCCGGATACTACCGCCTGGTTGAGCATGAGTCCCACCACCACGGGCAGCTGATCAATCTGATCTACGCCAACAACCTGCCGATTCCCGGGAGTTGGGCCGATTCGTGGGCGCTCAAGCGCGACGGAGAGTAGAGGCGGCAGCCCCCTGAAACCGGTAGAATACACGAGTAAAGCGGCAGCCTCGCGCGGAAGCTGCCGCTTTTTGCTGCATTTGGATTTGGTGCCAGGTATGCCGGGACGGATCAGGCTGCGGAAGTAGAGGCCGTTACTCCAGTCTCAGGAACGAGGCCGAGGCCCATGCGGGACCGTCCGCCTCGGTGCCCACAAGGAGGGCCCATTCCCCGTCCAGGCTGAAGCCGAGGATCGAGTAGTTTTCGCTGTCCTGGACGTGACCGACGATCGGTGCCTCGAGGGAGGGACCGCCGCGCAGGCGCAGGCGTCCGAAACGGCCTACGGAAATGGTGGCGCGGCCCATCTCCACGACCAGCTCTATCTCGCGCAACTCCACCAGAGAGGCTGAGACCCAGACCGGCTCATCAATTTCGTCGAAGAAGATCGCCACCCAGTCCTCATCGGCGCTGAATCCGGCGACGGGGTAGGTTTCCCCTGCGACCACGCCTGCCAGGACCTCGGAGATCGTTTCAGGTTTGCTGCGGACGCGAAGGGCGCGGCTCGTGATTATCGCCAGCTGCGTGGTGACTTCGCCCTGCTCGAGCAATAAGGTCTCCGCTGGCGCGACGGCGGTCGGTTCAGACGCCGCAGGTTCCTCGGCATCCGCTTCGGCAATCGACATCTCGCCGATCGTTACGCTGAAGGCCGGGCTAATCGGATTGCCTTCTTCCAGGACCGGCATATCGGGGCCGGGAAACTCGAAGACACCGAAGACGCCGCCGTCAACGTGGAGCATGGCGTAGAGCGTTTCGGTGGCGGCATCGACGTCGATCTTCACGTTCAGTTCCGTGCTGACGCCGGCCTCGACAAGCGCCTGCCCTATGATAGGCCCGAATGAGCCGGCATCATCGGCGTGGACGACGATCCAGCCCTTTTCGGGGGCCACCGCCTCGGCAATTGTAATCGTGCCCTTAATCACATCCTGGGCGCTTACGGTGAGGCTGGGCTTCAGGTCCTGCATAGCCGTGCTGCCGTCGTCGGGCTCCTCCTCGGCTGCGGCACCAGAGGCGATCTCTCCATCGTCGGAGGCCGTTTCAGCCGCGGTCTCATCGCCCGTAGCAATGTCGTCGGAGGACGCCGCGGTTGCGGTCTCAGCCACCACTTCCTCGACATCATCGGAGACAAGGAGCGCGGCGACGTCGCCGTTCAAAGTCACCTCCTCTGCCCAGACCCAGCCGATTGTCTCAACATCCGGCACGCGCACCATGAGCCAGCTGCCGTCTTCAGTGCGCCCGATCACCGGGATCAGATCGTTTTGGAGCAGACCGGCAATGATGGGCGACCGGGCGTCGGCTTCCTTGCGCACGCGCAGCGCGTTGGCCACTACCGTCGCCTCCAACGTGACCGTCATCGGTTCAACAGGTTCGGTGATTTCTTGCGGTGCGGGTTGTGCGACAGGCGTCAAGGTGGTCGGGGGATCAGCCTGGATGGGTTGACAGCCGGCAAGCCAAAGGCCCAGAATCGCCAGTGCCCCAGCCGCGGCAGGTCGCCGTGCGCCGCACAGAAAGACGCGAAAGCGAGTAGGCATAGTTCCTCCCAACTGACGATAGATCGGGCGCTTTGACATTGGTTCCAGGGTATTGAGCAGGCGTCTGTAGTCCAAGATACGCCTCCAAAGGGCGGAAGCGCATTGGACAATTATGGCACGGCAAAAGAAAGGCGGCCAAATGGATTTCGGTTTCAGATACAGCCGAATCGAGGGAACTTTGGCACGCGCCCTGCAATCGACGAGAAAAAGTGTAGGTATTGTAGGCGATCTGTCGGTTACAGTTTTCAACATCGAATGGTTGCGCCTATTATGCCGCGGACAAGAATTTCATTGAGGAGATGTGCAGATCTTGCCCAGGAATATGGTTTGACATGAGGCTATGGGATCAATATACTTGTCGCATCCACGGCATTTGGCAATGTGTTTACCTCCGCCGGCAATTTCGCAGAGATCAGCAGAACTCTATCGCAATCCGTCCTGGATCGGCCTAATCACATACCAAGGAGAACAGCTATGACTGACAGGGATCGCAACTCTGTATCCAGACGTGACTTCCTGCGCGTTTCGGCGTTTGCAACTGCCGGCGCGGCGCTGGCTGCATGCGCTCCACCGGCAGCGGCGCCGGCGGACCAGGGCGCGGCGGAGGAGGCCATGCCCGCCGAAGCTGACAGCGGTGTTTCTCTGTGGAGCTGGGGCACGGCGATGGCCCGCTACCGGAGCCCGGAGGGCGAAGACATCTTCGCCGATACGCTGAAGGCGGACACCGGGCTGGACCTGGAGCTTGGCATGGTCGACCACCCGGATATGGCGGCGAAGCTGAAGGCAGCGCTGCCCGCGGGCACCGGACCCGACCTGCTGAACACCGACTTCGACATCATGGGGCCGTTCTGGGGCTTTGTTGAACCGCTCAATGACCGCGGCGAGGCCGAATGGGGCGCCAGCTGGAAGGAGGACACCTTCTCAGGCGCGGCGTTGAGCGAAATGGAACTGGTCGCCGGCATCGTGGACCTTTCAGGCGAGGCCCTTTACCTGCCAGGCAACATGCAGCTGCTTGGCTGGCTCTACTACTGGATTCCCACGTTCGAAGAGCGCGGCATCGATTCGTCTGCGCTGCAGACATGGGACGACTTCGAAGCCCTCTGCCAGTCCTTCCTGGACGATGGCATCTCGCCGATCGGCGGCTACTACCATCCCGCCAACCTGGTCGACTGGTTCAAGAGCCTGGTCGAGGTGACAGGCCGGGGCCAGCTGGACGAGGTGCAGGTGGGGAACGGTTCATTCACCGACGCGGGGGTGGTTGACGCGTTCGACCTGTTCGCCAAGGTGTATAACGAGTACATGCAGGAAGGGGCGATCGGCGCGCAGGACGGCAACGCGGTGCGCGAGCCGTTCTGGAACGGTACAGGTGAGAGGCCGATGATCAACATCTTCACCGGCACGCCCTATTTTGGCTTCCTCAACCACGAATCGGAAGTCATCCGCGATGCCATGAATTACCACGTGGGCACGTTCTTGCTGCCCGGCTCGAGGGGTCTGGCCGCGACCGATGCCGGCGTGGCCATGGTCTCCGAATCGGAGCGTAAGGACAACGCCTGGGAGTACATGAAATGGCGCACGCTTGGTCCCGGGGCGGAGCAGATTGCGAGAACGGGGCAGCCGATGGGCGCCAAGGCGATCGAGGTCCCGCCGCAGAACACCGACTTCGACAAGAATCTTGGTGAGCCGTTGCTGGAAGCGATGGTAAGCGGCGACAACGTCTTCCGCCGCGTTCTCTGCACCGATGTCTACCAGCAGCTGGGCATCGTGCTGCCGGGCGTGACCGCCGGACTGATCACGGCAGAGGAGGCGGCCCAGGAGGTCCAGGACGCCTTCGACATGTCTTGCCAAAACTGGGTCAAGTCCTAGTTTACACATCGTCACTGGCCGCGCAGGTGCGCGGCCAGTGACAAACCCACCCATCAGTTTCAGACCACTGACCGAATGGCAACGGCGGCGGCAGGCGCAACGCGACACCGGGACGATCAGAGCGCGACGCAGCGGCTCGCACGCGTGCTGCGCGCCAATAGCGGCTTCCTGTTCATCCTGCCGGGGCTGATCGTCTACCTGGGGTTTATCGCCTGGCCGATTATCGCCACCCTCTACAACGGTTTTTTTATATGGGATGGGATCAGCCCTGACCGCGAGTTCACCGGGCTGGACCACTACGTGCGTCTGCTGACAAAAGACCGCGCCTTCCGTCTCAGCATCCGCAACAACATATATTGGGCGATCATCACCGTCATCTCTCTATCGATCGCCGGCTTTCTCTTCGCCTGGCTGCTCAATCAGCGCATCCGTTTCCGCAACACCTACCGCGCCGCATTCTTCCTGCCGGTAACCGCCTCGCTGGTCGTGATCGGCTATACCTGGGAGTTCATCTACCAGCCCGAAGTCGGGATGCTCAACCACACGCTGCGCGAGCTCGGATTGGAGAATCTGACCCGCATCTGGCTGGCGGACCCCGACGTTACTATCTTTGCCATCATTTTTGTCTCGTTATGGGCTTCGCTCGGATTCTGGGTCGTGGTCTTTCTGGCTGCCTTGCAGGCCGTTCCGCAGGACCTGTACGATTGCGCCGCGGTCGACGGCGCGACCGGTTTTCGCCAGATGTGGCATGTGGCGGTGCCGCTGACGATGGGCACGACGCGTGCCTTGTGGATTCTGGGTCTGATCCGCTCGATCAATGCGTTTGCTCTAGTCTTCCTGCTCTCGCGCGGGGGGCCTTACCACGCCTCGGAGGTGATCGCGTATCAGATCTACGATCTGGCATTCAGGACCAATCACACCGGCTATGCCTCCGCGCTTTCGGTCCTGCTGCTGCTCATTTCGGCGGTTGTTACCATATTCCAGCTGCTCCTCATGCGAGGACGCCGCGTTCAGCTATAGGCAAGCTCCGGTTTGGAGGGTTCCCTGATGGGGTTCAAGTTCAGCAGAAAATCAGTTCTTACGCATGCGGTGCTGATCTTATTCTCTTTCATCATGATCTTCCCCTGGCTGATCGCACTTTCGACCGGCCTGAAAGC
>DAOUHX010000121.1:0-7205 GCA_034428395.1 Caldilineaceae bacterium
AGCACGCTGTTGGAAATTCTGTCATTCACCCTCCTTCGTCTCCTGCCAAAGCTCGTGAACCGCGGCGACCTCCCACCAGGTCGGGCCGACGGGGTTTTCCAGCAGCATCGGCCTGATAAATTCGGCGGCCTTTTCCAGACCCTCCTTCATTTCGATGTACTCGCTCTCCATCTCGAGCGTGAGGATGCCGGTATAGCCGATGAAACGAAGCGTCGATATGACCTCGCGCCAGGTCGTCGCGTCGTGACCCCAGCCGGGGATGGTGAAGGTCCAGGAACGGTGTTGAAACTGCTTGAGATCGGTCGAGTCGAAGTAGCCGCGCAGACGCAGATTGGGCTCGTGGATCAGCGTGTCCTTGAGATGAACGGCCTGGATGAGGTCGCTGAGCTCGTGGATCGCCTCAAAGGGGTCGATCCCCTGCACCCACATGTGCGAGATGTCGAAGTTGCAGGCCACGACCGGGCCCAGCTCGTCGCGCAGGCGCCGCAGCTTTACCGGATTGTGGACCATGTCGTTGATCTGCATCTCGAAGCAGATGGTTACGCCGTGGTCGGCCGCGATCTTGCCGTGCTCGCGCCAGAAGGGCAGTAGCCGCTCTTCCCACTGCCATTCGAGCGCGTCCCGCAGGAAGGGCAGGTCGGTATTCACGATCCATGCCGGATGGCTGTCGCCTTCGGCGCCCTCCGGCAGACCGGCCACGAGCGCGAGACGCGTGCAGCCGATCTTTTCCATGAACTTGCAGGTCTGGCGAAACTCGCGCGAATACTCTTCGGCGATGCGCTTGTCGGGCACGAGGGGTGTGCCATGGCCCGCAAATGAGTAGATTTCGAGGCCGCGCGAGGCGAACGCGTCCAGCCAGCAGTCCAGCTCGCCCTGGTCCGCCAGCAGCTTGTCGACGTTGCAGTACTTCTTGGCGCCGGGGCCAATCGCAGCCACTTCCATGGCCACGACCTCCTGTTCCTGGCAGAACTGCAGACCGTCTTCGAAGTCCAGCATGCTGATGAAGAAGGTATTCATGCCGAGTTTCATATTGGCTGCCTTTCGCGTAGTGAGGTGAGCTTGGGCGGATTCAGGCCGTTCGCCGCCGCCGCGTTAGTCTGGGACCCTTGCGACTTCCGCTGGCTCGCGTTTGCTCGACAGGCGCAATCTTGGGGAGAGAACCATCTCTATGGGAGCGCATTATAGAGAAGTCCGCCAAAGGTGTCAATCGTTGGTTCCGTTCCGGTTGCATCCCAAAGTGGGCGTACAAATCCCCCTACCTCGGGCTACAACGGCGTCCTGGCCTGTCCCTCCAGTTCCTGACCACTATCCACCGACCACTATCCACTGACCACTATCCACCGACCACTATCCACTGACCACTATCCACTGACCACTATCCACCGACCACTATTCACCGACCACTATCCACCGACCACTATCCACTGACCACTATCCACTATCCACTGACCACTATCCACTATCCACTGACCACTATCCACTGACCACTGGCCACTGACCACTATCCACTGCCCTTGGGCGGTCGGGCCGTTCCGGCCCTCCCTTGTGCGGGGGGACAACCCCCGCAACGCCCCCCTGTGTGTGCCAGCGTGCCTGCGCCTCCCCAGGTGACGCGTCAGCCCCCGGGAAGCGACGCCACCGTGCGCGCGGTTCCAGCTAGTGTGTCAGCGCCGGCAAAAGTATGCCACCGTGCCGCCGCGTCCCCAGCCGACGTGTCAAAGCCAGCCAGGCCGAAGCCACCGTGCGTGCGCGGCGCCCGCAGTTCGAACTGCGAATCACGAATCACGAATCACGGCCGTTCTGGCCGTTCCGGCCCTCCCTTGTGCGGGGGGACACCCCCCGCAACGCCCCCCCGTAGCTATGCCACCGTGCGCGCGCGTCCCCAGCAAGTGTGTCAGCGACCGGGAAGTAATGCCACCGCCCCCACCGGTTCCTCGCCACTGGCAACCGGCCACTGGCAACTATCCACTGCAGTTCCGCAATCCGCTCACGCCATCCCCTGCACGAGTCTCCAAAACGTGCTATACTGCAAGGTCCAGCCCGAACACACCCAGGCAGGACCCGAACGCGCCGCATCGCACAACGGCCCGCCCACCATGCCCAGGCCACAAACCATGTCGACCTGCTCCGAACCGAACGTCCCAATCCTGCTCCAAGCGAACTTCGCTCCGGGCTCTGCCGGTAACGACTCGAAATGCGCAGAACTGCCGTCCGCCGCGCCGCCCACCCACAGTGTAATGACACCCGCCATGCAGCCCATGCCGGCGCTGCCGGCACCCGGCTCTGTATCCTGTCACGAGAAGCACGCAGCTGTCGTTGTTTTGCGCACTTTCGGCACTCAAAACGACATTTTTTGCGCGTTTTCACGACAAAAACGACAGGGAACTGACAGCGGCCGTATCCTGCTACGAGAGTCCATGCCGATATCCTGTCACGAGAATACCGACAAATTTTTCAAGGTTGGGCCAAACAGGCCAAAACAAGCAATTCAATACCCAATCGATACCCTGTCGATACCCGATTTCCCTAAAAGTTCGCAGCCACTTTACGACACAATACGACGCTCTTGGGTCAATTCTGGACAGATTCGGCCGCATACTTGACCGCATGCGTGGCTTCACCGCCAAAGAGACTGACGCCGCCACCGGCTTCGACCCTGACTTCGGCACGCGCAGACGCAATGACCCGCAACGAGGTCCTCTACTCGCCCAATAGGCCGGGTGCCTATATCCCCGCCACCGTCCAATCCGCGGCCGGAACCCGCGTTCAGCAGCGGATGAACCAGGCGGGCATCTGCCGGTTTTGTGATGGCGCCCATGCGATGCTTGCCCGCCGCGCCCGACGACCCATCGGACGCTAGCGCGACAACCCAATCTGACACCCCGATCCCCTAATCTGCGATGCACCCTTTCGTTCCTTACGCATGGAATCGACCAGGCGGCCCGTTCCCTCCGGCGATGCCGCTTGACTGGCGGCTTTATAAGCTGAGATTGTGCTCACAAGGCGGAACGGGGCTACTTCGGAGGCCGTTGACACGAGCGATGCCGGGTGTATAATGCCCACTGCACAGGCCCCGAGGGTCCGACCGTATCTGCCACTGCCTGCGAGGGAGACAGCCATGAAACTGGGAGCCATCTCGACTGTTTTTGTGGAGCAGCCATTGCGCGAAGCGGCGCGGCGCATGCACGAAATGGGCCTCGACGCGATCGAGATCGGGACCGGCGGCTTCTTCCCCAAGAACCACTGCGATCCGGCCCAGCTATTGTCGGACCAGGCGGCGTTGGAGACTTTTCAGGCGACGTTGGCCGAATACGGACTTGAGATCAGCGCCTTTGCCATTCACGGCGAACCGCTCCACCCCGATCCCGCCATCGCCGACCCCTACCGCAAGGAGCTGCGCGACACCTATGCACTGGCGGCGAAGGTGGGCGTGACGCGCCTCACGCTCCTCTCAGGTTCGCCCGAGGCGGTTCCCGGCGACCGTGAGCCGAACTGGATCCTCTATCCCTACCCGCCGCGACTGATGGAGATGTACAAATGGCAATGGGGAGAGCGGCTGATTCCCTACTGGAAGGAAGAGGCCATCGCAGCCGACGATCACGGCGTACGCCTGTGCATGGAGATGCACGCCGGGAGCATGGTTTTCCGGACGGACCAACTCCTGCGCATGCGGGATGAGGTCGGTCCGGTCATCGGCTGCAACCTCGACCCTTCGCATCTGATCTGGCAGGGGATGGAGCTGCCGGAGGTGATCCGGGCGCTCGGCGACGCAATCTATCACGTGCACGCCAAGGACAGCCGGCTGGACCCGCACAACGTGCGCGTCAACGGCTTTCTGGACCCGTACTCCTTCCAGGACAAGGAGCGGCGCAGCTGGATATTCCGCACGGTCGGCTACGGGAACGGCGAGGATTTCTGGCGCGAATTCGTCAGCGCCCTGCAGCTGGCGGGCTATGACGACGTGCTCTCGATTGAGCATGAGGACCCGCTGATCGACCCCGAGGAGGGGTTCGAGCTCGCCGTGAAGTTGTTGCAAAACGTACTGATCCGCAAGCCGGCCTCCCGGCTCTGGTATGAGTAGCTGAGGCGCGGCGCGGCGATGAAACTCGGCCTAAGCCTCTGGATTTGGGATGCTCCGTTTCGCACCGACAGGCACCTGGCACTGATTCCGCTGGTCAGGGCGCTGGGGGGCGAGGTGGTCGAATTCGCGCTTGAAGATGACTCGGTCGTCGACGAGCAGCTCTTGAGGAGGACGCTGGCGGACGAGGAGTTGGCGTGTTCTGTCGTCGGCCTGTTTGGACCGGACCGGGACCTTTCGCAGGACTCTGCCGCGGCGCGGCAAAACGGGTTGGCTTACGCGCGGCACTGCATCGACGTGTGTGCGGGCGTGGGGGCGACGCTGTTCTCGGGCGCGGTCGCTGGTTGCGGCGGCAAGGAGCTGCTCTCGCCCGATCTACGCCGCGGCCGCATCGAACGGGCAGCCGAAAGTCTGCGCGAGCTGGGAGATTACGCGGCGCAGGCCGGGGTCGGCGTTGCGGTCGAGATCCTCAATCGTTACGAGAATAATCTGCTGACGACGGCGGCGCACGGGCGCGAGCTGATCGACCTCACCGACCATCCCGCGGTCGGCATTCATCTCGACTCGTTTCACATGGGTCTTGAAGAGACGGACCTGGGCGGGGCGATCCGCCTGGCCGGGGACAGGCTCGTCCACTTTCACGGGAACGAGAGCCATCGCGGCACGCCTGGAACGGGTGTTGTGCCGTGGGGCCAGGTTGCCGACGGGCTGCAGGCGACCGCCTACAACGGCTATGTCATTATCGAGTCTTTCAACCATCTGACCTGGATCGGTCCGCTGGCGCACTTCTGGCGTCCGCTGACTGAGTCGCCGGAGTCTCTGGGACGGGACGGGCTGGCCTTTCTGAAGCGGGCTCTGCAGGGCTAAACGGCTGGAACAGAGGCAAATGCCGGGACGAGCGGCCAATCGCTGTGGCCGCTGGCAAAGGGGGCACAGGGTGAGCAATCAAGATCTTGCCGCATTGGGCATCGTGGACACGCACGTGCACTTCTGGCAGCTGGAGCTGCTGCGGCGCGCGTGGCAGCCGCCGCCGGTCATCTTCCGCACCCTCGGGCCCCCGGACCTGATCGACGATGCGGCCGCGGTCGGCGTAAAGAACTGTGTGCTGGTCGAGGCCGGGACGACGGCCGAGGACAACCGGGCGCTGGCCAATTTTGCCGCGTCTTCACAGTTTGTCGCCGGGATGGTCTCCTATGCCAACCTGGAGAGCCCGACACTGGAGCAGGAGCTGGACGCCCTGTCGGACTCTCCGAAGTTCAGGGGCGTGCGAATGCGCTGTGAAGGGGATCCCGACGCGGAGATTCTGACCCGACCCGGTGTGATCGAAGGCATGCGCAAAGTGGCGCAGCGCGGCCTGGTGCTGGATCTCCTGGTGGTTACCGATCACTTGAAGGCGGTCCCGACAGTTTATGAGCGTGTTCCTGACCTGAAAGCGATTATCGATCACATTGGCAAGCCGGATCTGCGGCGCGGCAGCGACTTCGCGCAGTGGCGCGACCTCATGCGCGCGGTGGCCGAGGACACCGACGCGTACTGCAAAATGTCGATCGGGCCGCGCGCCGCCGATATGGAGGAGATCTACGCCAGCCAGGGTCAGGGCTGGGAGCTCGAACAGCTGCGTCCGCCGCTACAGTTCCTGCTGGAGCAGTTCGGGCCGCAGCGGATGGCGTGGGGAAGCGACTGGCCGTTGGTGCTTCTGCAGTCGGACTACGGCGGCGGTCTGCAGGCGGTGCGCGATGCCTTGGGGCCTCTCGACGCCGACGACGAGACGCGCCTCTTCCGGGGGACGGCTATGCAGTTCTATTCGCTGTAGGGGCCGGCACGGGCGCCGCTTTGGCCTGATATCCGGCGGTGAGATGTGCCGTTTCCCCGGGGCATGTTTCGATGATGACGGTCAATTTGGTCCTACAGGCGTCGACAAAGAAGGACTCTAAATCAAGGTGATCGGCGGCTGATTTGGCTGAATTGAGTCGTCGCGGCAACTTATGTATAATCCGATAGTCGCCGCCCTGACTGGCGGCCCCCCGTATAATCAAGACTCTTTACGGTGGAAAGGAGGTGGGAGGGATTTGATCCGACGGTGAGCCTATCCTCAGATAGTTCTTGTCGCAGTCCAATCATCCAAAGGAGACGAAAAGTGAGTGCAAAGAGAGCATTGTTTGTCTGGAGTTTGATCGCCGCACTTGTGCTGGTTTTGGCAGCCTGCGCTCCCGCCCCTGCAGCCGACACCGGCGCCGATGCGCCGATGGAGGGGGACGGAGAGGCGGACGTTGTCGAGATCAACTGGGTCGAGTGGTGGGACGGCGAATATTCCAAAGAATCGCTGGACGGCCTGATCGCCCTGTTCGAGGAGAAAAATCCCGGCATCAAAGTCACGCGCACGCCGCTGGGCTGGGACTCGATGTACGACGCGATCGTGACCAGCGCGCAGGCCGAGACGGGTGACTACGACGTCTTAGGCATGGAGCCGTGCTGCTGGATGAGCGCGCTGGTCAAGCTGGACGCGCTCGAGCCGCTGAGCTCCTATATTGACGGCTCGGAAGGCTTCCGCGAGGGCCTGGTCAGCCCCCTGGCGATCACGGAGTGGGCCGGCGACGAATACAGCATCTGTTGGTATCTGATGCCCTATACCTACGCCTACGACCAGGATGTCTTTGAAGAGGCCGGCCTCGATCCGCCCACGAACTGGGATGAGATGGTGGAGGTGACCCAGGCGCTCAACGAGGGCGACGTTGTCGAGTTCGGTCTGGGCGCCGGTCTGAACGCCAGCTTCTACACGATGTACTACCACTGGGGCGCGCGCCTGGCGCAGCTGGGCGGCGATCTCTATGACGACAACAACTGCGCAGTCTTCAATTCTGCCGAGGGCGTGCAGGCGATGGAGGACTGGAAGGAGCTGTACGTCAACAATATGCTGGTGGACGGCGCGATCGGCATGGGCCAGAATGACCTGCACGATCTGATGACGGCCCAGCGAGTGGCGGCCTACTTCACAGGACCGTGGGTTGGGTCGGCTGTGACGCTGAACCGGGCCGACGCGCGCATCGCGTTTGCACCTGCCTGGACCGACGCCGAGACCGGCTATGGCGGCTACCAGTGGGCGTGCAGCGGGCTGGCGATATCCTCC
>DAOUHX010000122.1:0-6196 GCA_034428395.1 Caldilineaceae bacterium
CGACGCCAAGCTGCAGGCCGACTCCGAACAGCACGTATCCTGGAGCCGGTCCGGCAAGCCTTCCCGCTATATTGTCAACGAAATGCCGGCCAATTTCGGGGTCGCGGAGTTTGTTGCCAGCTGGAACGACCTGCAAAACGCGTCTTAGAGCGATAGCCGCACTGGCAAGAAGCTGCCGATGTCTGGCGGATTCAGTTCTTCAATTTGCCGGAAAGGATGAAATCATGGCCAAAATCAGCCTGATTGGAGCCGGCAGCCGCGGGTTCGCCAAAGGGTTCCTGATGGACATCATGACACGGCCCGCCCTCGCCGGGGGCACGCTGGCTCTGATGGACAACAACCGGGAACGGTTGGAGGTGATGACGACGCTGGCACAGAAAATGGCCCGCCAGCTGGACGTCCCGACCAAGATCGAGTCGACGCTGGCACTGCGCCCGGCCCTGGATGGAGCCGACTACGTGATCTCCATCATTCGCCCGCCGGGCGTCGACTCCAAGGAAGAGCCGCTGGAGATCGCCAAGAAATACGGCGTTGACCAGGCGGTTGGCTGCACGACCGGCCCCAATGGCGTCTTTACGGCGCTCAAGTACATGCCGCCGCTGCTCGAAATCATCAAGACAATGGAGGAGGTCTGCCCGCAGGCGCTCTTCCTCCACTATTCCAACCCGACGACCAGCCTGCCCTGGATTCTCAACCTCATCTCGCCGGTGCGCAGCATCGGCATGTGTCACAGCGTGCAGGGGACGGCGATGCAGCTGGCCCGCTACATCGGCGCGCCGTATGAAGAGACGGGGCACTGGGTGGCGGGCATCAACCATCAGGCCTGGTTCTTGCGTTTCGAATGGAACGGCGAGGACGCCTACCCGCTCGTGCGGGAAAAGATGTCGGACCCCGAGACCTACGAACAAGACATCGTCCGCTTTGAGATGATGCGCTACTTCGGCCACTTTCTGACCGAGTCGAGCACGCACAACTCCGAGTACGTCCCCTACTTCCGCCGCAGCCCTGAAATGGTCGAACGCTTCCGCAACAAGCGCGGGGCGGGTGCAACCGTGGGGCAGCACGTGGGCAGCGTGGCGCGCTGGAAGAAGTCGGTGGCTGAGAAGGACAAGCGCTTGCGGGAAGAGGCATTTGGCGACGGCACAATCGAGATCGAGCAGAGCGATGAGTATTCGGTCGGAATCATCAATGCGATGGAGACCAATGAACCGTACCGCTTCAACGGCAACGTGTTAAACACGGGGTTGGTCACCAATTTGCCTGAAGGATGCTGTGTTGAGGTGCCCTGTCTGGTGGACAACATGGGCGTGCATCCCTGCTTCGTCGGCGATCTGCCACCCCAGTGCGCCTCGCTCAACCGCAACCGCCTGGCGGGCGATGAACTGACTGTAAAAGGAGCGCTGGAGCGAGACCGCAAGGCCATCGAGCAGGCCATTGCGCTCGATCCCCTGACCGCGGCGGTTTGCACGCTTGACCAGGTCCACGCAATGACCGAAGAAATCTTCACCGAATTGACCCATCAGATCGGGGCGTACACCTGAGCCGCCTTTCGCTAACAGTCGCAGCGACCTGTCCCTCGGGAAACGGACAGCCCTGGGTTGGCCGGAAAGGGCATGGCCCGTGTCCCGGCGGCGCGAACCTGCACGGGAGTAGACGATGTTGACCGCGGAGCAGATAGCCCACTTCGAGACATTCGGCTTCATCATCATGCGGCAGGCTTTCAAGCCGCAGGAGATGGAGGCCATCAGCCGCGATTTCGACGACGTTCTCGACGAGGACCGCCAAGGCCTGCCCTTCAGCGGCGAGAAGCGTCAGGCCGTAATGGGCTGCATTGAAAAACGCCCCTTGTTGACGAAGCTTCTCGAAGACGACCGCATCTACCTCCCGATCGAACAGCTGTTGGGCGAGGGCTTCATCTGGAACGGATCAGACGGCAACCTCTATGTCGGGGATACCCACTGGCATCCGGATGGTTCGGAACACGATTACGGCCGCATCAAGGTTGCCTTCTATCTCGATCCGGTTGCCAAAGATACTGGCTGCTTGCGCGTCGTTCCCGGGTCTCATCATCAGCCTCTGCACGGTGAACTGGAGCCGCTCATGCTTCAGCGCGAACGGCTGGCGGCGACGCCATTCGGTGTGGATGGAGCGAACCTGCCCTCCTTTCCCCTTGAGTCCGAGCCAGGTGATGTCGTCTTCTTCGACCAGAGTCTGTGGCATGCTGCCTTCGGCGGGCGGACGGGACGGCGCATGTTTACGCTCAACTTTTTCGCCAGGCCTCTGAACGAAGCACACATGGATTTTGTGCGCAGCGGCTACGAGGGGGACCTCAAATTCATCAAAGAGATGCAGCACACGCAGACAGACGAGCTCTACACGCAAGAGTTTCTCAACAGCGAGAGCCCCCGTATCCAGGGTATGGTGGCGCATATCAAGGCGCTTGGATTCAAGTAACCGCTGGAAAACGGCCGGCTCGCGGCCGCCGCGCGAAAACCGGACTTTCAAAGTAGGGAAAAATTCGCTATTGTAATGCTGTAATCTCCCGTTCGGCCGCTGGACTGGCCGGCGGCGAGCCGCGTCCAACCTACCGGGCAGGACCTCCTCGATTCGCATCCCCACCTATTCTCTGAGCTCATTGCGGCGTACGAGACCCATTCATAAAGGAGACCAAGATGGCGATCAACAAGGCAAAGCAGCGCATATTGGAGGGAAAGGCCGCGATCGGAGCTGAAATCAGCCTGGGGTCGCCCCTGGCCACGGAATACCTCTCACAGATGAATTTCGATTTCTTCATGATCGACGCGCAGCACGGGCCGTGGAGTGACGACACCATCATGCAGGCGATTCGCTGCATCACCTTCGGCAACGCCACGCCGATGGTGCGCGTGGAGCAGAACGATTTTGGCGCAATCGGGCGCCTGCTCGATCGCGGCGCGCTCGGCATCATCGTCCCCATGGTCAATTCGGTCGAGGAGGCCGAGGCCGCGGCCTTCGCCATGCGCTTCCCACCCATAGGCGGCCGCTCCGGCGGGCCGTTCGGCGTCAGCATCCACGGCGGAGACTACATGAGCTGGAGCGACGACGAGGTCTTCCTGGCGGTGATGATCGAGACCAGGCAGGCGGTCGAACGCTGCGAGGAGATCATGGCGGTCGAGGGCGTTGACGGCTGCTACATCGGGCCCAACGATTTGCGCATCTCGATGGGCGTCGACCTGAACACCGCCGAAGGCAAGGCGGCCCACCGCGCCGCCATCCTTGAGGTGGTTGCGGCCTGCGACAAGACGGGGAAGGCCTTTGGCATCTCGACCTCTGATCTGGATGAAACAAAGTTCTGGCTTGAGCAGGGCGGGCGCTTCATCACCGCCGGCGAGGACACCGAATGGATGCTCAACGGCGCGCAGGACACGTTGGCGCAGTTGGGGCGCTAGGAACAGAAACACGACGGGAGAAAAGAATGGCTGACAAGCTACGATGGGGCATCCTTTCGACGGCGGCGATCAACGACTGGGTGATCGGGCCGATGCGCCAGACCGGCCGCAGCGAGCTGGTGGCCGTTGCCAGCCGCACCACCGGGAAAGCGCAGAGCTACGCCGACAAGTGGGGCATTCCGCGCGCTTACGGCGACTATGAGGGTTTGCTAGCCGACCCGGACGTCGACGTCATCTACAACCCGCTGCCCAATTCGATGCACTGCGAGTGGACCATCAAGGCCGCGGCCGCGGGAAAGCATGTCCTCTGCGAAAAGCCGATCGTCCTCACCACCGAAGAGCTGGATAGAATGGAGGCCGCGGCCGCGGAGTACAATGTAACCGTATTCGAAGCATGGGCCTACCTCCATCACCCGCAGATGAACAACGTGCGCGCCCTGATCGACGCGGGCAGACTCGGCGAGCTGCAGCTGATCACCGGCTGCCACGCCTTCTACCTACCCGCGGAGGACCGGCACAACATTCGCCTGAATCCGGCGCTGGGCGGGGGCGGCCTGTGGGATGTTGGCATCTACCCCGTGAGCCAGTCGATCCTGCTGGCCGGAGCGGGCGCACCGGTGGAGGTGTGGGGCTGCCAGATCACTGGCGAAACCGGGGTCGACGTGGCCATGAGCGGCCAGCTGCGCTTCAGCAACGGCGTGATCGGCCATATTTGGGGTGGCATGCGCACAGCCCAACGCTACGGCCTCGAAGTCGTAGGCAGCGGAGGTACGCTGGTTATCCCCAATCCCTCGATCCGCCCCGGCACCGAGGACGAGGACCAGCAAATGTTCCTCACGACCAGCGACGGGCGCACCGAGACCATCGTCACGCCGGCCAAGGACGCCTATCAGACGGAGATCGAGACGATGGAGTCCTGCCTGCTCGATGGCGAGGCGCCGAAGATGACATTTGAAATGAGCCGCAGGATCCTGCGCTCGGTGCTGGCGCTGTACGAGTCCGCCGCAACCGGCAAGCTGGTGACGCTGTAAACGCCGGCCTCTTGGGAGCGGATGCCTATGCAGATTGGCGCGATTTCGACCCTCTTCCTCGATCAGCCGCTGTGCCAGGCAGCGCGCAAAATGCGCGGCCTGGGTCTGGAGACGATCGAAATACCGACCGGCGGATTCTACGCCAAATCGCACTGCGACCCAGCCAGGCTCATCGCCGAACCCTCCCAACTGGCGCATTTTCAGGAGACCCTTTCCGCCAACGGTCTGGAGGTCAGCGCCTTCGCCATTCACGGGCGGCCTCTCCATCCCGACCCGGCGATTGCGCAGGCGTACGACCGGGAATTTCGCGACACATGTGCCCTGGCAGCAGAGGTGGGCGTCACCCGGCTTACATTGCTGGCGGGACTTCCTGCCGCCGCCCCCGGCGATCGCGCGCCCAACTGGATTACAGTGCCAATGGCGCCGCAGGTCGAGGAGATGCTGGAGTGGCAATGGCAGCAGAAGACCATCCCATACTGGAAGGAACGGGCGCGGGTTGCCGATGATCACGGCGTTCGTTTATGCTTTGAGATGGTCCCGGCAGATATGGTCTACAATCCTGAAACCTTCCTGCGATTGCGCCATGCGATCGGGCCGGTTGCCGGCTGCAATCTCGACCCTTCCCATCTCTTTTGGCAGGGCATTGACACACTTGAGGCGACGCGCGTCCTGGGGGAGGCCATCTACCACGTGCATGCCAAAGACAGCCGCATAGACGAGCATAACGTGCGCGTCAACGGCGTTCTGGACGCCAAATCATTTGAGATACAGGAACGCCGCAGCTGGCTTTTCCGAACGGTCGGTTTCGGGCATGGCGAGGAGTTCTGGCGCAACTTTCTGACCACGCTCAGGCTGGTTGGTTACGATGACGCCATCTCGATTGAGCACGAAGACCCCTTGATCGACCCACAGCGAGGTCTCGAACTGGCGGTGAAGATGCTACGGAATATCCTGATCTGAGCGCCGGATAAGCTCGTTCATTTTCTTGAGATTCAAGAAACCCACGCAAGGAGATAGCGCATGTCAAACGGAAATCAGCGAGGGACGGTCCGGCTCACGATGGGCCAGGCGGTGGTCAAATATCTGCAGGCCCAATACAGTGAACGCGACGGGCAGGAGCAGCGCCTGATCCCGGGCATATTCGGTATTTTCGGGCACGGCAATGTGGCCGGCCTGGGGCAGGCGATCGAGGAATACGGCCAGGACCTGCCCTTCTACCAGCCCTGCAACGAGCAGTCGATGGTCCATACCGCCAGCGGATTCGCCAAGGCCAACCTGCGCCTGTCCACCTTCGCCTGCACCTCGTCGATCGGGCCGGGCGCGACCAACATGGTCACCGGCGCGGCGACGGCGACGCTCAACCGGCTGCCGGTGCTTCTCCTGCCGTCCGACTACTATGTCACCCGCTACCAGGGTCCGGTGCTGCAGCAGCTCGAGCATCCGATCTCGGCCGACGTAAGTGTCAATGATTGTTTCCGTCCGGTCAGCCGCTTCTTCGATCGCATCTCGCGGCCGGAGCAGCTGCTGACGGCACTGCCGGAAGCGATGAGAGTTCTGGTCGACCCGGCCGATACCGGCGCCGTGACAGTCGCGCTGCCGCAGGACGTGCAGGCGCACGCCTACGACTATCCGGCCTACTTTTTCGACAAACGGGTCTGGCAGGTGGAACGGCGGCGCCCGCATCCGGACCGCATCGCCGAGGCCGTCGCCCTTCTCAAGGCGGCCGAACGTCCAATT
>DAOUHX010000123.1:0-24330 GCA_034428395.1 Caldilineaceae bacterium
CGCGTTGATATTGGCGCGCACACTGTCCGGCATCAGCGACGCGTCGACGATACGCAGCCCCTCGACGCCGTGCACCCGGCCCCCCTGGTCGGCGACCGCCAGCGGATCAGAAGGCCGCCCCATCTTGCACGTGCTGGATGTGTGATGGCCGGTGTCGGCACTCGCCAGAATCCACGAATCCAGCGCCGCGTCGTCGTGCAGAGCGTCTCCGGGACCGTACAACACGGGCCCGATCAGCGGGCGAAAGCCTGCGTACTCCTCTACAAGCTCGATGCACAGGCGGATTGCCTCACGCTGGCGCTTTCGGTCGAATGGCTCCGCAAAATAGTTGTAGTTCAGGACCGGCTGATCGTGGACATCGCCGCTGCGCAGCCGCAGACTGCCCTGGCTCAGCGCCAGGTTCACTGTCGGCCGCACAAACAGGATCTCATCACTATCTCGCCGTTCAGCTCCGGCTCCATTGCCGTTCAGATCCGGCGTCGCCGCGACGTAGACGATCATGTCGTTCGCAATGTTAGACCCATCGGCCGTATAGCGCAGACCAACCTGGTGCCAGTGAGCGCGGTTGTCCGGATGGTACTTCAAATGCCAGTGCAAGTTAAGCGTCGGATGATCTCGCAGGTTCCGGCCGACGCCAGGCAGATGATGGCGTACTTCTACACCGACTTCGCGTAGATGCGCCTCGGGCCCGATGCCGGAAAGCATCATGATCTGCGGTGTGGCGACCGCGCCCGCGCAAATAACGATCTCGTCAGCGTTAGTCCTCTCGATCTGGCCGCCGCGCTCCACCTCCACGCCCACGGCCCTCCCCTTCTCGAGCAGAATACGGTGGGTCGTGCAGTCGGCCAGGACGTGCAGATTGGGCCGGCCGCGGGCCGCCGCCAGGTAGGTCAGGGCCGTACTCTGACGCACCCCGTCAATCGTATTCAGCGGAAAGGGGCCAACTCCGGTCGAGTGCGGCCGGTTTGCGTCGGCGCATTCGGAAAAGCCGGCCGCGCGGCAAGCCCCCGCCCAGGCCGCCTGGTCCGGCCTCCACGAATCCTCGGGATAGCGGCGCACCCGGATCGGGCCGTCGTCACCGTGAAAGTCGGCCGCCCCGAAGTCGAGGTCGTTCTCCACCTTGCAATAGTAGGGCAGGACCTGGTCGAAGTGCCAGCTGTCGTTGCCCATCGCCGCCCACGCTTCGAAATCTTCCGGCACGCCGCGCAGAAAGATCTGCGCGTTGATCGCGCTCGAGCCGCCCACAATTCGGCCGCGCGGCACCGGCATCTCCGCGCGCTGCACGGTCGCCTCCCCGACATATCGCCAGTCGTGGCTCGTCGCAATGATGCCCGCGGAAGACGCGAATCCCAGCCGGACATCAGTTGGCAGTTTTTCTGCGGACGGGTAGTCTGGCCCAGCTTCGATCAGGAGCACCTGCCGGGTCGAGTCTTCGCTCAGCCGGGACGCGAGGATGTTTCCTGCTGAACCCGCACCAACGATCAGTGTGTCATAAATCACCCGTCGCCAACTCCCCGGACCTGTCGGCCTCGTTCACCTACGTATTCGCGGCCTTAGTAGGCCAGGGCTCGTCGCCCTCTTTTCGCTCGCGGTAGCCGCTCACGATCATGCCGGCCCTTTCCACCCTCTTGCCGTCTACCTCGCGATTCTGCGGATCGCGGTAGCCCATGCGCACCAGCCGCCGCGGCTTCTTCGTCTGGTTGATGTACGAACCGTGGACCGTGTCGATGCAGAACAGGACGACGTCGCCCGACTTGGCCGGGACCGGTACTGTCTCCTCCAGGTGGAACTCGTCCGTCGGCAGATGTGGCGAGCAGGGGCCGTCCTCTGTTTCGGTGATGTGCTCCAGGTGGCCCAGCTTGTGCGAGCCGTCCAGGAAGCGTATCTCGCCGTTCTCATGGCAGGTATCGTCCAGATGCACCAGTACGTCGATGAAGCGCCCATCCTGGTGTGGGTAGAACGGGTTGTCCTGGTGCATTGGGAACGGCTGTCCCGACTGCGGCGGCTTAATGTGCAGCGTCGTGTGGTGCAGCTCAACATTACCGCCCAGGAGGTCGCTGAGCGCTTCGGCCAGCCTGGGATTCGTGGCCGCGCGCATCCAGACGACCGAGTAGTAGTGCAGGTCCTGCATGGCGGTCAACTTTGCCTTCTTCTCGGTCTCCGGGTCCATGTAGGCCTGTCGCCAAGGGCCGGTCCAGCCGGGACTGGTAAAGGCCCAATCCTCGACAAGACGGTCCAATTCGTCGGAGAGCTCTTGTGTCTCCTGCGGCGTGAAAACCTGCGGAATGCGCAGGTAGCCGTGCTCGTGGTAAAAGTCGACCTGTTCCTTGTTAAGCATGGCTTCCTCTCCAGTCTGAAGGTCGGGGCGGATCGAGTTGTTTCACTCGTGAGTCATGCAATCGGAAGCAGCTCGTCGCCTTCCTGGCGGATACGATAGCCACTGACCATTACACCCGGTCGCCCCATGCTCTGGCCGTATTCCTGGCGGTTGTCCGGGTCGCGGTAGCCCATGCGCACCAGCCGGCGCGGCTTCTTCGTCTGATTAAGGTAGGAGCCATGGACGGTATCGATGCAGAAGATCACGACGTCGCCCGCTCTGGCCGGGACCGCGACAGTATCCTCCAAGTGAAACTTGTCGGTCGGCAGATGCGGCGAACAGGGACCCTCCTCTGTCTTTGTGATATGTTCGAGGTGACCCATCTTGTGAGAGCCGGCAAGAAAGCGAATTTCGCCGTTCTCGTGACAGGTATCGTCGAGATGGACCAGCGTGTCGATAAAGCGACCGTCCTCATGGCCGTAAAAGGGGTTGTCCTGGTGCATGGGGAATGGGTGACCGGTCTGCGGCGGCTTGATGTGCATCGTCGTATGATGCAGCTCGACGTTCTTCCCAAGCAACTGGCTCAGCGCCTTCGCCAGCCTCGGATTCGTGGCCGCGCGCATCCAGGCAACCGAGTAAAAGTGAAGGTCGTGCATCGCAGTCAGCTGCGATTTCTTTTCGGTCTCCGGGTCCATATACGCCAGGCGCCAGGGTCCCGTCCAACCCGGACTGGTAAAGGCCCAGTCCTCGACCAGCCGGTCCATCTCGTCGGAGAGCTCCTGTGTCTCTTCGGGCGTGAAGACCTGGGGGATCCGCAGGAAGCCGTTTTCGTGATAAGATTCGATCTGCTCCTGTGTCAACATGTGGTCATCTCCTTCGCGTATGGCCGTCGACCGTTGGCGGCCTAAGTTTACCGAAGAAACGGGGATTGGCGCAACTGGTGTCGCGCGTTCAGGGACGTATGTGTCTCCCCGATCTGGCGCGCCCGTCAGTCGGATGATTCTCTCCCAATTCTGCGCGGATGCAGCGAACTGTCGCCTCGATCAGTGGATAATGTTCGCCCGCAACTGCTTTCTTCAGCAATTCAAACGTCTCGCAGTAGAGCAGCAGCCCGGCGCGCACCATTTCGTGTAGCGATGAGAAGACGCACGAATCTCCATCGGATACGCCAAAGGCGCCACATAGGAGGCGGGCCCATTCGCTCTCAGACCCGACCGCGGCGACAACGTCATCGAAAAAACTGTTGTCGCTCGCCGAGAGGACCCCTCTCTGCAGCCGCACGACCCAGGCCAGTCCCCAGGACAGGCCGAAGCGGGCGTTGAGCAGCCGGCCGGTGTCGTTGCGGCGCAGTCCTTCCAGCCCTTTGTGCACCTCCTCGATCCAGCCGACCATCTCCTGTCCCGCCAGCCGGCTTGCCTCTTCCTGGAGCGCCGTTGTCCACTCGAACCGTCGCGCCCTCTCCTGAATCGCGGCGAAGACGCCGTGTGGGTCCCAAAGGGAACGCCCTTCGCGTAGTCCTGCGACGAAGTTGACGGCCTGACCGGGCTCAGTGAACCAACGCTCAACCTGGCCCGGCGTCGCCGTGCTTCGCACGACCAAGCATGATGGGCTCCGGCCGTTCCCGGCTGGGACCGATGCACTGCCGCCGGCGATTCTCTCGATCAGAAAGCTGCGGCTGTCATCCGCAAGCCTGTCATCGTTCACGAAATGGACGATGTCCAAGTCGCTGAAATGGCCTGCGTCGCCGCGCGCGTAGCTGCCCAACAGGGCGAAAGCGACCGACGCGTCGGTCCGCCACGCCGCCAAATGAGGGCCAATATCAATTGGAAGTTGGAGGTCGAGCTCTGTCACGATTCGAGGCCGCGCACCAGTTCCGGCCAGATGGGGGCCAGTTTACCCGTGCGCCGGGACTCGCCCACGTCCAGCGCCGGGCCTTGCGCCGGCGCCCCGTCCTCAATCAATACGTCGAAGTAAGGTTCGCGGCTGTCCGCCAGCAGTTCCAGCAGCTTCCCCCGCATCGCCGCGCAGGTTTCAGGGTCGGCTTCAACCAGATTGTTCATCTCGAACAGGTCGTTCTCAAGGTCGAAAAGCAACTCATGGCCGGTCTCGTAGAAAGCATACTTCCAGCGCGAAGTGACCAGCCCGCGCCAGTCGAGCGAGTCAAGTGTCCAGCGCGGGATGCCCGACATTTCCAGCAGGACCGCGTCCGGACCGCTGAACGCCCGCCCACCCCGCAGCGCGTCGCTGAAGTCGGTCCCCTGGCAGTGGCCCGGCGCCTCCAGCCCGAGCAGACCGAGCGTGGTCGGCAACATGTCCACGAGGCTGAAGAGCAGACCGTCGCGACGGCCCTGCGCAGGGATCTGCTCCGGCCAGTGAAAGATGGCCGGAATGCGCACCGAGTTCTCGTGCGGATGCTCCTTGCGGTTGATCGCGCCGCGCGCACCCATGTAGTCGCCATGATCGGAAAAGTAAACAGTCAACCTGTTGTCCCTGAAATCGGGCAGGCCGTCCAGCGCGTCGACCAGTCGGCCGATGTTCCAGTCCAGGTTTTCGACCATCGCGTAGTAGGTGGCCAGCTGGGCGCGCATCTCCGGCGAATCGGCGAAGTTGGGCGGCGTTTCCAGCGCCTCGGGGTCGAAGCGCTTGAACGCCTCCGGGGCCTCCAGCGGAAAGTGGGGCGGCTCGACGCTGAGCACAAGAAAGAGCGGCTGCTCGCGGTCATAGGCTCCCAGGTACTCGATTGCCAGGTCGGTCAGGACGTCCGTCTGATAGCCGTCCATCCAGCGTGGATTGGCCTCGTCCTGGTGATAGTAGAAGCCCTTGAACGGGGCATTGTTGATTTCAAAGCCGTACCAGTCCTGGAAACCGGCCCGATGATATTCGGGCGTGCGATGCGGCCAGCGCGTGTACTCCTCCCGCCGCTCCCGCACCAGGGCCGGCTCCTGGTCGTGGACGACACCGCAGTGCCACTTGCCGAAATAGGCCGTGTGGTAGCCGGCCGCCCGCAGCATAGTCGCCGTGCTGGGCGCGCTCGCCTTGAAAACGTCGAAGAAGAACTGGACCGGGCCGGCGTGCGCATGGCGTCCCGAGAAGATCGTGCCGCGCGACGGCGTGCAGACCGGACAGTTGGCATAGGCGCGTTCGAAGCTGGTCCCCTCGGCAGCCATTCGGTCCATGTTTGGCGTTCGCACATTCGCATCGCCCATATGGCCCATGGCGCCGCCGAAGTGCTCGTCCGACAGAATGTAGATGACATGGGGCAGGCGCGGCATGGCGACTCCTTGTCAGTTGGAAGGTAAGGGAACGGATGCTGGGGATGCCGCGGGCCGGCAACGTCCCGGGCCTCAGTCGACGTTACACAGTTCGTAGGCCTGGCGCAGGCCGGCAACCAGGTCGCCGCGGGGCCTGAACTCGTGGCCGATGTAGCCGTCGTATCCGGCATCGCTGATCACGCGGCAGATGCCTCGGTAATTCAACTCCTGGAAGTCGTCCAGCTCATTCCGCCCCGGGTTTCCAGCCGTATGCAGATGGCCGATGGCATCCAGATTGGCGGTTATGGTACGAAGCACGTCGCCTTCCATAATCTGCATGTGGTAAATGTCAAAGAGCAGCTTCACATTCGGGCTGCCGACCTCGCGCTGAACCTCCAGCCCCCAGGCGCTGTTGTCGCACTGGTAGTTGGGGTGGTCAACCTTGGAGTTGAGCAGTTCTAGATTGATGACAATGCCTTTGTCTTCGGCATACGGCGCCACGCGCCGCAACCCGGCCACGGTATTGGCGATCGCCTCCTCGTTGCTCATGCCCGCAATGTGGTTGCCGCTGAAGCAGATTAGCGCACGCAGACCGTGTGCCACCGCCAGGTCGACCGACTCGCGCAGTTCCGCCTCGATGCGGTCGTGGTTGCCGGCGTTGTTGAGGCCGTCGGGCAGCGAGTCGTGGCCGATCATGCTGATCATCTGAAGGCCGCAGTCGGCCGCCGTCTGGCACAGCTCCACGAAGTCGTCACCCCGCTGCCAGATCTCGATCGCCGGGTAGCCGATTGCCGCGATTTCGGCCAAAAACCGCTCGCGCGGCATCACGTCCTGCGGCAAAATGGGGATACAGACAGACTGTTTGATCGACATGGGGCGGCTCCTATAGCATTACCTGCCTTTTCCAAGTCATCAATCCACCCTTTGCAATGTCTTGAGAAAACTGCAAATATCACTGAACAAGGGTTGGTCCAAATCGCCCCAATAACCCTTCTTGGTAGCGACTCCTACGGAATGGTGTGGGTCAGGCTTTGTGGTCAGGTAAGCCCACGCCTTGGCTTTGTCCAGCCGTTTGATTGCTGGCAGCTTGGCAGCAGCGATGCACTGGAAAAAGCTATCGATGCAGGACTCCTCAGGTGTGCCTCTAAACGTCTCGCACAAGAGTGTCTCAAGCATTCCCGGCTTGTTGGCACCCGGCAATAGCAGTACACAAATGGAAGGAGTACCCAAACTGGGAATCTCTGGCCTTTCGGGTAAATCTAGGCCAGCACCCTTCAGAGATGAGAGAACACTGTCAAAGGCACTAGAAGCGGACAGTTCCGCATCTCGCACTATCCCCACGCTCTTTACTGCGCCACCGAAGCCTGGCGCGTTTCTTAGAGCAAGCAGGAAGCTGCCCAACTCGCGAATGCCGCCAAAATTCTGAATTTGAACATGCGGAATCGACAAGTGCTCGATGAAGGCTTCAAAAAAGTTCCTCTGGTCGTTTCCTTCTACCAATAGCTGGATTTCCGATTCCACCCTAGTTGGCCTTGGCATACTTAGCGGACCTCAAGGTCATGTTGGAGAGCCGCTTCGATCGCCACGGGGTCATAGGTGATGCATCTCACTGAATTGTCGATTTCCTCAAGCCTGTGAAGACGGAAGTCTTCATCGTCCAAAGCCTCGTGCGCGGCCCACACGCACTCGATACTGTGCGTCGTCGCAAACACCTGTGTATTGAATTGTTCAGCCGCAGAATCAACTGCCCGCCATAAATTGGGAAGAAGTGTGTGATGGATGCCGTTCTCGATTTCATCAATCATGACTAGCCCGTTTGCGACAGCTGAAATCGAAAGCACCAGACGGGCAAGGCGACTCATACCCTCTCCCATAACTGCCAATGGAACCAACTCTGGCAGACCAATGTCACCCCAAATGAGGGGCGTACCACTCGCCGAATTATCCTCGACGCTCTGAAGCCTCGGCTCGATTACTCGAAGGGCTTCCAAAAGCAAATGGTCCCGCTTCTGTTTCCTAAGGTTCGCCAGTCGAATTGCATCTTCCTGGCCGTTCGGTATCCTGGACAATACTATGGCTGCCTTATATGGAATGTCCAAGTCAGGTTGCTCGCCAGTTATTCGCGTTCCAGCCTCTTGAATGTGGCTCTTGATGGGTTCGCGAGATGCGTGTTCGTACGAGAAAACAAGCTTGTGTTTGTTTGGCCTGTTGGTAGCAGAAATACCGTCTGTCGAGTCTACTAGGATCTCTGAAGTTCGATTTCGGTCCGATGTTATTTCGAGTGCGAGTGTTCCAAGAGACTCACTATAGCCTTCAATCCTGATTGCTTTAGTCATATCGAGATTGTTGAAAAAGGGCATCCAGAAATTGTCTCCAACCT
The DNA here is from genome assembly GCA_034428395.1 of Caldilineaceae bacterium. Taxonomy (GTDB): domain Bacteria; phylum Chloroflexota; class Anaerolineae; order Caldilineales; family Caldilineaceae; genus Bin5. The sequence continues at coordinate 7,949 of DAOUHX010000123.1, forward strand.
GCCGGACCTCTGAATTGAGATCTACACGAGCAATGTGCCCATTTAGGGCCAGTTCCGCTCTGCCGCCTGCAAGCAGGAAGATCCCTTCCAACAAGCTAGTCTTTCCAGAGTTGTTGCTGCCAGCTATTAGGTTTAGTCGACGTAACTGGTCGATTTTCAGTGATTCAAAGATGCGATAGTTTCGAATTAGTAGTCCTTGAAGCATTGCAGTCCTCCTAGACGGAGCTCGCCCCAGGCCAATTCACATGACTCTTGACTTATTCAACTCAATAGATCACCTTGTTCAGCGGATACTCAATAATGCCCGTCGCACCCGCCTCCTTCAAATCCGGGATCAAATCGCGCACGATCTTCTCATCGATTATCACCTCCAGCGCGACCCAGTCAGGATCCGTCTGATTCGTAATCGACGGAGCGTGCAACGCCGGCAACTCGGCCGTAATCGCCTCAAGCGAGCTCCTCGGCACGTTCATCTTCAGCCCAACCTTCGCGCCTGCCTGCAACGCGCCCTTGAGCAGCAGCGCCAAATTCTCGATCTTCCTCCGCTTCCACGGGTCGCGCCACGCACCGTGATTCGCAATCAGCTTGGTCGTGGACTCGGCCACCGTGTCGACGATGCGTAACCGGTTCGCACGCAGCGAGGATCCGGTCTCCGTGCCCTCGACCACCGCATCGACCAGCAGCGGCGCCTTGACCTCTGTCGCACCCCAGGAATACTCGACCTCGGCGTTGACCCCGTGGCGCTCCAGGTAACGCCGCGTAACCTGTACCAGCTCGGTCGCGATCAGTTTTCCCTCCAGGTCCTGCGGCGAGTGTATGTCCGAGTCTTCGGGAACGGCCAGCACCCAGCGGTATGCCTGGTTGGTGGCCTTGCTGTAAACAAGGTCTTCCACCTCGCGCACGTCCGCCTCGCTCTCGAGCACCTGGTCCTGGCCGGTCAGGCCGACGTCGAGCACCCCGCGCTCGACATAACGGGCAATCTCCTGGGCCCGGAACATCAGGCAGCCGATCTCCGGGTCGTCGATGTAAGGCGCGTACGAGCGGCCCCGCACGTATAGCTGATAGCCCGCCTTGGCAAAAAGGGCGATGGTGGACTCCTGCAGACTCCCTTTCGGCACTCCGAGTGTCAAGCGGCTCATCTCAGTCCTCAATTCAGGTGCATTCAGTATGTTTGATATGGAGCATATCCGCGTGTCATTCGAGCGACTTCAAACATCCGGTCACTCCGCCCGAACTATCTGCTCCAGCTGCCAATCGCGCGTCCGCGCCTCTCCTGCGCCGCCGCCCGCATGGGAGCCCTGCACGATCCGGCGATAGTAGCAGCCCCCCCGCGCAACGCCTTCTGCGTTCTTCGTGTGGCATGCGCCCGCGCCCAGCGGACGCACCAGGTACAGCACCGAGTTCTGCTCGCAGTTGACCCGCACTTCGACCAGCTCAAGCGTGTCGCCTGAGGTCGCACCCTTCACCCATAGCTCATGGCGCGACGTGCTCCAGAAAGCGGCCACGCCATGTGTCAGCGTATAGGCCAGCGCCTCCTGGTTGGCGTAGGCGATGATCAGCACCTCTTTGCTGTCGGCGTCCTGCACCGCCACCGGGATAACCGCAGCCTCCCCCCGGCCGATCGCCTGCAGCTTGCCGAAATCAAGTGCGAGCTCCGTCCCCTCTTCCAGCAGATTCATCAATAGCCCCTCGACTGTCTGGTCCTGCCCTTCATTCCAGCGCGCTGCCCCACACCTCCAGGTCGATCTCGACCTCGTTCCGGTTGAGCACGTCGTCCAGCAGCAGGTGCGCGTCGGGCAGGTCTTCGATACGCTCAGCGACCAGCACCAGGTCGGCCGGCGTCGCGTCGGTCACGTATGCCTTCTCGAAAATCTGCCTCGGCTTCAGCCAGTAGCCGCCGGCAGCCAGCTTGCCCCACTTCGTCAGCAGATAGAGCACAACGTAATCTCGGCCGCCCGTGCTGGTGTCGACGATGCGCGAGCCCCCCACGCTGATCGGATACAGGAACTCGATGCCCGAGCGCGTCCGCTCTGCCCGATAGTACCGGATCTTGCGCGTGCGGGCGAAGCGGTAGATCGCTTTTGCAATCAGCGACCCTTGGGCCTTCCCCTCCATCCTCCTCCTTCCACCTGGAAACGGCGCCGGATGCGGACTGTAGCGTAGCAGCCTTGCCCGTTCTTGTCCAGACACAGGCCATCCATGCGTGACGCCCAATTCACACCTCAAATGAAGTCCAAACCGAGTACAGATTCTGGTCCCCCGAGTTGCGAGTGCCGGCAACTCCTGGCCACTATCCACTATCCACTATCCACTGTCCACTGCCCTTGGGCGGTCGGGCCGTTCCGGCCCTCCCTTGTGCGGGGGGACTCCCCCCGCAACGCCCCCCTGTAGCGATGCCACCGTGCGTGCGTGTCCCCAGCTGCCGTGTCAGCGTCAGACGCGTCAACGCCACAGTGCCTGCTCGACTCCAGCCTGCCGCCGACATGACGCGGACACGACGCCAGCGTACGTGCGCGGCTCCCGCAGTTCGAATCACGAATCACGAATCACGGCCGTTCTGGGCGGTCGGGCCGTTCCGGCCCTCCCTTGTGCGGGGGGACTCCCCCCGCAACGCCCCCCTGTAGCTATGCCACCGTGCGTGCCTGTCCCCAGCTGACGCCTCAGCGCCAGTCGAGCTGATACCACCGTGTGTGCGATTCCAGCCAGTCGCCAACGCGCTGCCATGCTGATGTGATCTTGTCCGCGCATCGCCAACCGATCTCGCCGCCGACCGCTGTCCTCCCGCGCTGTTGGGTCGTCGAGCGCACCTTCGCCTGGCCAAGCCGCCATCGCCGCCCGAGCAAAGACTACGAACACTGCAACTCGAGTCAGGAAGGCTTTGTCTACTTCGCTTCCATCTGCACTAAGGATCCTCGTGTCGCCGCCGCTACTTGATTTTCAAACTGGCGCCAAAGGGACGTGCCGGGGACACCTCACGTCTGTCCAATTCGATGGACTCGGTTGCTGGGAAGTTCGATGAGGTCGCCCGGATCTGATGGACGGGAAAGACGGAGACTGGACAACCCTCAATGATCATTACACCTGCCGGTCGGCTTGCCTCGGCCGGTCTGCTCCATGAAATCGGCAAACCCATACTGCCGGCGGCTGTCAACCGCAACCGCAGCTGGCACACGGTGGCGCGACATGATATTTCGGTTACAATCAGGCCATGTTCAGAGCCCCGCGAGTCGGAGAGTTCATCGCGGGCCCTTGGCGCGGGTGCGTCAAGAGTATGCGAAAGAGATTAAAGGATCCCGGCGTAGAGAATTGAATCTCTGAAGCTTCTTTCTGTTTTCGCTCCCCCTGAGCCGGCGCGCAAAAGGATTCACTTGTCCCAGATGGGAGCCACGGAGGGCATGCCAATGACCGGCCGCGAACCGATGTCCAGTGTCGATCGAGCTTGGCTCATGATGGACGACCCAGCCAATCCGATGGTGATCAACGGCTTCTGGATCTTTGAGGAACCGCTGCAATATGAGCATGTGCTGGCTGTGCTGGAGGAACGCCTTCTGATCTATGAGCGTTTTCGTCAGCGAGTGGTAGAGCGCCGAGGCGCCCTCAGACCGCGCGCCCATTGGGAGCTCGATCCGGAGTTCGATCTGCGCGCCCACGTCGGACGCATCGTCCTGCCTTCGCCGGGGGATAAGAAAACGCTCAACGATGCCGTTGCGCGACTGCTTGTCCATCCGCTGGATCGGAATCGGCCGCTTTGGACGTTTACGCTCATCGAAGGCTACGAGGGCGGCAGCGTCTTCTTCGCGCGAGTTCACCACTGTATTGGCGACGGTGCAGCACTGGTGAAGGTCTTGTTCTCCCTGGCTGATGAATCTGCGGAGGGCGCCCGGCGCCCGCCCTCCGAGCTCCCCAGGAAGGGTAACCCTCCAACTCCCCTGACCCGCGCCGCGGCCCGTCCGCAGGCCGCGGAATTGCCGGCGGGCCGCAATAGGCTGGGTCATCCGTCCTGTCTGCAGTCTCTGGCGGCGCGTGGCGGACAGCTGGCTGCAAGGTTTTTCCCAGTATTAGCCAAGCTGGCGCTGATGAAAACGGACGACAAAACAGCTTTCAAAGGAGCGGTTGGGGTCGGTAAGGCGGTCGCTTGGTCCAGCGGGATTCCCTTGGATGATGTAAAGTTCGTCAAAAACCGGATGGGGGCAACGGTAAATGATGTTCTGGTCGCTGCGGTAGCCGGCGCTTTGCGGCGGTATGTAGAAGCTCGCGGCGACAACCCGGAGGGCAAGATGATTCGGGCCATGGTTCCGGTCGACATCCGCGGACCGCAGGATACGAAATTGACCAATCGATTCGCGCTGGTCTATCTCCCCTTGCCGATCGGCATCGCCGATCCCATCGACCGCCTATTCGAGACCAAGCGCCACATGGATGCAATCAAACAGTCGCCAGAGGCACTGGTGACCTATCAGGCTATCGTCGGTTTGGGCGTCGTGTCGGACAAAATTGCCAGGAGCGTTCGCGGCTACTTTGCCGACAAAGTAAGTGTGGTCCTGACCAATGTGCCTGGTCCCTCACAGAAGCTTTATTTTGCTGGCAAACTACTCCAAACAATCGTCTTCTGGGTGCCGCAATCCGGCTCCATCGGCGTCGGCATCAGCATATTCAGCTACGGAGGCCAGGTGAATATCGGGCTCATCACCGACCGCGGCCTTGCGCCGGATCCGGACACCATCATCGCAGCGTTTCAGGCGGAATTCGACAATCTCTTGCTTCTGGCGCGCGTGTCCGAACCGCAGGCGCACCATTGACCGATCCTCGGCAACAGTTCCCCGCCATACCGTTTCCGGCCCAGAATCGGACTGCACACCCAAGCCACACAAGTTGACACGGCGATGGCTCAAAACTAGAATTGCCTTTACGAGCACGACCGAGACTTGGACAGTCCGAGCCTGGAAAAGACCGGTCCACGCGGCCCGGTTTGCCTTAGACACGAATGGGAGCTCCCAAAATGGACATAGCGAAGACAGTCGCCTCGCAGTTTCATGCCACCTTGTCGATGATGGAGCAGACGGTCAGTATCTGCCCCGAAGAGATGTGGGACGAGCCGGGACAAGCGAATCCGTTCTGGCGCGTAGCATACCACGCTCTCTTCTACGTCGATCTCTATCTGCAGCCGTCCGAAGAGGAGATGACGCTTTGGGAAGGGTGCCGCGAAGGCTACCAATTTCTCGGGCAGACGCCATGGCCCCCGCACGAGCAACCTGCTGCAGATCAGCCTTTCAGTCGCGACGAGGTCCTGGCCTATGTTGAATACTGTCGAGCGCTAGTAGATCGGACTGTGCCCGCCACCGACCTTGACTCCCCGTCCGGCTTCCACTGGCTGCCTTTCGACAAAATGGAGCTGCAGATCTACAACATCCGCCATCTGCAGCAGCACGTGGGCGACCTGAGTACGCTCCTGTTGACGCAGGCAAATCTGGAAATCGACTGGGTCGGCATGGGACAAGGGTAACCTTCCGGGCAGGCCCCAAAGGCTACCTTGGTCGTACTGCCCGAGTCCGCCAAGAACACCCAGGAGAGTTTCCATGCACCTTTCAATGCACAACTGGATGCGCGCCGAGCCGATCGACGTGACCGTGCGCCGCCTCGCCCGCTACGGCTACAAAAGCATTGAGCTCAGCGGCGAACCGGAGCTGTACAACACGCACGATGTTCGCAAGTTGCTTGGCCAGCACGGCCTCTCCTGCTGGGGGGTCGTCTCACTGATGTTCGAGGGGCGGGACCTGATCGACGCCGACGAGAGCGTCCGCGCCAGCTCCATTGAGTACTTGAACCAGTGCATCACAATGGCCAAGGAGCTCGACGGCTACGAGATGACGATCGTGCCCTCGACCGTCGGCAAGGTGGCCGCAATGGATACGCCCGAACAGGAGTGGGCCTGGGCCGTCGAAGGCCTGAAGGAAGTCTACGGCCACGCACAGAAAGAGGGCGTGCGCATCGCGCTGGAGCCGCTCAACCGCTTCGAGACCAACTTTCTCAATCGAGCCGACCAGGCCATGCTGCTGGCCAAAGAGGTGGGATCCGACTGCGGCGTCTGCATCGACACCTTCCACCTAAACATCGAAGAGGCCAACCTGGTCGAGGCCATCCGCAGCACAAAGGACCGGCTTGTCGACTTTCACGTCGCAGACAACAACCGCATGGCCTGCGGCATGGGCGCGCTCGACTGGCCCCTGATTGTCAGCACGCTAAGCGAGATCGGCTACGACGGTGCGCTCACGGTCGAGTTCGTCGCACCCCTAGACCGCACACCGGCAAACCCCTACCAGAACGCAGTCGCCGCGGCCGAAGAGGAGCTGACGCCCGAACAGCTGCAGTTCATCCAGGATCACGGCAGTGGTGTTCTATCCGAAGAGTTCTATAGCTGGCTGGTCGAAGAGACGGCTAAGACGCTGCTGCCGCTGATTTAGGAAAACTGTGCAGGGAAGTGAGAGCACTCGACAATCGTAGATTCATACACTTGCGATTAGGTTTATGGTTGAGCATACTCCGGCTCACCAAACCAAGAGGAAATCTTCACTCATAGGTTTGGTCTCATGAGCGCGGTCATAGCAGGCTTGGGCAACTCCGAGTAACTGATGCCTCACAAGATCGAGAGTTGATCAGAGACTTCATTGGGGGCAGGTTTGGCCAACAGAGGAGGAAAGGCCAGCCATGGCATCGTCCCGGAATCCGTGCGGAAAGTGGCCACGATTTCTGGAAGCCCAAATGAGGACGCCAAGCCTTACCAGGAAAAGGAGGAAAGAATCTCCATTGAGGAAGTTCTAAATTGACTGGAATCCCGATCTATAACGGTGTTGTGGAGTGGTCGGTCGAAGACCAATTTTACATTGGCTCTTGTCCTGGAACAATAGGGCCTTGTTGTCACGGTGACGATTAGGACGAAGTCCATCGTCAGCTACGACAGATCTTCAGCGAGTGGCTCGAGATCGACAGAGTTGACAACCCGCAATTGCAGACTCGATTGCCTGAATCGGTCTCAAAGTGAAATTCGCCGCCCCTCACGCGCCGACCGGTACGCCCCCAAGATCATCTCCACCGACTTGCGCCCCTCCTCCGCGCTCACATGCTCATCGCTCAACCCGCGCACATAGTCGATGAACGGCCGCGGCACGTCCGCGATCCGCTCGCCCTGGCTCGCCGGGATCGGCAGGTGGAACTCCTCCCACTCGCTGTCCCCCTGCCGGATCATGCGCAACGGGGCCGCGCCCGGTTGGCGCGGCGCCATCGTCGACGGACCGTCGCCGTAGTCCTGGATGATCGTCCCTTCCGCGCCGTAGATCTCGGTCGTATTCACGCCCGCGACAGTCGTCGAGCCGTTGAAAAGCGTTCCGATCGCACCGCTCTCGAAGCGGAAGATTGCGACACCGTTGTCGTCAGGCGCAATCTTCGTCACGATATTGTCGATCTCAGCTATGACGCGCGTGGCCTGGCCGAACGTCCAGTAAAGCCAGTCCGCGGCATGGATCGCATCGTCGAAGAACATGCCCACATTCGCCACTGGGTCGATGTGCCAGCGCGTCGGGCCGGTGAAAAACGCCTCGTTGTTGAGCACGCCGATGCAGTGCCGCCGGCGGACGACCGCGATCTCTCCCACTGCCTTGGCCTCAACAAGCTCTTTGATCTTGCGGTTGACCGGGTCCTGCCGCATCTGGAACGCGACGCTGAACTTTACGCCGCTACGGCGGACCGCCTCGATGATGCGGTCGCAGTCCTCAAGCGTCGTCGCCAGCGGCTTCTGGCATAGGATCGCCTTGCCGGCCGCCGCCGCCTGCTCCACGAACTGCGCGTGACGGTTCGTCTCCGTCGTCACGATCACCGCATCGATGTTGGGGTCGCCGGTAATCGCCTCCGACCCGGCGCGGTACTCCATGCCGAAGGCGGCCGCAGCCTCGCGCCCGCGCTCCTCGTTGTCGTCCCAGCACGCAACCAGCTCCACGTCGTCAAAATCGAGCATCTTGCGGCAGTAGGTGTTGCTGTGACCGTGGGCGTGGCTCAACACGCCGATGCGAACCTTGTCCATTAAGAAACCTCAACACTGGATGGAGGAATAACGGCGCTACTACGCCTTGAGTCCGCCGGCAGTCAGGCCGCGCACGTAGTGCCTCATGCCGAAGGAGAAGAGGACGATCAGAGGTATCGAGGCGAGAATATACCCCGCCATCTGGGGCCCGAGATCCGTGACCCCGATTTCGGAGGTGAACTGCGTCAGGGCGACCGCGACAACTTGGCGCTTGGGGCTGGAGATGACCACCAGCGGCCACATGAACTGGTTGTACGTGGTGACCAGGCGCACCACCGCGACCGTCACCAGGATCGGCGCCGAAAGCGGCACCGCGATCTGCGCAAAGCTCTGCAGCTCGCTGGCCCCGTCGATACGCGCCGCGTCGAAGAACTCCTCCGGCAACGTCGCGAAAAAGCTGCGGCACAGCAGCAGCGCGAACACCTGCCCGCCCGACGTCCACGGCAGGATCAGAGCCCAATACGTGTTCTCCAGCCCCATGTTGAGGATTAACACATAGGCCGGAATCAACGTCAGGATCGGCGGGATCATCAGCAGCGCCAGAATGCCGGTGTAGATCATCTCCTTGCCCGGGAAACGGTGGCGCGCGAAGACGTAGCCGGCAAGGCTGGCCAGAACGACCGTCGCCGCCGTGGAGCTGCCCGAGGTCAGAATCGAGTTGAGTATCGGCCGCCAGATGACGAGCGTGCCGAGACCAAAATTCTCCCAGCGGTACGGATTGGGCATCGACCAGAAGCGCCCGTAGATCTGGCCGTTGTCCTTGAGCGAAAGCGCCACCAGGTAGAGGATCGGGATGAAAGTAATGATCAGCAGCAGAATCAGGACCGCGTAAAGCAGGATCTGCCCGCCGCTCAGCTGAGCAAGACGAAGCGTGAAGCCGGCGGCCGCCCCGCTCTCGCCGCGCGCCGCAACCGCCGCCGCTTGCCCCGTGCCCTCGGTCTCGCGCGCCGTTACCATCTCATGCCTCGTACTCAGTGGAGGACTTGACGAAACGCATGTTTACGATCGTGCCCGCCAGAATAATGAAGAATAGAATCATGCCGATTGCCGACGCCACACCCATGCGGTCCATCCGCATCGCCAGGTAGTAGAGTTCCAGCGCCGGCGTGTATGTCGCCGCGCCGGGCCCGCCGCCGGTCGTCAGGAAGACCAGCTCGAAAGTCTGGACTGCGTTGATGAAGTTGAGAATCAGGAGCAGCTTGATCTGGCCCATCAGCAGCGGCAAATCAATGCTCCAGAACCGCCGCCAGGTGCTCGCGCCGTCGACCAGGCTGGCGTCGATGATCTCATTCGAGATCGAGATGAGCCCGCCGTAAAAGATCAGCAGTGCGAACGCGTTGACCCACGGAACGCCAATGAAGATGATCGAGCCGAGCGCCACGCTCGCGTCCCCGTACCATACGCGCGTGAGATGCTCCAGGCCTACGAGCTTCAGGCTCTCGTTCAGCAGGCCGATGGCCGGGTCGTAAATGTTGTTCCAGACGAGAATCTCGACCACCGCCGGCAGCACGATCGGCACGACGAAAAGCGTGCGGAACCAGTATTGGGAGAAGCGATTCCGCAAATTGAAGATGAACTCCGCCACCAGCAGCGGCACGGTCATCGTCTTCAGCACCGAGACGACGACGAGGATGGCCGCGTTGCGAAAGCCGGAGATAAAAAATCTGTCCTCCATCAGGAAGCGGAAATTGGACAGACCTACCCACTCGGTGCGCGCGCCCGGACTCCAGTCTGTGAACGCGTGGTATAGCCCGGAGAACGCCGGATAGTAGTTGAAGGTGAGCAGCAACGCCAGCGTGGGCAGGATGAGCAGGTAGGAGAGGCGCGCGCTCCACACGGCCTGTAGGACGCCCAGTGGCCCCGCCGCGCTGCGCTGCCAGGCCAGCTGCCCCGCGACCGTGTTGCGGGCGGCCCAGACCGCGGCGAGAACTACAGCAACGACCAGCCCGAAGACCAGCAGCAAGGTCCGCTGGCGTTGGGCCGTGGACCGCGCCGCGCCGGCGAGGGCTGCGCCGCGATCGTAGGTCCTGGCGGCGCCCGAGGCTATGCCCAAGGCGAGTCTGCTGCCGTCGCCGGCAAGGGCAACGGCGAGCACCTCTTCATCCTGGTCGAAGCGATGCGAGAGCGCGCCGTCGCGGTCGAGCAGGTAGGCGCTGTCGTCCTCCGAGCCGGCCAGAGCTGTGGAACCGTCCGCGGCGATTGAGACGCTGGTAATGGTATCCTCGGCCTTAAAGCGCCAGATTTCGGAGCCGTTCGCGCCATTGAGCATCGTCGCCGTGCCGTCGCTGGCGCCCGTGAGGATGCGGGCGCCGTTCGCGCTCACCGAGACGGAACGTACGCTGTAGTCGAGGCCCGCCTGCAGCAGGGAGCTGCCGGTGCGACTGTAGATGGTGACGAAGCCGTCATCGGAGCCGACGACGACGCGCGCCTTCTCGCCGCTCCCGTAAACGTCGACAGCCCTCACGCCGATGCCGAGCTCCTCCTGCCACAGCAGGTTGCCGTCGGCGTCGAGAGCGTAGACGGAGAGGTCGTCGGACGTGGCCGCGACGAGGGAGCCGTCGCGGGCAACGGCCGCGTTGTTCATCGGGCGGGCCGCCTTGAACTTCCAGAGGAGGTTTCCGTCGGCGTCGAGAAAGTAAACGAAGCGGTCCTCCGACGCGACGGCGAGCCACTGGCCGTCGGGAGAGATGTCGACGCCCAGAATGCTGTTCTCGGCCTCGTCGAACTGCCAGAGCAGCTCGCCCGATCCGCTGAATAGCCGCAGAGAGTTGTCTCTGCCGCCGACGGCAACGTATGCGCCGTCTTCGGAGACGGCGACGGCCTCGACGCGGCTCGCGGCGTCGTGCTCCCAGAGGAGGCCCGCCGGCGCCTGCGCCGCCAGCGGTAGCGCCAGCGTCGCCAGAAGCGCGCCGGCGACCGCCAGCGCGCCTACAATCCGCCGCAATTCGCCAATTGGGACCGCACCGCGCAGACCAGACAAGCCGCTCCCTGGCGAGAGCGGCAAGCCCGATCTTTTGCGGTTTGGTCGTTTCCTGTTCGACTCTGCTTTCGTAAACACGCCCGTCGACATACGTCAGCTGAATCCGAATCTGCGCCGCTCGATCTAACCCGGGCGGCGCAGAACGGAGAGAATTAATACGGTCCGGCCGCGACCCAGCCAGGCGGGCGCTTCTCGGGGCTGTCGAGGTCCTCGTGCGTCAGGTTGAGGAACTCAAGCAGCCCGTCGAAGTTGTCCTCCAGCAGGGCCTGGTAACCTTCTGCGAAATCCTCGGCCGTTATCTTGCCCTCGAAGAACTCCTGCACCATGATCGACCATTCGCGCTTGGTCTCTTCATACTTGAAAAAGCCGCGCGCCACTGCGTCCCCCGGCGCACCGGGCTTCTCGTAGTTGCCGACGAAGACGCTGGTCGCGAAGATTTCCTCCCACTGGCCCGGCAGCGACACGTTCTTGATCAGTGGCGGGCCCGCGATTCCACCCTGCAGGTTCTCGGTGTCCAGCTTGTTTTCGAGGAAGATCTGCATGCCCTGCGGACTTGTCCAGAACATGACGAAATCGACTTCGAGGTCATTCTGGGCGCGGTCCTTGACAGGCAGAGCGAGATAACCAGAGGTCAGCTCGTTGGCGCGCGCCGTCCCCTGTACGCAGGGGCCTTCGATGGTGGGGAAAGCGAAGCGACCGTACTCGAACTCGACCGCGGCGGCCGCGTCCTCTTCGTCGACCTCTCCGCTGCCGCCGTACTCACCCTGCGCCAGAGAGCGGATGTCCTTGGGCAGGCTGGTGTAGATGCCGCCGTGCACCATGCGCATCGCCGCCTGCTGCGTCAGGAAGAGAGGATAGGCATCCGTCATGCCCGTCCAACCTTCGGGCACGAATCCGTTCGCCGTCTGGAATACGCGTCCGACCTGCGTCATCATCTCGACCGTGCACTCGTTGTCGAAGTTGATCGCCCCGTCGCGCAACGCCGCCAGGTGGCGCGCAATGTTGACCGAGACGCGGTCCGGGTCGTCGTTGCGCACGTCGCTGGGATCGTAGGTCCAGACGTCGTCGATGCCCTCGCGGAAGCACCAGTCGCCTTCCTGGCACTGGATGATCTGCAGGTCGTCGCGGTGGTACTGGTCCATCGCCGAGCGCATCAGCCACGGCATACGGCCGCCGCCCCAGATCTGTTCGGTTGTGCCCTCTATCGCGATCGGGATGATGCCGGCGTCGCGCAGCTTCTCGTTCCAACCGACAAACTCGTCCCAAGTCGGCCGCGGCGGAACATCCGTGATGCCGGCCTGCGCGAAGAGGTCCTTGTTGTAGATCCAGAAGGTCTGGACCGACTGGTAAGGCATCGTGAACATCTGCCCGGTGTTGGGATCGCGCACCAAGTTCAGACCCCACTCTTCGAAGCTGTCCTCCCATTTCGCGCCTGTGTAGGGGTTCTCCTTGTTCAGATAGGGGCCCCAGTCGACGAGGCGTCCTTCTTGGGCGAACTCGCGCAGGTGGGGCGATTCGATGATGGAAACGCGCGGCACCTCCGAGGTGAACTGCGTGCGAATCCACTGCAGGTAGGCGTCGACGCCGGGCGCCTTCAGCTCGATAAGGACATCCACACCGGGGTGGAGCTCCATGTAGGCGTCGGCGATGGCCTGGTAGGTCTGCACGTCGTTGGAGGCGATGCTGACGACGATCTCGCCGCTCATATCCATCACCTCTTCTTCCGCCTCCTCGATCTCGACGACTTCATCTTCGGTCGAGGCTTCCTCGGCGGGGGCTTCGCTCGCCATGCCGCTGTCCGCCGGCGCACCGCACGCGGCCACGAGCAGGAGCGCCAGCACGAGGACAAGGCCGAGCACTGTCTGTTTCGATCGCATCGATTTCATCCTTTCGGTCTGTCTGATATTGATCAATCTGATACTGATAAGAGTTTCCGTTACTCCTGGTCTGCAAAGGGAAAGGTCCCGGCGTAGCCCAGAGTCTCGAGCGTGAACTGGGGATTGCTGACAAACTTTATGCCGGGAAACATCGGGTTCATCTGGTAGTGCAGCACGATATTGGCACGGATCTCACCCTCGGGGTCCGGCCCCATCTTGGCCCCCTGGTGGGGTAGGTGGCTGTAGAATACGACCGCGTCGCCGGCCATCGGATAGAGGTGCTCCAGCTCCTGCTCGTCGCACCAGACCTGGAAAGGGTCGTTGCGGTCTTCGGTATAGCGCAGGTGCGGGATCAGCTTCTCGGGCACGGGACGGTCAAGGTAGTTCTTCACAAAGGTGAGGCGCGCGCGGTCCGGCGTGTTGTCGGTCAGGTAGAATGTTGAGTTCATGCACATACCCAGGAGCGGGTCCTGGGCATCTGACTTCTCGACCTGGTAGTAGTAGTCGTAGAAGTCCATGTGCCATTCCTGGTGGTATTCGGCCGGGTTGACGTGAGCGCGCAGGCTGCGCAGCTGACACTGTTTGCCCATCACCGCGCGCAGCAGCGGCGACACGCTTTCGTGTCCAATCAGCTCCCGCGACAGCTCCGGCTGGAGGGCGAGCAGGCTCTCGAATGCGACGTTGCCGACGCCGTTGCTGATCTCGTAGGCGCCGCGGTCGTAGAGCGCGTAGAGGACGGTCTTCCACTGCTCAACGCGCGCCTGCGGCAGCGCGTTGGGAATCAGAATGTAGCCGTCGCGCTTGAGCAGTTCGAGCTGTTGCTGAAGATCATCGGTTGTTGTCGTCATTGGTTGTCCAGTCCTGCGCTGCAGTTCGCCCACCCCGCTCGGCACCAAAACGGTTGCATAACTGAAAATTCAGGCGGCCGGCACCTCCTCGGCGCGGCCGCTGTGGTGCGAGCGGATCGCGGCTTCGATGATCTCCTGCACCGCCAAGCCTTCGCGTCCCGATGCTTCAATTTCGTCACGCGGCGCGCCCTCGTCGACCTGCTCGATCCAGCGGTTGATGCGGTTGGTGAACGTGGCCGCGAAACCGCTCAAACCATCCATGATGCTGTTGCGCACGACCGTCAGCTCGTCGCTCTGCCGCGGGTACAGGGTCAACTCCTGGTACAGATTGTCCAGCACAAAGCGGCCGCCGGTCCCCATCACCTCGCAGCGTTCAAGATTGTGGCGCGGGTTCGTGTCGTAGCTGCCGGTGAGGTGGCCGACGACGCCGTTGGCAAACTCCAGGTTGACCTGCACGTTCGAGTAGCAGACTCGCCCGGGCGCACGGTTAAAAAAGGCATGCACGCGCTTCACGTCGCCGCAAAAGTAGCGCATGATGTCGAGGCTGTGCGGGTGAAGTGCGCGCATATGGAACCAGGGCGAGGTCTCGTTGGGGTTGCCGATCCACATTGTCATGTTCATCAGCAGCAGATCGCCCAGCCTGCCCTCCTCGACCCACTGTTTTGCCTTGGCCGCGGGGGGCACAAAACGGTGGTTGAGGTTGATGCCAAAGTAGAGGCCGGTCTCGTCGGCCTTGGCCGCCATCGCGCGCGCCTTTTCGATCTCGTTCGAAATCGGCTTTTCGCACAGCACGTGGAGACCGGCATCGAAGCACTCCATGACCGGCTCGAAGTGATGCCCGCCGTTCTCAGGGCCGGCAGTCGCGACGCTGACCGCATCGAGGTCGACCGCGCCGACCAGCTCGGCGATGCTGTAAAAGGCGGGCACGCCGAACTGCTGCGCCGCGGCGTCCGCGCGCGCCCTGTCCAGGTCGCAGACCGCGGCCAGTGTAGCGAGGTCGCTGGCCTTGTAGACTCCTGCGTGCGTATTGCCGATGCCGCCCATTCCAATAACTGCTACGTTCAGCACGAAGCGCCCCCTGTGTATGGAGTGGTGCAACCAATCGTTTGCTGGGCTGGAAAAGGTGCAAAGATGGCGGCAATGCTAACACAGCGGGCCTGGTGTGTCAACAGATAGTCTGCTCCGCCGAGTAGTTCAGCCGAGTCATAGCCGTCCTCTACAGCCCTTGGCCCCTGACCACTGGCCACTGCCGTTGGGCGGTCGGGCCGTTCCGGCCTTCCCTTGTGCGGGGCAACTCCCCCCGCAACGCCCCTTGAACTAGGGTTGGTTGACATTTCGTCAAAGCCACATAAGTGAAGCCGAAATGTGCAGGAAAGCCATGAAGCGTCGAGGTAGCTTTTCATTGCGGGTGAAAATGCGTCGAAACCACTTGGCTCTGTTGATGAAGCGTCCTGCGATGTTGCGCTTGCGATAGCGAAGGCGGCCATTGTCCCGCGCGGTCGCTTGCGAAAGCCGCGAGGAAGGGATAAACACCTCGACCTGTCTGGCTGTGACCAGTTCTCCTAGCAGGTCGGAACTGTAGTCTTTGTCGGCAATGGCAGCGTCAAAGTGGAAAGGTGCGAGCAACGATTCAGCTTGGGAAAGGTCATGGCGTTCACACCCGGTCAAGATGAACTGTAAGGGGAAGCGCAGCTCATCGGCGAGGAGATGGATCTTGCCGCTGAAGCCACCCCGGCTCCGACCTAGGCCCTGTCTCGCTGGCGCCCCATTTTTTGGAACCGCCTGCTGCGCACATACGGGCGCGTCCAGCTGTACTGTCGGGCACGACCGCTGCCATGTTTGGGTCTTGGGCGAAAAATTCGAGCATGTCGGCCCAGACACCGTTCTCTTCCCAGCGCGCGTAGCGCTTGATAACGTTGTTCCACTTGCCAAGGTCGGCTGGCAGTTCACGCCACTGGGCGCCGGTGCGCAGAATCCAGTAAACTGCTTCAACGAAACTGCGACACTTTTCCTCCTGCCCCGCAAAGGCACGAGGCTGTCCTTGCAGAAATGCGTACAGCTTCTGCCCCCGATGGTCGGCAATCCAATTTGTAGACTCCTTGCGCTTGTAGGCACTTTGCAGAACCCTGCAAACGTCAACGAGACCACAATTTACCTGGGCTTCTCTTTTGGGGAGCCGGTCAATGATGGAACATACCCAGCGTGCGCAGCGTCACCAATGTAGCCCCGGAAACCGATTCACTCAAGCAAACGGGGAAACAAAGGAGACACTGTCATGACGAAGGTACGTCTTTTCGCCGCCCTAGCAGTCCTCATCGCCGGCCTCGTAAGCCCGACGACCGTCTTTGCCGGAGATTGGTGTGTTTTTGACGATGGTACACACGTCCACGTCGCCTGCTCGGATTACACCCCCGAACAGTATAACAACCGCCACTCCCATGACGACGGCGGCGGCCACTCAGACGGCGACGGCAGCGACGGCCACCACCAGGAAGCCGACTGCATCGTCACCCACGCGGCGACCCCGGCCCAGCTCTGCCCCCTGGAAGGCACCAGCAGCTTCCAGTACTACCACATCGGCGCGGACGGCACCTCGGTCGCAG
>DAOUHX010000124.1:0-4595 GCA_034428395.1 Caldilineaceae bacterium
CTGCTACGACTCCTCCGGGTCGGGCAGCACTTCAATGGTTGCGCCGGGGGCGGGCCCCCTGTATTCGCCGAATGGCTGCCGGCGGGGCCGGCCGGCAGATCCCTGGTCCTGGGCGCGCTCCTGCTTAGGCGCGGTATTGGTTGCCAGCTTGCGGCTGGAGGGAGGACGCGTCGCACGCCAGATCAGCAGCACACCCAGCAAGAGCACCAGCAGCGGCCACCAGCGCAAGACGAGATTCTGCCCGCTGCGGCCGGCGGAAAAAAGGATGAGGCCGAAAAGGACCAGCACAGAACCGGGGATAAGGGCCCACCACAGCTGCCGCCGCCGGCCCAGGAGATAGAGCAGAAAAAAGACCGCACCGAGACCGATGAAGAGTGCCGTGCCCAGGGCGGCCGGCTCCTCTGTGATGCTGCTCAGTGCGATCGTGACGCCCAACATGAGCATGAATCCGCCGGGGATGATCGCCCACCAGCGTTCGGCGCGGTCCAGCAGATAGACATGGGCAAAAGCGATCGCCTGGCCGACGAAGAGCGCGGCCGCGGTGACGCGCTGGTCGAGTTGGCGCACTGTCGTAAGGTAGATCATCACCCCGAGGGCGATCAGCGTCCAGCCGGGGATCAGCCGCCACCAATGGCTCGGCGCGGAGAGATAGCTGCCGATGAAGCCCAGCGCCAGCAGGCCCAGCAGCGCGGCGCCTGCATATTGAATGTAGGGTTCAAAACGGAGGAGCAGGTCTAGATTGAAGAGCAGCAGGCCGATGCCCGCCAGCGCCAGCAGGACGCCCCAGGTGAGGCTGCCTATGCGATTGTCGCTGTTCGCGGAGGCCATTTCCTGGCTCCTCGCCCCTGACTCGAACTACCTTTCCATTCCGCGCCAGACTTTCTCCGGCGTAAAGGGAAGCTCATCATACCAGACTCCGAGGGCGTCGTGAAGAGCGGCCGCGATGGCGGGCGCAGTCGGCAGGAACGGCATCTCGGCCATGCCGCGTACACCCAACGGCCCCTGCGGATCCGGGTACTCCAGGATCACAGGCACGATCTCCTCGGCCACGTCGGCCACGCCGGGGATCAGGTAGTTGCTCAAATGCGGGGTGACCGTGCGCCCTTCCTCCTGCAGATAGTTCTCAAGCAGAGTCCAGCCGACCGACTGGGCCACACAGCCTTCGATCTGGCCTTCGACGTGCTGCGGATGGACCGCTCTGCCGACGTCGTTGACGCTGATCAGCCGCTTGACCGTGACGTGCCCGGTCTCGCAGTCCACCTCGACGTCGGCCACCTGCGCGCAATATCCGTAGGTGATATTCGGGTCACACTCGCCGGTCTCACGGTCGAAGGGCGTCGTCGCACGCGGACGATAGAGGAACTCGGCGCGGGCCGGACGCTCTTCGTCGTTCCACAGTGCCAGGGCCCGCTCGGCCGCGCCCTGGATCGCATTCCCGGCCATAAAGGTCATGCGGCTTGCGGAGCTGCTTCCGCTGGAGCCGGTTACGTCGGTATCCTCCGCCTCTAACTCGACCTGCTCCGGGGACAGCCCCAACATCTGCGCGGCCATAAGCACAAAGGCGGTGTGTGCGCCCTGCCCCACCTCCGCGCCGACGCAGCCCACGCGCGCCCGCTCAATCCTCTCGCCGCCGTGCAGCTCGACCCAGGCGTTGCAATGTTCGGGGAATCCGAAGCTGTAGCCGACGTTCTTGTAGCTGGCCGCGATCCCGCGCCCGCGAGCGACACGTGCTCGCGAGGAGTCAAGGCTGGTAGTGAGCGCCTCGTGCTCTGCGGGCCCCGCCTCGGAAGCTGCTCGCAAGCTACCGGACGCTGACCACCCATCTCCGTTCTCTTGCCAGCCGCCCTGCCGCGCGGCCTCGGCCAACACTTCGACAGCCGTACATCCGGCCGGTATGGGGCTGCCTGTAACCAGGAGCGAGCCGTCGCGCAGCAAGTTACGCATACGCAGTTCGACCGGGTCGATGTCGAGTGCGTGCGCCAGCTTGGTCATCTGCATTTCAGCGGCGAAGTGGGCCTGCGGACCGCCGAAGCCGCGAAACGCGCCGCCCGGACAGTTGTTGGTGTAAACGGTGCGCGCGTCGACATGCACATTCGGGATCTCGTAGGGGCCGAGGCACATCAGCGTGGCGTTGGCCAGGACCTTGGTGCTCGTGTATGCGTAGGCGCCGGCATCGCTGGTCATCTCCATACGCGCGGCCACGAGCTTTCCTTCCCTGGTCGCACCCCACTTGGCCCGGATCTCGAACGCGTGGCGCTTATGATGGCCGACGATCGACTCCTCGCGGCTCCAGATCGTCTTGACCGGCCGGCCAGTCTTCCACGCGGCCAGCGCCAGCGGAATCTGAATCGACATATCCTCGCGCCCGCCGAACGCGCCGCCGACGGCCGGGTAGCGCACGACAATATCGCTCGCGGGCAGGTCCAGCGCGTGTGCGATCTGCTCCTGGTCCTCGTGCATCCACTGCCCGGCGACAATGAGCTCGACGCGCCCGTCCGCGCGGATGTGGGCGAGGCCGGCCTCCGGCTGCAAATAGGCGTGCTCCTGCGGATGCGTACTGTAGACGCCCTCGACGCAGACATCAGCCTGGGCGAAGCCATCCGCCATATCGCCGCGTCGCAGGCGGTGGGCGACGAGCAGGTTCGATTGCCTGTTACGCTCCTCGTAGGGAAAGTTGCTGAAGGGGTGGGGATGGAGCGGCTGCGCGTCGGCGGCCAGCGCCTGCTCCGGATCGGTGATGACCGGCAGCGGCTCGAATTCGATGTCAAGCAGACCGGCCGCGACCTCAGCCTGCGCCGGCGTCTCGGCCACAATCAGGGCAACCTTATCGCCTTCCCAGCGCACGACCTCGGCCTGGGGCGTGCTGCCCAGCCCGCACAGCACCGGCTGGTCCGGCATCACCAGCCCGTATTCGTTGACCGGCACGTCGGCCGCGGTCAGTACCGCGACAACGCCATCGGCGGCCTCAGCGCGCGTCGTGTCCAAGCGCAAGATGCGTGCGTGGGGCACGCGCGCGAAGACGATCTTGAGCCAGGCCTGGTTAGGCAGGTCGATATCGCCGGGATAGGCGGCCTGGCCGGTCACCTTCTCGGCGGCGTCAAAACGGGGTAGGCTGCTGCCGACTGCGCGCATCGGAGTTCCTCAAGTCACAAAAGTCGTTGCAATTCAAGCCCAGTGCGGGTTGCGGGCCGTAATCCCCTTGAAATAGGCTTGCATCTCCTCGATCTGCGTCTCCATGTCGCCGTTGGGCCGAACAGTGGGGCCGAATCCGACCACCCGCCGGGCGAAGTCGGCGTAGGCCAGGGTGATGGGCGCGCCGGCCTCGAGCGCGATACGGTAAAAGCCGGTCTTCCAACGCTTCACCTTGCGCCGGGCGCCTTCCGGCGTGATGACCAGCACGAACTTGTTGTTGCGTTTCATCTCGTCAATCATCTCCGGCACGAGTTCACCGGGATCCTCACGATTGACAGGCCAGGCCCCCAACCAGCGGACAATGCCGCTGATCGGAAACATGAAGACCTCCTCTTTCACCATCCAGCGGCACTTCAACCCGGTCAGCGTGAAGAAGCCAAGCGCCACCACCGCATCCCAGTGTGAGGTATGCGGCGCACCGGCGATCACCAGCTTGGGCTCGTCGGGCAAGCGGCCCTCGATCTGCCAGCCGGTGAGCTTGTACGCCAGCCGGCCGATCAGACGCGTCAGCCAGTTCCCGCGGCGAGGCAAAGAGGGCGACATGACAGTGTCGGCGCCGGGGATGGCAAACCACCCCGCTGGCCCCCTTTCGTCGTTGCGTAACAGATATATGAGACAGAAAATTCCGAGGAGAAAGAATACCTGGGCGCCTCTAGGCCCCCTCGCCCCTCTTCTGATCATAGATTCGGAACCCTCGTCTACGGTAGTTTGGCAGAGCCGCCGGATGATCGTCGCTACAGGTATGGACCCACACGCGCTGCGGACCGAGAGCCCAGGCGCGTCGCACCGCCTCCGTCAGGAGCGCACCCCCCACGCCCCGGCCAATAAAGGGAGGCAGCAGACCGAAATAGACCAATTCGACCGCGTCGACCGATGCCGATTCTCCGTCCGCCTGCCGCGCGCACGCGTCACGCTGCTCCTCCAGTTCAAAATAGCCCGCCGGCGTCTCACGGATGTAGCCGATCCACGTCTGCATGCCGGGTCGCGCCAGCCAGGCCTGCCACTCCTCTTCGCTCCAGCGCAGCCGGTCGGTCCACGAATGCGCGCGCCCGACCTCAGAGTAGAAAAAACGGTTCAGCGCAGGAAAAGCAAGCTCCGCCCGGCGGACGGTGAAAGGCTCCGCGGGCGGACGCGCCGGCCGCAACTGCCCCGGACTGGTCATCTCCAGGTAGTAAGTGATAAGTTCCTCTGCGGCAGAGTCCATACTCGGGTCCTACGCGCGTTTGTCTGTCGATTCCCCGGCGGCCACGATCGCGTCGAGGATTTTGCGGTAACCGGTGCAGCGGCAAAGGTTGCCCGTCAACGCCTCCTGCGCCTCAGAGCGGGTGGGGCTGGGCCGTTCCGCCAGCAGCGCAGCCGCCGACATGACGAAGCCGGGCGTACAGTAACCACACTGGACGCCG
>DAOUHX010000125.1:0-11640 GCA_034428395.1 Caldilineaceae bacterium
GGAGGATGTCTATATGGAAGGTGCTGTCTTCGTACGAGGGGACACGGTTACATCATCCCAGCTGCCGGAATTCGCCCTGCCCGTCTCGGAGATTCTGGACGCGGACCGATCGTTCTGACATCATTTGCCAGCGTCTCGGCGATTGTTGTCCTCCTCATCAGCCCGCGGCTCTTCCTACTCTTCAACCTCATCTTCCAACCCGACGAGTTCGGCGCGCAGGGCGGACAGCTCCGTCTCCAAGCTGTCGATGCGGGCGAGCAGTTCAGCGCGACGGCTCACCGCGTCCACGGTTTCCTCGTCGGCATCGAGCGCCTCGGCCTCTGGCGAGTCATCCACCATCCGGCTGTCGGTGCGGATGGCGTGAAAATGGACTGCCCAGAAGGCGGCCGCGGTGAGGGCGCGCACCAGACCGCCCTGCGTTTCGGCCCCGAAAACGTCTGCTTGGGGATCGCCCAACGCCCACAGCAGCACACGGTAAACGACAAGGGCCAGCTCGAACAGGATCAGCAGCGCGCCGACCAAGGCGATGCCGTACAGGTAGAGGCGCCGCGGCCAAGACGCCCGCTCGGCGCGGCCGGTCTCGTTGTCCTGCACGGCCGCGCGCTGTGTCGTGCGCCAGTGGAGCGACCAGACCGGCGCGCCGACCACGATCAGGCTTAAGCCGGAGGAGAGCTGGTAGGCGCGAAAGCCCTTTTCGACCGATTGCCCGCCGATTAAGAGATAGTCCAGCAGAGCCCGCAGCAGATCGACCAACCCGATCCAGAGGAGCAACAGCCCGGTGGCGGCCACGGCGTAGTAGTAGAGCCGGCGCACGAACTCGCTCTCGCGCGTGTCGCCGTATCGCCCCGCCTCGGCGAGGACCTGCATCCAATGCCAGCGCCAAGCCAGCGCGCCGACCGGCAGCAGGCCGAGCGGCGTTGTGAGATCATCGATGTTGACATCGCTGGTATCGACCCCGCCAAGGATTACGAGGACAGCGAGTCTTATGAGCATAGCCACCGGGACCAGCGTGACGGCCGCGGACAGAACCGTGGCGGCATAGAGATAGAGTCGGCGCAGCGCCATGCGTCCTTCCGGCGGTTGCATCGTCAGGAGCCTGTCCCAGTAGATGTTGTTCAGCCGCCAGATCAGGCCGCCCACCAGAAATGCGGCCAATGAACCAGCCAGGCCGCGCTCCCACCAAGCGACGCCCACCGTAGCTATTTTGGATTCACCGAAGGGTTCGAGGACAAGGCGCCAGACGAGATTGAGTGCGTCGGCCGCGCCGGTGATCAGCAGGCTAAGGCCCAGAAGGCCGGCGAGCAGCTGAAAGAGCCGCCGCCAGTTGCCCGACCACCCGGCTTCAAGCCCCAGGTCGCCGTCGGCCTGCAGCAGCCGCGCGAAGGCGAAAAAGATCGCCAGATGAACCCCAGCGTGGAAGAACTGTGCCTGCCAGTTGCCAGTCTGTTCGACCCTATCCGGCAAGGGATAGCCGAGCAGTATTTCCAGGCTACCCTCGATGAGCAGGTAGAGGGCGCGCACGCTGACGATGCCGGTGAAAGCCAGCACCGCGTACAGAAACAGCTTGCGCAAGGCCGCGGCAGACTCGCCCGGCTGCGCGGCCAGTTTGCCGATTAACCGCCAGTGGAGCAGAAAGATCGGTGCGCTGACAATCAGGAATCCGCCCTGACGCGCGATTGCGTTGCGCGCAAATCCGGACGGGTTGACGTCCAGCAGCGTATCGGGCGTCAGCCAGAGTCCCACGAGAACCTCGATCAGTCCATACGTTGCCGACAGCCCCGCGACCAGGCTGATGAACGCGATCAGATAGAGGTAAAGGCGTCGGATCGTCGCCAGCCGGTCCGGGTTTGCGCTTGCCTGCTCGGTCATTGTTTATGCCCTCACGAAGCGGTGGCTCAATCCAAAAAGTCCTCGGTGTCGATTTTCCACTCCCCGTCCTCTCGCACCAGCGGGATGGTGCGCCGGTAAGTCGACGTGCCGCTGTCGAACAGGCCGCCCTGATAGAAGTTGTCGATGGCGATGCGAACGTACGCCCTGTCGTTCTCTTCGTCGATGTCTACGTCGAGGATGCGCAGCCGCCGCGCCGGTCGGTTGTGGTCGTAGTAGTTGAAACGCTCGCGGAAAGGCCGTTCGTCGTCCTCGTCCAGCACATCTTTGGAGTAGTGGTTGATGGCAACGTCCGGTTCATTGCGTACAGAGGCCAGGAAGGCATCGTGGACGACCGCCTCCGGTGTATTCTCGTTCATATAGTCGGCGCTCTGCCAGCCGCGGCCGCCCGAGACAGCGACCGTAACGATGGCGGCAGCGATCAACACGACCACGCCGAGAATGATGGCCCAGGTAAAGCGATCGATTTTCAAGCCCATGGTTCCGCTTCCTTAGTCAATGCAGGATGCCGGCGCCCGCTGTTGTCCCCTGCGGGCGGCGTGCGCCCTGGACTTGGCGCTGACTATCGGGAGCCGGCGCTGAAGGCGGTCAGTTCAAAAGTAGCCTGCGACCGTCCGTCGATGAACTTGACGACGGTGAACGGCGCGGTACGCGCGACCCACGCCCGAGTTGTGCGCTCGTTGGTCTTCAATTCTACGACCCAGGTATCAAAGGCGCCGGCAGGCACTGTGACCGATTCGGCGCGCCGTACCTGCAATGCCACCCGTTCCATCCTGCCGACGACCGGCAGAAAACCGTTGATGCGGGTGGCGTACCCCTCTGCCAGAGGCAGCGCGCGTAGGATCAGGAGCAAAGAGCGTTCGTCGCGAATGTCCGAGGGCACCTGCACCCGTTCATAGACGGTTGCGCCCTGGCGATTGGTCAGGGCGAGCTCGACCTGACCGCCCGAGATCTGCGCCTCCACCACCTGCGATCCGCTTCCTCCAGTGCGCTCGAGATGGCTGTAGAGGGGACGATAGCCGACCGGCTGCATTTCAATCGTTGCCCGCTCGCTCACGCCGGCGTCGATGATTTCCCTGTAGAGAGTCCAGCCGTCTTCTTGCGCCCATTCCAGGCCGCGCCTCACTTGGAAGGTAGCAGTGCCGACGATGCGTCCCTCGCGGTTCGTCACACGGTAGCTGCTGGTCTCGCCGTCGGTCCAGACCGGTTCGCCGAATACGAGCGGCTGTGGCTGGGCGGAACAGGCGGCGAGGGAGATGAGAAGGACGAAGAGCGAAGAGAGAGTGACCCCCCTGGCGACTGCACAAAGGCTTGTGAAATGTGCTGACGCTTCGCCATGTGTGCGCTTCGGGGCAGGCGGGAACGACACACTACTCACTTCTCATCCTTCGCGCCCCGTTCCCGCATCCATTTGACCGCGGCCGCGGCCAGCGCGGCCGCGCCGACAGGCAGGGCGTCTTCGTCGATGCGAAAGGTGGAGGTGTGGACGTAGTAGCGCTGGGGCCAGTCCGGGTTGTGCGTTCCCAGCCGCAGGAAGCTGCCCGGCGCGGCCTGCGCCATGTAGGCGAAATCCTCAGCAGCCATGAGCATTGAGGCCTCCGGCACGTTTTCTTCACCCAGGAACTCGGCCGCCGCTGCCATTGCAATCCGTGTCGCCTCCGGGTCCAGCACTGTCGGCGGATAGCCCTCCTTGATTGTCAGTTCGAAGCTGCCGCCCAGGGATTCGACAACGCCGCAGGCGCGACGGAGCTCTTCCTGCAGCAGCCGGCGTGCGTCCGGCGTAAAGCTGCGGATTGTACCGTTGAGGTAGACGCTGTCCGGGATGACGTTGTTTACCGTGCCGCCGTGGATCTGTCCGATGGTGATGACGCCGGGTTCAAGGGGGTCGAGCCGGCGGCTGACGATATGGTGGATCGCGTGCACAACGTGGGCGGCCAGAACGATCGGGTCGTTTGCCGCTTGCGGCCGCGCCGCGTGTCCCCCGGCCCCCTGCACGGCGATTTCGAACTCATCGGCGGAAGCCATTAAGGGCCCGGATCGGGTGGCGATGATCCCAAGGTCCTGCGTCGGGTCCACATGGATTCCGAATACCGCATCGATGCCCGCCAGGGCGCCCTCCTCGACCATGCGCATACCGCCCGACTTGCCTTCGTCGTCCGAAGCCTCTTCACTGGGTTGGAAGAGCAGGCGTACGGCGCCGGGCAAGCGGCCCTCGTCGGCGACCTGCTTGAGCAGCGCGGCCGCGCCCATCAGCATTGCGGTGTGCGCGTCGTGGCCGCACGCGTGCATAAGGCCCGGTCGCGTGCTATCAAAGTCGCTGCCGTTCTTCTCCTGGATTGGCAGGGCGTCCATGTCGGCGCGCAAGCCCACCAGCGGCCCATGGCCCCCGTGGATATGGCCGACAACGCCGGTCTTGGCGACTTCCGTCTTCGTCTCGATGCCGAGGTCCAGCAACTCCTTGTTGACGAAGCCGGCTGTGCGGTGTTCGTCGAAGGTCAACTCGGGATACTGGTGAATCGTCCGCCGCCAGGTGCGGATGCGGTGCTGGAGCGACTGCGCACGCGCGTAAAGTTCTGCGCCTGTTACGGATCTGTCTTCGGGCATCTGATTTCTCCTGTTCGGGCGGACGATGGCGGCTTTTGATGCCAATTATACTACACCGGGCAGCGGATGGCGGCGAGCCGGCATGTGAAGGGTGCAGCCCACATTTGGGGTGGGAATCGTCTGGCGGGGAATTCATGCCAGCGGTGGCTGGAATTGCCGAAATCCGGAACTCGAAACGTCGAAACTCGGACGGCGGAACTGGCCACGCACACACACGGTGGCGGCGGGCCGGGCCGCTGGTTGCGCAGGGCTGCATCAGACCCAACAACTGACGGTAGGAGAGGTGTCAGGGGGGCGTTGCGGGGGGAGTCCCCCCGCACAAGGGAGGGCCGAAGGCCCGACCGTCCAAACTGCAGTGGATAGTGGATAGTGGTTAGTGGTCAGGAACTGCAGGGGCCGGGTATGGCTCCGTTTCTGCCCGTGAAATGGGAATTTGCACCCCCAATTTTGGACTGCACCCGTATGTGAACGGCAGCATTCTGCGGACGAATTCCGGCTGCTGGTGAGCGGACGCTGGCTAGTGGCGCTGCGGACGTGATGGGACGAAAGATAGATGCTCAACTCCTGGATTTTTGCGCTTTTTGCCCAATGCATGAAAATAGCCCTTACCTTCTCTTGGGTTCTTTAATTCACCGGTGGCAAGCCACCGTGCGCTTGGGAATCAGAGATAGGCTGCCAGGAAAAGCAGTTGCACTGCAGGGATCTTGTTCACCAGAAGCCACCAGGGACAACCAATGACAACCATTACCAGCCGTGAAGTCCACCTGCGGAGCCGTCCGCACGGGTTGCCCACCGCGGACAACTTCGCGCTCGTCGAAACTGAACTGCCAGCCCCCGGCGACGGCCAGGTGCTGATTCGCAACAGATTCATCTCCGTGGACCCCTACATGCGCGGGCGGATGCGGGATACGCGCAGCTACACGCCGCCTTTTGGCCTCGACGAACCGCTCACCGGCGGCGCGGTCGGCGAGGTGGTCAGCTCGGCCAGCGAAGAGTTCGCCGTAGGCGATTTCGTCATGCACATGCTCGGCTGGCGTGAGTACGCGCTGGCCGAAACACGCGGCCTGACCAAGGTCGACCCGTCACTGGGGCCGCTCCAGAGCTTTCTCGGCGTGTTGGGCATGCCGGGGATGACAGCCTACGTGGGTCTGCTGGACATCGGCGAGCCGCAGCCGGGCGAGACCGTGTTCGTCTCCGGCGCGGCCGGCGCGGTCGGCGCCCAGGTCTGCCAGATAGCGAAGATCAAGGGCTGCCGCGTGGTGGGCACCGCCGGGTCAGCAGCAAAGACGCGCTGGCTGGAAGAGGTCGCAGGCGTGGACGCGGCCGTCAACTACAAAGAGACGAACAATCTGCGGCGTGCGCTCAAACAGGCGTGCCCGGACGGGATCGACGTCTACTTCGAGAATGTCGGCGGCGCGCATCTGGAGGCCGCGCTGCAGTATATGAATAACTGGGGTCGGATCGTGGTATGTGGGATGATCAGCCAGTACAACGCGACTGCGGCGGCGGCCGGGCCGGCCAATCTGGTCCTGATGATCGGCCGGCGGCTGCGCATGCAGGGCTTCATCGTCTCCGACCATCCCGAGCGCCGCGACGATTTCCTGCACGATGTATCCGGCTGGATGACGGAGGGCAGGCTCAAGTGGGAAGAGACGGTTTATGAGGGCATCGAGCGTGCGCCCGAGGCGTTCATCGGCCTGTTTCATGGCGAGAATTTGGGGAAGATGCTGGTAAGGGTGTGACGGAAGTGGATAGTGAACAGTGGATAGTGGATAGTAACTGCAGTGGATAGGAATGCCCGGTAGTTTGGAGGATCTAGAAGTGACCACCGAGGACTGCGAAGGGATGGGTATGGGAACGCGCGCGATGCAGCCCCCGATGGGGCTTTACTTTGAGGAGTTTGCGCTCGGCGACGGCTGCGAAAGTGTAGGGCGAACGGTTACCGAGGTCGACATTGTCAACTTCGCCGCGCTCTCCGGGGACTGGAACCGCATCCACACCGACGCGCACTACAGCCAGGCGCAGATGTTCGGCGAGCGCGTGGCGCACGGGTTGCTGGTGCTCAGTATCGCCAGCGGACTGGCGGTGCGCATGGGCTTTATGGAAGGCACGGTCCAGGCCTTCATGCAGTTGGAATGGCAGTTTCGGCGGCCCGTTCTGATCGGGGACACCGTGCGCTTGCGCGCGACCGTGCGCGAGAAGAAGGAGATGCGGCGCATGGGCGGAGGTGTGGTCACCTTCAAGATGGAGGTGCTCAACCAGAAGGATGAGGTCTGTCAGCGCGGCAGTTGGGACATCCTCTGCAAGAACAGGTCGGACGGAGCTGAACCAGTGGAGTAATGTGTCCTCACTCACCTCTCTCATCTTTCTCCTCTCCCCATCATCCTCTCTGGCGATTGCACTCCTGTTGACGCTGCTCGGCGGGCTGCTGCTGTGGTTGGGGCGCGGCCAGCGCCGGCGCAGCGGCCTGCCCGCGGGAGAGCTGCTCTACCGCGATGTTGGGACGTGGCAGGCGACGGAACGCCCGTTGCGCAGCCGCCGCTACGGGCTGGTGGGGCGCCCCGATTATCTTGTGCAGACGCGCGCGGGCGCCGATATCTTCGTCGTCCCCGTGGAAGTGAAAAGTCGCGCCCGCCCGCGCCGGCCCTATTCCAGCCACGTTCTGCAGCTGGCGACCTATTGTCTGCTGGTCGAGGAGAATTTCGGGTCTGCGCCACCCTATGGAATTTTGCGCTACGCAGACGATACTTTGCGCATCCCCTACACGGACGAACTGCGCGGCCGCGTACTCGAAACGGCCGACGCGATCCGGCAGGCGCGCGGCGCGCCCGACGTGCGCCGCAGTCATCGCCAGTCATCCCGCTGCGCAGCCTGCGGCTACCGCGCCGCGTGCGGGTCGGATGCGCTCACCTAGCGGGCGCGAACTACGTTTTCGTAGTCTTCCGGCAGGTCGATGTCGAAGAGCAGAGAGTCGGACGCGACAACGCGTACGGGGATGCCGGCTTCTTCAGCCAGGCGCTGGTGGCGGGCAAAGCTTCCTATGCCGAAGGCGAAAGGAATCGCCTGGGCCGGTTGCAGGAAGAGCGCGTTGGTGCCGCCGTCGCGGCTGGGGGCGATGATGACCTGAGGTCCGGCCCCGCGCGGCGCGGCCACGGCCCTCACATCCTCGGTTGTCAGGTTGGGTATGTCTGTCGGCAGGATCAGGATTCTGGTCGCGCCGCGTGCGACGGCGTAGCGGGCAGCCTGTGTCAGGGCGGCGTTGAGTTGAAGTTCAGTGGATTTGGCATGCGGCTGGGGGGCGTTCGCTGACGGTTGCGGATCGGGGGGCTCCTCGATCAGCGCATGGCTTCCCGCGCGGGCTGCGGTCTCAAGCGCCTCCTTGTCGCGGCTGACGACAACGACTTCGCCATCGACACGCGCCTGGCGGACGGCGCCGAGTGTGCGCGTGAGTAGATCGCGGTTGAGTGTGCGGCGTCTATGTGGCGAAAGATGACCGGCCAGGCGGCTCTTTCCCTCGCCGAAGGGCTTGACCGGCAGGATTGTCCACAAGCTCATAGCAGCGTTTCGAATTCAGCGAATCGTACATGGCGACAGGTCACGCGCCATCGTCGACGAGTGACCGGCTGAAGCGCAGAACGTCCTCGGCCAGGCGCCGTTTGGACGGCAGATCGGACATGACTGTGTCGGTCGCCAGGGTCGGCAGGCTTAACATCCCGGCCTGCGCGAGCGCGCTGTCCCGCCTGTCGATCACGAAGCCGTCGAGCAGGTCTCTCAAGTGTTCGGCGACGGTTACCGGGCTGGTAGACCGGCCCATC
Source organism: Caldilineaceae bacterium (assembly GCA_034428395.1). Taxonomy (GTDB): domain Bacteria; phylum Chloroflexota; class Anaerolineae; order Caldilineales; family Caldilineaceae; genus Bin5. The sequence continues at coordinate 8,307 of DAOUHX010000125.1, forward strand.
TCCTGCATCATTTTGGCTGCCGGCCCCTTCAGTGCTCGCCCGCCGACGATTGGGCTGACGGCCACCACCGGCGCCCGTACATTTCGCATCAGATCGCCCAAACCGGGCACCGACAGGATTGGGTCCACGCTCAGATAGGGATTGCTGGGACAGATGACAATCTGAGCGGCGGTCCGCAGGGCCTCTACTATGTCCGGCGTCAGTTTCGCCTCTTCTGCGCCGACAAAGGTCAGGCCCAGGAAGACCGGTTCGCAGCGCCGGCGCACGAAGTAGTCCTGAAACGGGAGATTTCCCTCATCAGTATGTACGAGCGTGCGCACCGGTTCGTTGCACATCGGCAAAATGCGGGTGGGCACATCGAGGGTTCGTCGCAGCCGGTCGGTGATTTGGGTGAGGTTTGCGCCCGCATCCAGCCAGTAGCTGCGGAGGAGATGCAGCGCCAGGTCCTTGTCGCCCAGCCGGAACCAGCTCTCGCCGCCCAGCCGCTTCATCTCAGTCAGTACATTCCAAGTTTCGTTGTCGCGCCCCCAACCTGTCTGCGGGTTGTTGACGCCTGCCAGCCCGTACAAAACGGTGTCGATGTCCGGGCATATCGTCAAGCCCCAGTGCTCGAAATCGTCACCCGTGTTGACAATGACCGTCAGCGCGCCCCGGGGCAAAGCCGCCTGCAAACCAATCGCGAGTTTGGCGCCGCCGACACCACCGGCCAGGGCCACGACCCGCGCGGGACTCTCCGATTTCGCCGCCATTGAATCCTACATTTGATAGTCGCTTTGCATGATGCGCGGTTTCCTGATCAACGCCACAACACCCGGTCGGCCAGGGGAAGCCTCTGCGCTCTGTCCCTTTGCGCGGCTGGCTTGTCGACCGGGTCTTCGGCCGCGTAGCCGAGCGTAATCAGCGCTTGGGGATGCCAGCTTGCGGGCAGGTCGAGCGATTGCCGCACCAGGTCGGGCACGAACAGCGGCGCGCACATCCAGCAGGCGGCCAGACCGAACTGTTGCGCTGCCAGCAGCAGGTTCTGACAGGCCAGGGCGGTACTCTGCACGGCCATCATCCATTCGGCTTCCTGACGACGACGGTCGGGGTAATCGTCCATCTCCTCCATAGAGACGGAGACCGCCACCAGCGCAGCTGCGCCGGTGATGCGGGCGCGGCTGATGCGAACGCGCCGTTCGATAAACGCGGCATCGACGCCGTCCGCGCTCAGGTCCGCGCGCCAGCGCGTGCCCATACGGTCGCTCAGGTCGTCTTTGGCCGCTTGGGCGGTGACAACGCAGAAACGCCATGGCTGTCGGTTATGGGCCGAGGGGGCCCAGACAGCGGCAGTCAGCAACCCTTCCAGCAGCGGGCGCGCAATGGGGTCGGGCCGGTAGCGGCGCACAGATCTGCGCCCGCGGATGAGCGTCCAAAACCACTCATCGGTGAGGCGTTCCGGTCCGGGTCCGTTTGCGTCGCCCGGCTGATCGGTCCGATCCGGATACCGCCAGCCGTTGATCTCGTCGCCGAACGGGCCGGACGCTTTTGTGCTGCGCTGCTGCTTCTGCATGGCACGGAATTATAGCACGGACTGCCGCGAGCAGAAACAGATTGCGTGTTGCGGGGCGGGGTCCAGGAAGGGGCGAGCTTCCGGCCATTTCGTGCCTCGTGCAATTGGCCAATACGAAACGACCGTATTTGTGCTGTGAATCTCCTGCCAAAGCCGCGCTTTCAGCAGGAACGCCACTGGCAACCCGGCGGATTTGTGCATCTTTGACGCTGCTTTCCGACAAGTGTACAATTCAGACAAAGGCTGCGAGCGAACATTAGTGGACGCCGGGCCCTGACAACGAATTGTCGGGGCTTTATCCTACGCACCATCAATTGATTCAGGAGTTTTCATGACTGCGCCAAAGCACACTCGCGTTGCCCTCTATCTTCAGGATAAGCACCCGATCCGTGAGGGGATGGCGCACGCGCGCTACGCGGAAGAAAAGGGGTTCGAGGCGGTCTGGCAGGCAGAGAGCCGCCTGGTGCGCGATGCGATCGTGCCGATGGCCGCCTTCTCCGCCGTCACCGAGCGCATTCAGATCGGCTCGGGTGTGATCAATAACTGGACGCGCAACATCGGTCTGCTGGCGGCAACTTTCCTGACGCTCGATGACCTCGCGCCGGACAGGGTCATCTGCGGCATCGGCGCGTGGTGGGATCCGCTGGCGAAAAATGTGGGTATCGACCGCCGCCGGCCACTGAAGGCGATGCGCGAAACTGTAGAGGTTCTGCGCCGACTGCTGGCGATGGAGAACGTCAGTTTTGAAGGCGAGTTTCATCAGGTGCATGGCGTCGAGCTGGACGTCGTCCATGGGCGGCAGAAACCGCGTAACGTGCCGATAATGATCGGTGCGACGGGGCCGAAGATGATGGAGCTGACCGGGGAGATCGCCGACGGCGCGGTGCTCAACTATTGCGTGCCGCCGGAATACAACCATATGGCGTTGGACCGGCTGGCGGTCGGCGCAAGAAGGGCCGGCCGCAGCCTGGACGACATAGACCGCCCGCAGCTGATCGTCTGCTCCGTGCATGAAGACCAGCAGACGGCACTCGACGGCGCGCGCGAACTGCTGACCCAATACCTGGGCCAACAGCCGCACATCGCCCAGGCCAGCGGCGTCAAATCGGAGGTCGTCGAGCAGATTCAGTCTATTCTGGGTTGGCCGGCGACCAGGGAGCAGGTGCGGCGGGCCATGCCGCTCGTGCCCGACGAACTCGTAACCCGCATCACCGCCAGCGGCACGCCCGACGAAGTGAAGAAGAAGGTGCGGGGGTACATGGACAACGGCGCCACCTGTCCAATCCTCTATCCTCTGGGCGATGTAAAGCTGATGATCGATACATTTGCGGGCGGATTCTAGTGCCAGTTGCCAGTTGCTAGTTATCAGTTGTCAGTTGTCAGTTGTCGGTGGTCGGTAGAGACTTCGAGGAAGGGGAAGTGGTGTTCGCCACATGGTCGCCGCCGGGTTTTCGGAATGCAGGATTCGGCGGCGGTCGGTTCTAACGGTGGTTTTTCGAAGGGTTTGGCTGGTCTGCTGGGACCGCCGACAAGTATTGAAGATCAGTAGCTTACATGTATCGATTCTACGCATCTCCGAACAGGTTGGCTGAAGCTCTCAAGTTGAAGGCGGAACACGGCGCGGCCGCCTGCTTCATCGCCGGCGGGACCGACCTTCTGATCGATCTGGCGCGCGACGGGAGTCCGGAAAGCGCCCAATTGGGCCTGATCGACCTGACGCGCATCCCGGGCATGGCCGAGATTTGGGAAGAGGGAGGCGCGTTACATCTCGGTCCCCTCGTTACC
>DAOUHX010000126.1:0-2577 GCA_034428395.1 Caldilineaceae bacterium
GGCAAGGTCTTTGCTCTGCCGCCGGACATCCCGTTGTGGGATTCCGTGCACGAGACGATCTACGAAAAGATCGTTTTCGACGGCATGTCCGCGCAGGACGCCATGGCATCGGAGATGTCAACTCTGGAAAAGGCGCTGCAACTGAGTTGACGGCTTTGAACAGTCAACTGCGGGGGGTGAGGGATCTTCTTTCCTCGCTCCTCGCTCCTCTCCCATCTTCGCTCTCTCCAGGTCTGGCTCTCCGTCGCGCAACCGCCTATTCGTTCCCCCTCTTTGCGGCAGGCAGTTGCCGCGCCGGTTTGACCTTGGCAATGTGGCGGCCGGTGGCGTTGTCTCAGGCCAAAGCGGGAGGTGTTTGAATGCCTTCTCTTGTCCATCCCGCGCCCGATCGATCGAGAACGATGCGTTCCCAGCAGGTGTTGACCGCCTACCTGTTTGTGCTGCCGGCCATCGTTTTCTTTCTGATCTTCCTCGTCTATCCGCTTGTGCGCGGGCTGGCGATGAGTTTGCAGGACTACCAGATCGCGGCGCCGGAAAAACCATTCGTCGGACTGGAAAACTATCGCAAGCTCTTCGACGATCCCGACTTCTCCGCCTCCCTTCTGGCCACATTCAAGTTTACAGCGATGTTCGTCCCTGCGGTGATCCTGGTCGCGCTGGGGCTGGCCGTGATGCTCAACATGATCCGCCGCGGCGCCGCCCTCTACCGCGCCATCTACTTCGCGCCGGTAATGACCGCCGGCGTGGCCGTAGCGCTCATCTGGCGCTACGTCATGCACCCCAGTCTGGGCAGCGCCAACCTTGTGCTGGAAAGTGTGGGGCTGCCGCCACTGAATTGGTTCGTCGATGCCGCCACAGCCATGCCCAGCCTGGTGCTCGTCTCGGTCTGGCAGTCGATGGGCTTGCAGACGATCCTCTTCCTGGCGGGCCTGCAAGGGATTCCGCAACACTTCTATGATGCCGCCAAGATCGACGGCGCAGGGCAGTGGCAAAGTTTCCGCTATGTCACGCTCCCGCTGCTCCAGCACACAACGCTCTTCGTCACGGTCACCACGATTATCAGCTCATTTCAGGTCTTTACACTCGCATTCCTTTTCGGGCGCGATGGCGGACCCGGCAAAAGCCTTCTGGTGATGGTCCTTTACATCCAGCATACGATCATGGGACGCGGCAACGCGGGTTACGCCGCGGCCATGGCGTTCGTTCTTTTCGCCATCATTATGCTTTTTACACTGGCGCAACTGGCTTTGCTGCGCGCCCGCTGGGAGTACTGAGATGAAGGAGACGACCGCGCCTACCCACGCCTGGTTGCGCGGCGGAAGAGCCTTTCAACTGCTCTCGTACCTCCTGCTGACGCTGGCCGCAGGCTGGGTGGTCTTTCCTTTCCTGTGGGGCGTGCTGGGGGCGTTCAAACCAGGGCACCAGATTCTGCGCATCCCGCCCACTCTGATCGCCGATGAGTGGACGCTGCAGAACTTCCGCGCCCTGACCAAGGTTTTCCCCGTTGCACGCATCTACGCCAACAGCCTGTTTGTATCCACTGCAGCCACAGCGGCGCAGATCATCACCAGCGCCATGACCGGATACGCCCTGGCTCGATTCGACTTTCCGGGGCGACAGACGCTCTTTCTACTCATCCTCTCGACGATGATGGTCCCCTTTTTCGTCGTCCTCGTACCACTCTTTGTCATGGTGGTGAGCTGGGGCTGGCTCGATACATACCACGCCCTGATCGTACCAGTGCTCTTCACGCCATTCGGCATCTTTCTGCTGCGCCAGTTCGCGATGACGATACCGAACGAACTTCTCGACGCGGCGCGCATCGACGGCGCAAACGAGTTCCGGATCTTCGTACAGATTGCGATGCCGATTCTGACACCGGCGATGGGGGCTCTGGGCATCTTCGCCTTCACCGGAATCTGGGGCGATTTTCTGTGGCCCCTGTTTGTAATCAACACGGGAGACCTGCGAACACTCCCTGTCGCGCTCAGCACGCTTGTCACGGTCAACCCGCGCGGAATGGGGGCTGCTGGAAGGGGGACGCATCAGCTCGGTATCCTGATGGCCGGTGACTTGATCGTCGTTGTGCCGGTTTTGATCGTCTTCTTCATCTTTCAACGTTACATCACCCGGGGCGTCGCGCTCACCGGAATGGGCGGACACTAACTGTAAACGGGGAGACGAGGAGATGTTCGACGTTGTCGGCTTGGGATGCGCATGTGTCGATTTTCTGGGCATTGTCCCCTACATGCCGGGGCTGGATGATGAGATCCAGATGCTTGCCGCCAGCCGGCAGGGCGGCGGAGAAGTAGCGACTGCGCTGGTGGCGCTGGCACGGCTGGGTTCGACAGCCTCCTACGTCGGCCAGATCGGCGACGACCCCTCCGGCGACCTGATTACGACAGAATTTGAACAGTATGGCGTCGACACAAGCCATCTGCTTGTCGAGAGGGGAGCCACCTCCCAGACAAGCATCGTGCTGGTCGATGATGAGTCAGGCAAGCGCACGATTCTGGGCGTTCCCTTCACCGCCTCCGAGATCGCGCCGGATCAGATCAGGCCCGGCTTCGTCGAAAA